>NZ_CP040840.1:2947500-2970000 GCF_006874765.1 Leptospira weilii
CTGAGTAATCCGAATTACTATCGAGTTGTGGATACGGAATTCTTTCAGTTCGGTTTGATGGTGAGCGTATTTTTATGAAACGATTCTATTTCTCATTCCTTCTCATACTTTCCGTTTTTTTAATGTTTTTTTGTAAAGTCGGCGACTGGCACGGAAAAGGTTCCAAATATCCGGTAATCAGCACTCTCTTCAACCAAAGAATGTTACTGCTCGTTAAAGGAACTTACGCCACCGATAACCCGATCGGATTCGAAGCCTATTCCGGCGGAACCGGACAACTCTACCAAGATACAAACGGAGTAGAAGGCTCCGATCCCGTCTTCGGTTTAGACGGAGTTCCCTTAGCCCAAAACCTACCGATCTTTATAGACATCGGAGAAATCCGCATGTCGACGAAATATCAAGAAGGTACTTTCGATCTGAGTCTGATTAAAAACGTAAAAGACACAAAGAAATTTTGGGACGAAGTCGCTCCGAACCGACAGGTTTTTTGCACGATTCCATACACTACCAATTCGAATTCCTGTCGTTTAAACGACGGAGAAATCAAAGCGATTCAATTTTTCAATGGAGAGGGAGTTGCCTACCCGTCCAATGATCCAACCTCCGCTACAGACTGGGGCGCATTTGGAAACGGTCCGGTTCAATTCTATTATACCGGTTTGTATCTGAGATCTTTGGTGACCGCTTGGGCGACAGAACCCGGACTTACGTTTTCCAACCTCACTCTATTCGACAACTACAGAGTTCCCGGAATCAATATCGTTCCTAGATTGAGTTACAAACCGGGAGCTGATTCCACAACGAAAACGATGTATCCGCCTCTGGTGTTTCCGATACTCTACAAAGTGGAGAATGGAGACCAGGATATGCTTGTGTATCCCGGTTTCGACCCTTATATCCTAGAAGTAAGAATGAATCTGAAAGAAAACCTGATGATACATTCTTACGTTTCGAGCATAGGGGGTGTAAGAACCTTAGTGGGTATCAGTGATTGGAAACCCGACAGCGATCATAAGGGAGAATCGGATATGGGAGGCAACCTTCTGATTCGTTCGCGCATTATTCGCCCTGAAATCGCCTCCAGCTTGACGGTGTTAGGCGGAACAGCTTCCACAACCCACTACTACGGGGTATATCGTCTTTCCGAAACGGACATTAGTACAAGGCTCCCCCTGATCGCTTCTCCCGTCCAAGGCGCCTCTACAAAGATGAAGTACATTCATCCCGGAGAATATAGACTTCTTTGTATTGGAGATCTTGCGAGGGTGGACGGCTATCCTGAAACCGTGGTGAGAGAAACCGTCTTTACAGTCCCGGAAAACGCGCCTCGTTCCGAAGTTCAGGTCAACCTGAGTTGTCCGTAACAAAACAATTCGTAAAGAGCCGTAATCTTATTCTTCCGCAAATCGCCAGTGAAGATCTCTTTGATATTGTTGTAACTTATACAGAATACGGTATTTACACAGACGCGAAATCGAAAATAAATTCTTACTTTGTAGAAGAAGTGGAGATCGTCTCTAGGAAAGTGTTGTACTCCACACATTCTGGTATTTGATAGGTTACGATAGAACCGCAATCCGCACGTTCCACACTTTTAATACAAAGCTCCGCTTCTAACTTCAAACTATCGCTGAGTTTTTTCAAAACGATCGGTTCGGACTTATCGTAATCGTAATTAAAGTCGCTGTAACATTGCGCATTATCAGGGTAAGTTAAAGCGGCGTCCTTTCTGAGTTTTCCTTCAAGAGAAAAAAGATAGGGTTCTTTACAACGGCTCATCTGAGAGCAATACGCTTCGGCGACTCTTTTGTACGTTTCTGCGGAAACGGACGGAGAAGGGCTTTTTTTTTCGCACCGAACCATAAGGAATCCCGTAAGAATCAATCCCAATATTCCCTTAAAAATGCCGCCCATAGAGAAAGAATAGAGACTGAACTCTCATTGGCAAGTTTTTTCCGAACCTTAACATGAAATTGAAATCTAAGTTTTAGTCCCAAAAAAATCCCAATTTTCGAATTCGCCTTAAATCGAAATCTAAAAAAGTTTTACTCGGTTCTCAGAAAGAACTTTTCTTTTGATCCCATAAGAAAGAAAAAAACTCAAAAGATCGCGGACCAAACGATCGTTCCCGTAGGGAATATTCTAAAAAACAGAAGCGAATCCGCATCGAATAATGTCCTATAAAGGATTTAAAATATTTAATATTGATATAAAAGCCAAAAAAAGCGCGCCCCGAATCAATCACAAGAAGGCTCTTTTCCACGAGCATAGTTCGAAATAGTAAAACACAAAATTCGTCCGGGAGACAAAAGATAATAACCGCCTTCGGATCGAAATATCAGCGAGGCAATCGATTTAGAATATCTTGATATTCTTTTACCATTCCCAAAATCAATTCCTTGGCGGGAATTAAACCTTCGATCTGAGCGACTCCGTGTCCAGCGGACCAAATATCCCTCCAACGTTTGTATTCCTGATCCAAATTTTGAGACTGTCCGCTATGCGAAAGATCGCCCGCCCTCTCCACGGATTTCTTGAGCCAGTTGGCCGGAATTCCGGAAATTTTTTCGGTATACACGATCTCTTCCGGGCCGGATTCGATGAGCATTCGCTTGTAATCTTCGGAGGCCATCGCTTCCGGAGTGGCAATCAATCTCGTCCCCACATAAACAGCGTCGGCGTCTAACGCAAAAGCGGCGAGCATCTGAGCCCCGCTTGAAATGGCGCCTGCCGCAATCAGAGGAAGGCCGGTTTCTTTTTTGAGATAAGGGTAAAGACTGAAAGGAGAAATATTTCCGGCGTGACCGCCGGCCCCTTGCGCAACTGCAATCAACGCATCGGCCCCCGCCTTCGCAACAATATTGGCATGTTTGAGCGTAGTCACATCGCAGAATACTTTCGAACCTATGCTTTTGGCTTCGTTGACTACCGTACGCGGACTTCCTAAACTTGTGATCAAAAGTTCCACCTTTGCGTCCAAGATCACTTCCAATTGTTTGGACCAATTCGGATTATGCGACTTATGGAGAATCAAGTTTACGCCGATCGGTTTTTTCGTTCTAGAACGGATTTCCTGAAGGCCTTCTTTCAGTTGTTCCGGAGAACGATAATTGAGAGAAGGAAAACAACCGATCCCACCTGCTTCGGATACCGCCACGACCAAATCCGGATACGAGACTAAAAACATAGGCGCTCCGATAATTGGTAAATCGATTCCGAGCATCTCCGTTATTTTAGTGTTCAATTTCATTCTGAAAACTCTTGGAATCATTGTCGTTTTGAGCAAGGAGGATTTTTCTTCCCAAAAGGAAAGCATTCGTAAATTCTGAACTTATGATCGTGATCGTATCCTCTTATAAAGTTTTAGACGAAAAGATTGAAGAGTTCAAAAAAATCAGTTATGATATGGCAAAAGAATCTCTCGATACGGAAGAGGGAATTCTTAGGCTCGACGTACTCCAGGGCGACGGAGATCCGGGGAGATTCTTATTTATGGAAGTATATGAGAACGAGGCGGCGAGAAAGAAACATCTCGAGACTCCTCAGTTTATCTCTTGGAGAAGGGCTGTTCCGGAATGGTTCAGTCAGGGAAGCACTTCAATTCAATATCTTCCCGTTCATACCGATCTTCCTTGCTAATCAATTCGCCCATCAAGAAATAAGTCGATACGATTCCCTTTCCCTTGATGTCCACCTCCCCTCTTTTTTCCAATTGAAAGAGAGGAGAAGCGGCAAGATAGAATTCCTCCGTTACGTGAATCTTTCCAGGAACACCGTGGGATTCCATACGAGAGGCAAGATTGACCGCATCTCCCCAAAGATCGTAAATGAATTTTTTTCTTCCAATCACTCCGGCGACGACCGGCCCGGAATGGATTCCGATTCGAATGTTTAAATCCTCTCGGACAAATTCCTCATTCGTATTCACTTCTTCTAATATATCTAAGGCGAGATTCGCAATTCTTTGAATATGATTCTCGCAGGGAATCGGAATTCCGGACGCGACCATATACGCGTCTCCGATCGTTTTGATCTTTTCCACCCCTCTGCGCTCCGCAAGTTCGTCGAGTCTCGAAAAAAATCGGTCCAGTAGTCCCGCCAGTTCTTTCGGTGTTTTACGGGCCGCAAGAAGGGTAAAACCAACGATATCCGCAAATAGAATAGAACATTCGGAAAAGTATTCGGAGATTTGGGAATTTTCGTTCTTCAATCGATTTGCAATCTCGTCGGGAAAAATGTTTCGCAAAAGAAGATCCGATTTTTCCTTCTCTTTTTCCAAATCTTTTGTCTGTGTGTCGATTGTTTTTGCCTGCAAAAACAATTTGCGCGTAGTCAACTCCAAAGTATAACCCGCAATAACCGCGAAAAACTCGGAAAACCATATTAGAAAACTGTAAATTACTTTGTTCTGGGAATCCAAACTTTCGTCCATAAGAAGTACATATTGATACGCGGCCAGATAGGTAGAAGTCCCGACGAACGCGAGCAAAGTTCGGATTCTCAGAACCAAAAACGCATAATACGAGATGATGATCAGAATGGTGAGTAAGATCGCATGTTGATTCCGAATGAAGGCAAAACCTACGTAAACCGCGACTAAACCTGCAATCGTATTGACTATGATGGAAAGAGGAACCATAGTCGATCGGAATCTTTTCAAAGTAGAAAGGAAAAGTCCTAGCCCGAAAGTCACACTTCCTTCCAAGATCCAAAGAACCCGATGATCCCGAATGAGAAGAATATCGTAAAAAAGTAGAAAGACAGCAACGTATCCGATCACCGCCGATATCGCTCCGATTCTGACGAATACTGCGACATGCTCTCTGAGAAAGGATCTAAATTCCTTTTCCAACTTAGGATCTAAAAATCGAAGAAGATAGTTCTGAAACATCGCCGCATCGTTCCTATTTAAAGAATCCGAGGCAAGTATTTTTTGGAAACAAGCTTTGGCTTGACACGGATTCTTATTTTCTATATTCTGTAACCATAAGTCTTACAGATATGACAAGTCGATTTACAGTCGCTATCCATATTCTTTCCCTTCTTTCTCTCGGAGAAGGTAAAACGAAAACTTCCGAAGAACTTGCGGAAAGCGTAAATACGAATCCAGTTGTGATCCGTAAAATTTTATCTCTTCTTAAAAACCGGGGAATCGTGCGTAATCAAATGGGACCGAACGGAGGCTACGTTCTTGCAAAAACTCCTTCTGCCATTAACTTGAAGGAAATCTACGAAGCCATAGACGAAAAGATTTTCCAGATGCACTCTAAATCCCCGAATAAGAAATGTATCTGCGGCCACGCGATCCAACCGATTCTTTCCAAGGTTTATGAAAAAGCCCAGAGAGTTCTGGAAGATGAACTTAGTTCCACAAATCTGGATTTGATTGCTCGAGAAATTCTCAGCTTTTCCAAAAAATAAAGTGAAATCAAAGTCGACCAATCGATTCGAGTATTTATAGATATCCTCTCATAAATCATGAACATCGTCTCCGTCCAGTCCCAAATCTTAATTTAAAGAAGTTATCATCGTAAGTTTATCCAATCCGCCTCTGTTTCTAACAACGCATATCAAAATTTTTTTAGCTAGTTTGACCGCTCTTGTTCGTTCCGAACCGTTTGAGCTCGTAGTGAACATAGGAAAATCTTCACTTTCTTGTAATAGAGTTGTTGAAAAATTAATTCTTCATCAGTTTCTGCCTCATGGAAATGGGCGATTGAAGCAGTGTTGTTAATCTGAACTACGGAATTTTTCAGGCAATTCTAATATTAGCGATTTCTACAGAGTAGAATACCGTGAATTTCGAAACGAATCCCCGTTTTAAGGGTAGAATTCCGGATACTGTTTTATACGGTTCCGAATAAGATTCATAAAAATAATTCGAAACGATCCATTGCAAAACGAATCCTTGTCGAAACCGCGTTCCTCTTTTCAAAACATTCAACATCTTTATAACTTTTCATTCCTTTTTTCCTTATTTTCTTTTACCCGGTATTTTACGATTTTTGCAATCAATTTGAGAGGCAAAGGTTGATTGATCGGAAACTGTACTGCGCCTTTCGATGTTTTGTATTTCATTAATTCGGATTGAAACGCTCGGATCCCGCTTGAAGTCGGGTAAAATCCGATATGTTTTTTGTACGCGGCAAAATAGACTAAATTACCGTGAAACACAAACGCTGGTATTTGATAGCTGATTTTCTCTTCAGCTTCAGGTGCCGATTTTCTAATAACGAATCGCAATTCTTCTAAAATTTTCTGTATATTTTCGGGAAAACGACTGATGTAATCGTCTACATCTTTAAAATTTATTTTTTTTAAATCCATATCCGTAGAGATTGAATCGGATCGTTTGAAAATTCAAAGCGCAATTTTAAGTTATTTTTATACGAAATAGTTTTTCAAAACAAGAAAAATTAAATTCTATTCGATGGAATTTTCATTTTACTACTCGGACGCATGAAAAGAATACTATGATAAGCTTATTTCGAAAATTAGAATGTTGGAATATACCTCTAAAAATCTTAAAAATCCTGATTTGACTTATTTTTTGAGAACCGCCTTACTTTTGCAAAACCGAACATTTATTTTTAAGTACTATTTTCATACGTCCGAGTAGTATTTCAACATGCAGTTCTTGAACGGATCTGTTTTAGATTTCCCTCTCGAAATTCAAACTGCTACTGATCCCTATAAAACAGAGTATCGCTAATTTGAGTACAAGTCCCGCGTTTAAGCGCAGAATTTTGGACACCCTATTATGTAGAGATGAGTAGAGCAGTTTTTTAACTCCACTACGGAATTTTTCAGTAACTCTAATAAAAAATTTCAGAATATACCCTCACAATTCCGTTTTATGCAATTCTAATTTCTAATATTTAGAAGGTTTCTCACACGAACAATATCTACTGGTTTCGCTTTAGAGTTTTCAAAGAAATAATCCAATTGCCATTTCTGAGTTCGTTGTGCCTGTTTATTAGTTGGAAAATCCCATAAAGGATAAACTCTAAAACCTCTCTTACCTTCTCTTTTTTTATCAGAGATTATACCCCTATCGCATAAAATTTGCTTTGGAAAAATAAACTGACCGGAAAGATTTTTATCTTTCACCCCAATAATAACGTAATCCGTTAAATCATGAACATCAAAAGGTTGAATATGTCCTTTACTATTTCGTTTCCATAGTGTGACAAACTGACCAATTTTAGTAGGAGTTATTTTCGCCAGTCGGAAAGTAATCTTTAAATTCCCAATATCAAAGGCGGAAGCCCCATATTCCGAACTTTCATTTTCCATTTGAAGATTTACGATTCGTATATTACATAAATCGAAAACATAATCTTTAATATCCTGTAAAATCGCAGGCAATGCAGCAATATTTTGAATCTTATTTTTCATTTATTGATTATAGTATTTGCATACAATTTATTTCAAACGGCGCTTCATATATATGAGCATTCCCTACTACATTCAAAGTTTTCTAAAAACTTTCCCATAACACTTAAAATTTCAATTCCAAAAAAAGAGTTTTACGAGACCGGTGACACTTCCTAAAAAGAATCCCAAAATGCTTCCATTAATACGAATCGTTTCTAAGACATTCCGGGTTTTCCATTCCAAATTCTTTCTCAGATCCTTAGGATCCAAACTTTGCAGTCTGCTGGTGATCTGTTTTCCGATATAACCGGAAACTCCCTCATCTATACGCTTTTCTACAAATTCAAAAATGGAACGGAGAGGAACGTATTCCTGTAATGTTTTAATCTCTCCGATTTCTTGAAGATGTTTTTGGACGAGAGTTCCCAAAAGTCGACTAGCCTGGTCCTTCAAAAATCCCATCAAGGATCTTACCGCCTTCTCTCTCTGATCCAGATGCAATTCGTTCCAAGACGAGATATATGTTTCCGCGGAAGCGGCCATAAGATTGACCAATTTTTCAATGGTTTTTTCGTCTTTGGATTCTATTATCAATCCTTGTTTGACGTGATTTCCATATTCTTTCAACTTTTTCGGGAAATCGACGACTAAATTTAAAACGACCTGAGCCACCAAATGCATTTTACCTAATATTTCTTTAAGAAGGGATTTGAATTCCTCGGTATCGGCGACTTTGATCATGGATTCTCCGATCAGAAGTTTGATCGTGTCTATGATCTCCTTTTGTCGGTTTAATTCCTTCAATATTTCGACATCGGTCCCGGAAAACTGATAATGAACGACGTATTGAACGATTTCCTCCTCCACTTTAGAAAAAAGTCGGTTTAACACCTCGTTCGTTTTTTCTTCGTCTCCGAAAGTCTCCAGTAAAACCTCATGAACCTCGTCTCGAGTTGAAGGATCTTCCAAAACCATTTTTATCCTGGAACGAATTACTTCATGATGTAAAAGATCGTCTGCCACCCAGTTTCCGATTTCGGAGGATAATTTGGAGCTGTCTTCTTCGATCGCTTTGTAGGTCTTCCATACGGCAAACCAATCACAGAGTCCTCCGATTAAACCTCCTTCCAAAGCAGAAAGAACAACTTTTACGATCGAAGTTTCCGAATCTCCAAAAAACAAAACGAAAAGTATGGCTATCGAAAATCCGATTAGAAGAGAATTGGAAAAAAATTTCCTTTTTCTGAAAGGAGCTTTTCGTGAATCGGACAGAAAAGACATCAGTTGGATATTTTCCTGTGCGTTAAAAACGTGGCCCCAAAAAACAAAAGCGGAAGCAGAAATTGAATGAAAGTAATCAAATACGTGCGAATATCATAAAATAAGAATTGATTCTGTTTCTCCGCAGAACAGAAATAAAATTGACCTTCCAAAGTCCGATATACTTTTTCCCCGGATACAAGTTTCCAAATGGGAAAAAAACCGGAACGGATAAGTATAGGAAAACAAACATCCGATTCGGTTTCCTTCGAAAGCTCCCATTTGATTTCGGAGTCGTTCCAAACAAGAGGATCAATTTCGGACGACAAAAAAACCGATTCATTTTTCTCCCTCTTTGTGTCGGGTTTCCTTTCGTTTTTCTTATCCGTGCCCTCTTCGACTCTTTTTTGAAAGTAAGAACGAAGTTGAGAGACCTCATAAGCTCCTGAAAAGAAAATCTCATTCGATTCAAACTCTTCTTTGGACAGAGGAACCAAAGAAACGTTCCATTGAAACTTAAAATCCAGAATCGACTCTGGCAGATTTTCCAATCTAAGTTCCGATTTTTTTTGAAGAGAATCTCCTTCCGTAAGGAGTGCAATCGGTTTCTGAGAAAGCAATTCCATAAAAGGCCGAGAAGAATTCAATTTCCATAAAGTCCATTTTCCTTTTTTATAGACCATCGAGAACCATTGTGGCGACACAGCCGTGATTCGATTCAAAGCATCCGATCTAAGTAGAACATACGAAACGCCTCTTTCAGAAAGGAGATTTAAAAATAATTCGGAAAGTTTTTCTTCTGTCCGAATCGAATGAAAGTTTCCTCTTTTTTCCTCATTGCGTAGGGAAGGTTTAAATCCCTGTCTAGGAAACAATCGAATGATTTCTTCCGCGGAAGAAAAGAACGAATGTTCGAAACGATTCTGCAAAGTGATATTTCGTCTAACCGCTTGACGAATCAACACGGAAACCCAACGAGAATCCCGCGAACCGTATTCCTCCGTCATCTCTTCCGACGCAATCAAGGCGCCGTAGGAAGTTTTTTCAAAGACCCGAATCCATTCATCCTTTTGCCTCCACACGGGGGAAGGATTTATGGAAAGACTTTCGATTCCGGTGGACGGTCCCGGAATCGTGATGATAAACCTATACAACCCCAAGACGAATAAAATCAAACCGGTCCAAAGTTTCCATTTTCCAGGCGGGAGATTCTTCAAAAAAAATCTCGCGGTCACAAGGGCGGAAAAAGTCAAGAAAACGAGGGATACATTGAGAGCCGTATACCACTTAACGTGCAACCACGGAAAAATCAAAGACAATGAAGAATCCGTCGCCATCCAATAAAAAAAGAGGGTTCCGAAAATCAGAAATCTGGAGATCGGAGGCAATAATTTTCTGATAAAGAGCAATCGAATTCCGATCACAAATAAAATCGGAAACAATAGATGAATCCAGTACTGATCGATCAGAATCCGTTTGATTATATCCACAAACTTTTCCGGACTTGTGTTAGAAAATTCTTCCCCAAAAAGAGATAAAAGTCCGTTGATCGGAAAAGAAACCGGCGGGTTTTGCTGAAACGAAACATACGCAAAATAATTCCATAATATAGGGGAAGCGCACAGCAACGGAAACAAAAAGATCAGCAAAATCTCAAAGATCGTAAACTCGTCTTTGTAAAAGAGAAAGTAAAGTCCCAACGTAATCACATAGAACAAGGACATTTCGTAGTGTGCGTAAAATACGAGAGACCCCGTAATCAGATTCTTAAAAAAAGAAGAAAGCTTTCCCGTATAACGAAACTTTTCGAGATAATAAATCGCAAGTAACGCAAACGCAAGCCCGACGACGAAGGAAATCGAATTTTGAAAAACACCCACAATTCCCGCGCCGACGATACGATCTCCGGGATATAAGAAGTAGAACATAAGTCCGGTCATCGTAATGAGAGCGTTTCCCGGCCTAAGACTAGTTTCCGTGAGAAATAAAAACCCCAGTTTCAAAAACGCGTATGAAAACAAAAACAGTATGAGTAGAATCCCTAAATTGAAGGAAACACCAAAAGGAAAAAAAAATAAAATGAACGTATGAAGAAATGAAACGAGGAAAAAGAAAAAAGGAGCTTGAAAGTAAAACGTGGGGCTTCCTCCCTGCAAAGAGCGATCGTACCCCGAAGAGAGAAAGTTTTTAAATAGAACCCGATAGTCCTGCGCGATGAGATATTGGTTTTGTAAGGAGACGGAATCGGGAACTTGATCTGAAAATAAAAATCGAAATTGTATGGATAAGAATAAAAAGACTAAAAAAAATACGAATGGTTTTCTCGCCGCGTGAGGAATTTTCCATTTCCCCTTTATGATTTGCATGGGATGATTCTTACGAAACCCGATTTCCTGACAAGCAAAACGAATATTCAAAACTTCCTTTCGATTCCGCTCCCAAAAAAACGTTTCGTAATTTGTATAATGATTCCTCCTTCCCGCTCTCCTTAGACACACTTTCCAAAGCCAGTTTTGGAATTACATCCGCCTAGGAGCAGACAATAAAAGACAATCCATTCCCCTAAGTTTTGAGAGGCCGATTTTATAAGCCGGAAAAATAATTCAAAGGTCGCCTTATAATCGGCAACAATCCGAAGTTTTTTCGGCAAGTTTTGGAAAATTTTTTGCAGGTAAAATTCGAAATCATTTCTAAACGAAATCCTATGGAATCAAGATTTCTGTTTTCAATAGAATTGTTGAAAAATTCAATGATGAAGTTTCACAAAACCGCTTCAATCGTCCATTTCAATGAAACAGAAACAAATGGAACATTAATTTTCCAACAATTATAATGTATAAAAGAAGGTCTTTTTACGTTATATATTATTTTTTTATAATATTCAAAGCCCGCTCACGAGACCAAGTTTGAAAAACGGGCCCGACCTTTCCTCCAGACAAAATCTTTTTGAAAACCAGGAAACAATAAATGAATCCGGTACCGATCGATCAGAATCCGTTTGATTCTATACAAATTTTTTCGAACTTGTATTAAAAAATTCTTCCCCAAAAAGAGATAAAAGTCCGTTGATTGGAAAAAAAATCTGGTCGGAATTTTTTCCTCAATCGGATGAAGCGTATAAAGAATCTCCAATGATTCATTCCTATAAAATAGAGTATCGTTAATTTGAGCATAAATCCCGCGTTAGACGCAGAATTTTGGACACTCTTATTATGTAGAGACGAGTAATGCCTTGATTTCTTAAAATGTATTTTCGTGACTAAATTTTAATACTTCCAAAATCTTAGAAAATCCCTCCTTTTACCAAAATAAAATCGTATCATTCTTGTCTCGATTTTCTAAATTTTAAAACGAACTCTAAAGAGTCGTTTTTTCAACGGAAATCCCCAACAAACACTTTCCGGCTCCAAATTCTAAGAACGAGAAAACTTTTTATTTTTGCAAGAGAATCGAAAGATGCTTTTTTAGAATTTGCTCCCTTTCCATCTTTTATGAAAAATTGACCACAATAAAACACCTTTGTCCAATTATTAAACATATTAATTTATAATAAGAAACATTTGACTCACTCTGAGAACCTGCTTGTACTTTAGGAAAGGTATTTTTCACCTATCAAATAAAACGGAATTTCACCCTTTTTAAAAGAATATTCTCCATAAATACGAATTCTTTTCTTAAATATAAGAAATATTTCTAATATGATGAAATTTTACATTGACTGCAGAGATCAAACCTTCTTTCTGGTAAAAATTTCCAAGCGGAGGATTAGATGAAACATACTAAAATTAAAATGACGGCAGGAATTCTTTTCCTCTGTGCCATTCCATTGAGCTTATTTTCGCAGGACATTACAAAAGAGAAAAAGTCCACACCCGGCCCAGTTCTCAATTTAGATCCGCCTTCCAATATAAAATACGAAGAACAAGCAAACGACGGAAAAGGAATTCCTGAAATCCAACAGGAACTCGCCAAGGAGGAACCTTATAAAAGTCCATACAAAGGGAAACTCCCCGGGGAATTTATGAAGTCCATGCTTCTTTCTCCAGAACACCAAGATGCAATGAGAAAAACGGATCGGCTCTGGTTGGGAGATATTTTCCGCGCGGGTTTCCAAGTTCGTCCCCGTTTCGATTACAGTCACAACGCTGATTTTGATAAACGAACTCAGGACGATAGAAACTTTGCGACTCAGAATTCCCAGGTTTTCTTTGTCATAGATCCGAACCCTTACGTTGCCGCAAAAGTCACGATCCAAGACGTTCGCGTCTTCGGTGGCGAACAATCTCGTAAGGACGGTCAACTCGGTTACCTGGGGCTTTCCAATTCGGCCGGCGCAGAATTAAGCGCCGCGCCAACCGCCACAAATTCCGTGAGCATCAAAAACAACACAGATCTAAGGGAAGGTTTTGTACAATTAAAAAACTTCGCGGAAGGTTTCGAAGTTTTCATCGGAAGGCAAATCTTCGGCTTCGGAGATAATAGATATGTCGGCGGCAGAAATGACGGTCAGACCGGAAACTCTTTCGACGGGGCTCGTGTAAAATACAACTCCAAGTATTTCAACTCAGAAGCATTCACTTCCATCATAGCGGAAGATTCAAACGCGGGTAGCGGCAACAACACCGCAAACGGAGTCAAACGTGGTACCGTCAACGACACTTACCTTTCCGGTTTATACAATACGGTAAAATTCGAAGACTTCCTCGTGGATTTCTATTATTTCAATATCGATAAAAAATGGGAACAAGGCCCGAACCCTACCACAAGTCTGGATAGGACAAGACAAAGAGACGATTTAAATACGGTCGGATTTCGTTTAACAAATAGAACGGATAGCAACCGTTTACCCAAGACAAAATCCTGGGACTGGACCTTGGAAGGCTCCTGGCAATACGGTCACAACGGTCAAAAGATCAACGCGGGGTGGGACACTCTCAAACAAACCGTGGACGGAAATCAGAAGTCTCAAAGAATCTATACCCAAAATGTGGAATACGATTCCAAGTTTTTCATCGCTCAAACGGGATATACTTTCTTCGATCGATTTCGCGTAGGTATTCAATATTCGATCGGCTCCGGAGATCCGAATAGAACGGACAACAAAGTGGCTACATACGACGCTTCCTTTGCGACGAGATCCGGAGGTTTCCCTTACTTCGATTCCGGAAACGGAATCGTAAACGCCACTTTCTGGTCGAACACAAGAACCAAATCCGTTCACCTGATGTATAACTCCGCAAACTACGGAAGATTCATTTTCGTCGCTTACGATATTCAAAAAGCTTCCGTAAATGACGCATGGTATTCCTCGGGCGGTACCCCGAATACCGGACTTACTACTGAAAACACGACCGGTTCCGCATTCGGCGGTTATAAACTGGGTGAAAGAGGCGGAAAACGTCTTTTCTACGAATTCGATTTAATCTATCAATTCTATCTCAAAGATTACGTCTCGATTTGGACGGGCGGATCTTATTTACTCGCGGGAGATTCGGTAAGAAACGCCAGAGTCAATCCCTGGGCCCCGAACGTTAACGACAGATACACTCTGGACCATAAGTCCTACAGCTTCTTCCTATTCGTTCAATTTGCAATGTAATTCAAAAAATCAAAAATTAGGGAATCAACATGAAAACAAAAATTCTTAAATCAATTATAATTGCTCTGCTCATGACTAACGCGAGCGCCTCGCTTTTCTCAAAGGACATAAACCTGCTCAACGTATCTTACGATCCCACGAGAGAGCTCTACGCAGAATACAACAAGCTTTTTGCAAGTTATTGGAAATCCAAAACGGGAGACGAGGTAAGAGTCAATCAATCCCACGGCGGAAGCGGTAAACAAGCTAGGTCCGTGATCGACGGACTCGAAGCAGATATCGTTACACTCGCACTCTCCTACGATATCGACATCATAGCTTCGAAGGGCCTGATCTCCAGGGATTGGTTGAAAAGCCTTCCCAACAACAGCACTCCTTATACTTCCACAATCGTATTTGTAGTCAGAAAAGGAAATCCCAAGAATATTAAAGACTGGGACGATCTAATTCGATCCAAAGTCGGCGTCATAACACCGAATCCCAAAACGAGCGGAGGAGCACGCTGGAATTATCTCGCCGCTTGGGCTTTCGCTCAGAAAAAGTTCAATAACGATACGAATAAGGTTCAGGATTTTATAAAAACCTTATATAAGAACGTTCCTGTTCTCGACTCGGGAGCCAGAGGTTCCAGCAACACTTTCGCTCAAAACGGTATCGGAGATGTACTGATCGCCTGGGAAAACGAATCTTTTCTTATCCTAGAAGAATTTGGAAAGGATAAATACGAAGTCGTTATTCCGTCGTTGAGTATTCTCGCAGAACCGCCGGTAGCGATCGTGGAAAAGAACGCGGAAAAACACGGCACCTTAGAAACGGCAAAGGAGTATCTCAAGTCTCTCTATTCAGATGCGGCACAAGAAATTATCGCAAAACACGGATATCGTCCGAGAAACCAAGCTATTCTGAAAAAGCACGAAGGAAAATTTCCAAAATTGGATCTGATCACCGTGGACGGACATTTCGGCGGCTGGCACAAAGCACAAAAAGATCATTTTGCGGACGGAGCTTCTTTCGATCAACTCTACGTAAAATAAAAACGAAGAATGTCTTCTTAAAAGAAAATGAAAGCCTCATGCCATTTTTTGATTGGAAAATAAAAGAATTCTTCTGGACAAATAACGACCCCAAAGCCGATTTCATTAGAAATCGGCGATAGTCTTGAAACATCACAAATCACTATATAAATTAGCACTTAAATCCACGCTTACCTTCTATAACTTTCAAAATTGCTCATATGCTCGTATTCGATTTTAATTTCTCTAAAACATTCTAGGATACGATATCTGAAAATGAAAATCCCTTTGGGATACAGCGTGTAGTACAATTTTTTTCTTTTTTGATATAATTTCTAAAATTTAAAAAAAGAAGAAATTTCTCGGGTAATATACAAAAAATGAATCCTTTGAAAACAGCAATTTTGCAAAAACCTATTGCAAACAAAATTAAAAAGTAGAAACAATCCGAAAACCCTAAAAGCCAAAACGAAAGAAATCAATCCAAAGACTAAATTTTATTTTTATTGAATATTACAAATATCATTTATTTATCTTTTTGGGTTTTACAGAAGAGGCTCCCGAAATACGAACCGGGTGCATAAAAATAATACTATTTCTAGGTCGTCAGTTTTATGAATAAAGGAAGTTAAAAACTTGTCCCGAAACCTTAAAAGAAATCGGCACAATCATTTCATAAGTTCGTAATAGAGCGTGAAAATTTCCGCAGATTGGTGATTTACGGATTTTATCGTTGGAGCACTCCCGTAAGAGTTCCTACATCTGAGGTTTGGGGACAAGTTCTAAATATTTTCTATTTGGCTATATCGAAAAATATTACAACGAAAGGAAAAATTCCCCGGTTTTAAATTATCTCAAGTAAATCATCGAATTTAGGGAAAAAAATTCTACATAACTTGTCCGTTTTTCCGAAACGACTCCAACATTACGCTGGCTCTAAATTTAGGAATATATCAAGTTGGCCGAATCGTATGTCTTATTTTATTACCGTAAATAGGGTGGGAATGGAATTCGAAGTGCAAGAAGCATTCGATACATTTCAACGACATAGAAGATATACCTATGTCGGATATACAGCGTTATACCATGATAGAAGTGTTGAAGGTTATGAGCTTTTTTTTCATGATGCCGAAAATGATAAACTGCACGGTTGCCGTGCCCCCATGGATAAAACAGCAAAAGAACCCATTTCCTTTTTCAATCGGGTAGGCGGTTGGGAAGTCCCTGCTACTCCCAACTCGATTACACCGATCGACTTAAACCAATTTGACTTATCTCAAGGAAAAAAACTGCTTCAATCTTATATTCCTTATTTTAAGTCTTTGATCAAAGGGGAAAAAGGGATAAGAAATTGGTACGAATGGTGGACCGAAAACGAAAAACTTCTGGAAAACATCTTATCACGTGGAGATTACTTGCGATGGAAAATTTATCCGATTCAAGAAATAGAAAAGTTTCTTAAAGAATCAAATGTCCTTTTCCAGAGAAGATATCGATACTTCTGGTTAGACGGTAACGGTTTAAGATATTACTTTAATATGTAAGACGTTAGTCGTATTTTTATAGAATCCCATTTTATAAAAATACGTATTTGTAAGATCTCTCAGTTTCGTTTATGTAACCTAGTGATATAAAAATAAAATGTTCGTGTTCATTTTTAATACAACAATTCTTTTCGATCCCATAGAACACATAATAGAAAAACGCCCTAAAAAAACCAACACTATGAACATTCTGTCAGTCGAAGTAAAGTTTTACACACACTACAAGACAAAGGGAACTATTTCAGGGTATGCAGTTCCAATCCCTTAAAACTTCTCTCAGGGACGAGTAATCATGTAAGCGCACTCGCTTTTAATATTTACATTCAATTTTTAGCGCCTACTATATCGAGATAATTTCCCTAAATCTCTCTTTTGCCGTTCTCATCTTTAGTACAGTCTGAACTAAAAACCATGAGGCTACTCAGAAGAATGCTTAATATTTTGCACTGAAACAGTGCTTTGAAATAAAAATACGGTACTCAATCTTATAGAGATCAGTAAGAGTGCTTTCGTAAGCCCACCGGCCGCCCTACGAGCCGTCCCCAGCTTAAAAAACATCTGATTCGTTCATTGATAAATATGTGTTTGAGAGGCTAACGTATTCTACAGTAAGTCAATGATGAAGAGAGAATAATAAACTCTCTGAATAATAGTAAAAAAAGTTGCTGATTTCATTGCTGCGCAGTGAGCAAATCGCTACGCTACCGCTGCGATTTCGCAACATCAATTCTTACGGAACTGATGATTTCACAACTACGTTGAGAGCAAATCGCTACGCTACCGCTGCGATTTCGCAACATCAATTCTTACGGAACTGATGATTTCACAACTACGTTGAGAGCAAATCACTACGCTACCGCTGCGATTTCGCAACATCAATTCTTACGGAACTGATGATTTCACAACTACGTTGAGAGCAAATCACTACGCTACCGCTGCGATTTCGCAACATCAATTCTTACGGAACTGATGTTGGTTCGAAAAAGGCGAGATTTTCGGGGCCTTCGTGAATGACAATTTTATCCACTCTTCCTCCCGCGGAATGTACACTCTCTTTGAGATAATGATAAAACCAGCGCGCAATGTTTTCGGAAGTCGGATTGATCTTTTTAAATTCTTCCAACTCGTTAATCAGTATATGATCCAACTTTCCCACGAGTTCCTTAAGTTTCTGCTTGGAAGTCAGAAAATCAAAACTGATTCCGTCCTCGCCGATATTTTTTTTTCCGGAAAGATAGAGTTCCACTTTCCATGAATGTCCGTGTATAGGTTCATCCGAACCGTCCGGGAAATATTTGTAGAGGAAATGTGAGGATTCAAAACGCTCCTCGATTCGAATATAAAATCTTCCTGATTCTTCAAAAAACATAGCTCTTGACTTTCTTTCCCATGTCTATATATTGGAAGTAACCGCAAATTTAAGACGGTTTTATAGTTTACGAGACGTGCCTCGGTGTTTTTCGCAGTTTGCATCCCGTAAAGTTTCTTTTCAATACGTTTATTTTAATGATAGGAGATATCCAATGACAGAAGTGGTCAAGCCAAGATTTTATAAGGAAATGACGGTAGGTGAGGCTATGGCCGTTCACTCCGAAGCAGGACTTGTTTTTTCGAGTTACCATTTAGGAGGTTGCTCCCACTGTTCTATCAACGAACTTGAAACGATCGAGCAGGTTTGTATGGGTTACGGCGTGGAAGTGGATGTTCTGATTGAAAGTCTGAACAATCTTCTCGAAGATTCTCAAGACTAAAAAACTTTCTCCGGAGGAAGATCCTTTCTCCGGATTCTTCTCTCCGCTACTTTTAAATTCCATAATTTTAAAATCATTTACGATCAACCAACCGTCCAAAAACGATTAATGAAACCAAAACCGATCCCAAAATTGAAAAACAAAAATCGAAATAATATTCAAAAATCCTAAACTTTTTCTGTCGGAATATAATAATAACGAACTCCCGCTTTTCGAAAGTAGTTTTGGATTCGATTGTCATGGCCTTGAACGTCAGAACCTTTTATCGACTTGAGTCCCTTTAAGAACGTTCCTTCGTTGATCTGTAATATTTCACCTAAAGCATCGAAACGATAAAATTCGAAACCGAATTTCCTTTTAAGTACCAACAAATTCATGGTAAGGAAGTTTTCGTTCCTGTATTCTTCCTCAAAAAGACCGTAAACGAAAGAATTCGGAAAAATTCTATATACCTTCCCTTTGTACTCGACGGTGTTCTTTCTTCGATCCAAATCCTTAAGAATGGTATAAGAAGAACGATCGGTGATAAAATGAATCGTTCCACAGCGGAACGTTATGTACTGTTTTCCTTTTTGATTCGTCGTGGAAGGAAGTACGATTCCGGAAGAGATCATGTCCCCGGAAGAATGATGATTTTCCGCGATCTTTCCGAGACGGTTTCTAAGGGACTCGTCCAAAAATTCTACGGAATCTGTCCGTCTCATCTTGCCGAGTTGATGAAAGATCTTATCGAATTCGTTTTTTTCGTAGCCTTTATTTTTTACAAACGTATCGAGTTGTTTTTTGAGGGTTTTGAGACGGATTTGAAAATAGGGAGAATCGTTTTTTCCCGCGAGTTTGAACATCTCTTCCCAAAGGGTTTCCAATTCCCGAATTTCATCCTTTTGATCGAAGGTCTTTTTTTCAACCTCTTCCAATATGATTTCGAATTTACGTTTTAAATCGAAAAAGAATCTGGAATCTCTGACAGGGTCCATAGGCGCATTCTTAGTATCGGTCGTTTTTGAGATTTTTTATACGATCGATTTTGTTTAAAAAGCGGTCTTTTACAATTCCTCGTTGGCAGGGAAACGAAAACGTTCTTATAGATTTAAGCGACTTTTGGTCCTATTGAACTTTAAAAGAGCGATGTCTTTGATGAGATCGATAATCGAATTGTAAGTTTTCTTAAACATTGATTAAGATGTAAATGATTGACGATTCTGAACTCACAATTATGCCTAACGAAAATTCACCAGGATATCATTACTTTGCGAAAGAATAAAACATAGTTAATAGATAGTTGCACCGAGAGAATCAGTTCGCGTGTTTTCTGCTTTTAATCGAAAGTATAATTCCGACCGCAGTCATGGACATGATTAAATGCGATCCTCCGTAACTCATAAACGACAACGGAATCCCGGTCACGGGCATAAGCCCGATCACGATACCAATGTTAATCGCCATATGATAAAAAAGTAACGCGACGATTCCGGAAGCAAGTAAAGATCCAAATCGATCCTTACTTTCATAACTGATCTGCAATCCTCTGAGCGGAATCGAAAATAAAAAGAATAATAAAAATACGGATCCTAAAAACCCTGTCTGTTCGGCCCAAGAAGCAAAAATAAAGTCAGTGCTCGATTCGGGAACGTGCGGGATTCTTCCTTCCGTCATCTCCGCATTCATCAAACCTTTTCCGAAAAATCTACCGGACCCGACCGCGGGCTTCGAAGCCCTGAGTTGGTACCCCGCTCCTTGTTTGAATTCCTCAGGATTCAAAAACGCAGTCAATCGAACCACCTGGTTCTCTCGAAAGGGAACGATTTTCATCACCACAACCGCGGAGATCAAACTGATCCCCAAGATTCCCAAGGGTATATAATATTGTCTTAATGTTCTGCTTCCTCTGGCAATCCGAATTCCCACCATCACAAGACTGGCAATTAAAAAGATCGCCCCAAAAGTCAAAAGCAGAGTTTGATTGGAGAATATCTTAAAAAGAAATCCTCCCTCCAGTTCCACAACCTGATCCACCGCTTCCCGCAATGAATTTAACGTTTTCGGCGTAAGATTGGCCGTCTTTACGTCTTTTCCGTCAAGTGCGAGCCATATCTTTCCCCCGAGTCGATTAACCACGGATAAAAGGTCCGTTTTTCCCGTTCTTTGTAAGAAGTCAGCAATGTCGTTTATCAAAGTTAGTCTAGAATATTCCACGAACATGGGAACCATGAGCGTAATTCCTCCGAACGCCAATAAAGATCCGATGTGAAGGATATCCGCTCCTCCGAAAAATAGCATCGTAAACAAAATCGGTAGAAAAGAAACCGCGGTTCCGAAATCAGGTTGTAGCAGAATAAACACCATCGGAACGATCACGATTACGAACGGAATCGAAAGAACGACTAAGTTCTTCATATCCTTTTCCTTTAAGACCATAAATTGACCCAGTAAAATCACCGAGGACAACTTTGCAAACTCCGAGGCTTGAATTCCGATAGGTCCAATCTTGAGCCAAGAACGGGCCCCTCTTCCCGAAGGTAGGTATCCGATTCCGGGAATTAACGTAATTATCAGTAAGAAAATCGTGAACACATAGATCACGATCGCGTAAGCGCCTAACAACTGATAGTTGACTCTCGACACGAAATACATGATCACAAGTCCGATGACGAAATAAAACAACTGACGATACCATTTTCCGGGCCCGTCTTCGAAATTGACCTCTTGGCTGTACAAAGTCATCACGCTACACAGAACGACGATCACTACCGAAATCACTAAAAAGTAATCGATCTTTTCTATGGACTTATCTGGCTTCAAGTGTTCCCTCCTGTCCCGTCGAAGAAGGCAGCGCTATCTCTTGCGATTTCTTGAACGTTCCCGGAGGAAATGCCGCATGAAACATTTCTCTCGCCACAGGAGCGGCCCCCGCCGCTCCTCCGACCCCGTATTCTACAAACACCACGATTAATACCTGTTCGCTGACAGGTGCGTTTGCGGGAGCGTATCCTACAAACCATGCATGGTTGGATCCGGAAGCCCCTCTTCTTCTCGTCTGAGCTGTTCCCGTTTTTCCTGCGATATCCGGCAAGAACGGCTTGTTCAAGACGTATGACGCAGTCCCGCTTTTGACCACGAGCTTCAATCCTTCTTTAATCGCTTCTGCGGAAGACTGATTGATCGGAATATCTCTGAGTATTTGAGGAGTAGTTCTATTGATGATGGAGTTATCCACGGGATCTCGAATTTCACTCACCACATATGGCTGATAGATTTGTCCGCGATTGAGAAGTCCCATATAAAATAATGCCATTCCCATCGGCGTCGTTGAGATAAATCCCTGTCCGATCGAAAGATTGATCGTATCCCCGTCAAACCACTTGGTTCCGTACGTTCTTTTTTTCCACGCAGAAGATGGAACAAAACCAGTAACTTCTCCCGGAAGGTCCACTTTGGATTTGTTTTCTAATCCGAAAAGCCTGGAATAGTTTAAAATCGCGTCGGAGCCGAGTTTGTATCCGAGATTGTAAAAATATACCGAACAGGATTTCTGCAGCGCATGCGCAAGATCATTTGTTCCGTGACCTCCCTTTTCCCAACATAGAAACACCTGATCCGGCACCCCTGCAAACGTGGATTTCAATACAAAACTTCCGTTGCAGGAAAATGTCGTTTCCGGAGTGTATCCGATCTTGTGCTGACTTTCCAACGCCGCAAGCGCAACTAACGTTTTATAAGTAGAAGCCGGGGGGAACTTGGATTGGATCGCAAGATTTAAAAATCCCCCATTGTCCTTAACCCGTTTGAAATGCAGGGTTCGATCCGCCTTATTTTTTCCGGAAAGTATATTCGGATCGTAACTAGGATTGGAGACCATCGCCAAAATTTCCCCTGTGGAAACCTTGATTGCAATCGCGGTTCCCCTACTTCCCTTGAGCGCTTTGTGAGCCGCGATCTGAATGTCCTTGTCG
>NZ_CP040840.1:2975000-2987500 GCF_006874765.1 Leptospira weilii
CGCGGAAAAAAACCGGACCTTGGTCTCTCAACTTTCGGCGATCCTTAGAATCAGCTCCGCGTTAAACCGAAATCGAGGCGGACTCGTCCTTTCCGTAACTTGCAAGATCGAAAAGAATCTGATCCATTTCGTTTTAAAATCGGATAAGGGATACGATCCTTCTTTGGAAATCTGGGCCGCGGAAGAACAAAAATCCGCGTTCGAAGAAACCTTCGGTTATTCGGTGGAATTTGTAACGGGGAATTAAAGACAAAAAGTGCTTTGTAAAGTTTTAGAACAGACTCCTATAAAATCTCTTACAAAGTCAAAAGAGGAATCAATTGAGACCGAAAGCAGTAATCCAAATATTTAAAAGTCGGCTGATTCTATCTAAAGGCGATCGCGGTTTTCAAAATAGACCCATTGTAACATGGCCGGATCGTCTCGAGTCCACAACTGCTAAGATAGAAAATCAATCTATCCATTATTTCGGCTCGGATCTCAGCAACAACAAGTCCTTCTCCGATTCAGACTTTTTAGTTATTTTGGATTATAATCCATCCACGAAGATTTCCGAGAATAGTCTTTACGACGATAGAGACGAAATTACATTCAATGATTCGAAAGCGAATAAATTTAAGTTTGATATTTTTGAATTTGAGAAAATAAATTCGAATGAGCTAAAGTTATATTTTAACGGGAAAAATATCGGCGTTCCTAAAAGGCAGCGCTTTCAAATAGCCAACTTAAAACCCAATTTGCAAGTTAGAGTAAGAATCAATTGGAAAAACGACTTTTCTTTTTCCCGTGGAATAGAAAGGCGATTTTATGAGTTGGACTACATAGTGGAATTTAAAGGTATCTTTGAAACCTTCCTCAATGAGCGTGCTAAAGATCAAACCTTCCCAAAATATCTTCAAGTGTCGAATTGTAAAGAAGTAGATCTTAGGAAAATACTTAATTAAGAAAACTTAATGTCTTTTTACGCTTGCGGAAACAAGCGTAAGCGGACCGAAGTATCGATTTCTAATTTTTCGGAACTTTGCCTAAGAATGTTCTCGTCTCCAATTTTCCTGCGGAAGAAGGCATCGTAACCGAGTATCGAATAGAATCAAAAGTGAAGGTTATCGTTTCCAAAGGACGATCTCCTCCGGCCCCTACGCTGACACTCGTGACAATTGCATTGAGCATCTGAACTTCCAAAGCTTTGTATATGGACGATCCGTCATTGCTTTTTTGATAATAGGTTAAGAGTATTTCCGGAATCACTCCTCCGCGCGCGCATTTTTCCAACAAATATGCGGAATATAAATCTAAATACTTTGTCACCGTATAATCTTGATAAACCGGTCGGTAACTAGGCCCTTTTGTCATAAGAGGCATAGATACTCCGTGATTATAAGAAAGAACTTCGAATTGTATCTTATCTCCTTCTTTCGGAGTAGAGGAATCCGTAATTTTCAGAATGATCTTATTTACGAAATCTATTTCTTCCGCATTCAAAGGAAGGATCGACAAGAACGTAATTAAAAAACAAACAATCTTTAACATTTAAATATTCTCCAAAAAATATTCACGAGTTCTGATAGAATTCCTCGAACATTTTCGAGAATGTCCGTTTAATAATCCGATTGAAACGGCAATGATTACCGTTTATCCGTTTTTTTGCAATCAAAAGGCATATTTTTCATTGGTAAAAATTTGGTTTCTGAAACGAACTTCACAACGTGTCCCAATGCTTCATTCTACTTTATCAGAATAAGCAAGCTGATGAGTCCTGCGTCTTACTCATCTCTACATAATAGAGTGTCCAAAATTCTGTATTTAGCGTGGAACTTATGCTCAAAGAGGCATTTCAACAACTCAAAGCACGCGAAGTAACTCCGGTCACCATTTACGAAGAATTATTCGATGGTTGTTTAAGCGATGATATGCTAACGGATCAAGGAAATAAATTTACACACTTTTACTATTCAGGCGAATATCTTGACGACTATGATAAGGTTCTTATAGGTGAAGAGGACATATCGACACTTTATCACCTTCCATTTACTTGGGACGCATATTCAAAAATATCGCGCGTTATCGATAAGCGGTACAAAAAATGGGTTTCAAATAAAAACCGGCGTTGGTGGGAGTTCTGGAAATAACATAGAATCCTCTCTGAAACCGTATTATAATTTACGGCTGCGATAGAAAAATTATTTGTCGATGAAAATAATAGGAAAATATGTTTTCAACCGCGATTACCGAATGTGTCTCAAAAAAGATTCCATTACTCGGAACCTTATGCGAAACTTACAGTTCTAATCGAAGCACATACAGAGAATTAACCGTAAACGAGAGGATCATACCGAAAAATTCACACTCGACTTCCGTCGCGATTTTGTTATTCGATAATTTTTTTATAACAGTAAAAGTAAATATGAATTTTGCACCGTCTTACTTGCGTTATACGAAAATAAAATTTCGGATGAGATCAGTTTTCCACATCAAACCCAAGTCGTACTGAAATGGACGATCGAATATTATTTTCTTCTAACATTCCCGTCTTTGTTTGTGGTCTTGTTGATCCGCTATTTGTTTCCGCCTTGGGAAATAATGAAAGACTTCTTAAAGAAAAAAACCGAATGAGAAACGGTTTTTTGAAAAAGTTCGGATTTTGAAAGCCGTGTTTTTTGCGAAAATCAGTTGCCCCTACAGTTTAGAGAACAAACGAGCGACATGAAACGTATGAGTTCCCACATTTCACAAATGTAAAGTCCTAAAATCAGATTTACAGAAACCAAGCCGCTTGATGAACAAAATGAGGAGTTAAAAACCACAAATACCGACAAAGCCGAACATTGCTGTAAAGAAAAACGGCTTGATCAAGAGCTTATTTAAAACAATCGAAAGTTGGACTTCCCCCGAGTTCAGAGAACAGCGCCATTTTAAAAAGAAAACCTAAATGAAATCTTGGTCGATCCGGGAATCGTTGACAATTACAACGAACATACTACAAATGTTTTTAAAACTATATTTTGGAAAAACTCATTTTAGAGGTTTCGAGGCGATTTCCAAACGCGAAAATAACATTCAAAAAGTAGGATTTTATAATATGGACTTAAAACAAATCATGATAGAATTGGAAAAAATGGGAACACCAACTATCAAAAAAATATTCGTCAATCACGGAGCAAAGGAACCGCTCTTCGGAGTCAAAGTGGGAGACTTAAAAAAGATCCAAAAGAAAATCAAAAAGAACAACGAAATTTCCCTGGAACTTTATAAAACGGGAAATGCGGACGCAATGTATCTCGCGGGACTCGTAGCCGACGAAAAACAAATCCAAAAAAAAGATCTACAGTTTTGGGTCAAGAATGCAGCTTCTCCGATGATCAGCGAATGCACCGTGGCATGGGTCGCGGCGGAAAGCAAATACGGCTGGGAGCTCGCGAGAGAATGGATCGAATCCGAAAAGGAAAGTGTCTCTTCTTCTGGATGGAGCACGTTTTCCAGTTTGTTGTCAATCGTTCCCAACCATCAAATCGAATCGAAAGAAATTTCCAAGTTACTCAAAAGAGTAGAATCCAAAATTCATAAATCTCAGAACCGAGTGAAATACTGTATGAACGGCTTTGTCATCGCGGTAGGAGGTTTTTATCCGGAACTTGGCGAGGAGGCCCTACAGACTGCAAAAAAAATCGGCAAAGTAGAAGTGATGATGGGTAAAACGGCCTGCAAAGTTCCAGAAGCTACCGAATACATCCTAAAAATGCGTAAAATGGGAAAAATCGGAAATAAAAAAAAGATGGCTCGTTGTTAGGCGAAGAACTTTTTAAAAACGTTAAAATAGGCTGTAAAACCTTCCGAAAAATACATAATAATTTTATGATATTATTTTTTAAAATCGTTTCTCTAACATTTATCGTTTTCACTTTCGTTCTTTTTTACAGAACCGTAGATCGCAAAACCGAATCAAAACCTGAAGAGGCAGAATTGTCCAATCTTTCCATAAAAACGAAAGAATCTTTCATTCCGACAGCAAGAATCTAAAAAGTCGAACTCGTCTATTTATCCCATAAAAAATAGACCTCGATCAAAAAGTTATCGACACTAAGTCATCCTTCCCCAAAAGACGGAACAAGTCGAAAAAGACAGGTTCGCTTTCAGGACAATTCACCGTTTCAGTACCGATCGTATTGAATCTTGTTCTAAAATCTTTTCCGCTAAAACCGGAACCAACTTACGCATTCCGCAAGTATTCAAATGAGTATAATCTCCGAAATCTCTCGGTTCGAAAAAATGCGCTTTGGCTTTCCAATAAGGAATTCTTTCTTCCATAAGAACCGATTCCCAAATAGACATCTGCGGAAGCGAAGAAAGTTTTTTGTCGAAATCGGGACGAAACGGCAAAGAAACGGCAAAGACGGGAACGTTATTCGTCTTTAAGTAGGAAAACAATTTCCTCCAGGCTTTTAGAGAAGATTTTCGCGTCTTTTGCAAAGCAGCTTCCGCATTCTGAGGAAGGGGAATTAAATTCTCATTCGGGACGCAAATTCCGTCATAAGAAGATTGTTTTCCCCAATCTAAGTATCCATTATTTTTCGAATATTCAACTTCCAGAAACAAGTTCCGATCTAAATTAGACTTCCATTTTTCGATAGGATTTCCGAGGAGCAATTTTTCCAAGTTCTTTTCGGAATAACTGAATTCGTCCCCTTCGCCTATAATTTTGAAAGTAGTCGAAACGGAAGCATTGAGACGTAAAAATGGAAAAATTCTTCCCAAAAGATAATACGTGCCAATGGAAAAATTTTTCAAATAAAAATCCCCAAGAAAGATTTCTGTAAAGATTTCCATATGAAACGAATCATAATTCAACACAAGACTTCGATGAGCCTGAGCAACGTCCATGTCCGAAAGAGAAAACACCGACCCGTTTACGATCACCAAGGAGGGTTTGATTCCGATTTTCCGTTCGTATTCCTTCCAACGTAAAAACATCCCCTCCGGTTGCTCGGAAGGTCTCGGTAAAAACCAAATCGGGAGACCCAATCTTTTTTCTAATTCCTTAGGATGAATTCCGGAAAGAATCTGACTGTCTCCTAAGAACAAAATGGGAGCGAGTTTCTGAGATCGAGCAGATTCGGATTCCGTATAAAGGGAGGAATCCATCTTGGACAAACGATCGTAAAGAAAAGAATTTTTCTCCTGAAAAGGAACCAAGAACGGAAACAAAAAAAATTGAAACGAAGCCAAAAGAACGAGACAAACGATCGCACCCAAGATTCTATTTCTTCTGTGATTCGGAATACGCTTTAGATTTGAATGAAATTCGACGTTCAATTTTTTTAAAACACCTCGCATTACATTATATTCCGTTGAAATGATTCTCGGTTAGAATACGTTTTAAAACTGAAAGTAGAAGAATTCCTTTTTTTCAAAAATGCCGAAAAGACAAAATAAAATTCCAATCCCAAATGACAACGAACCCCACCGTAGCGGACTCAAAACTATTTTCTCTAAAAATGAATCCGTTCCTCCCAAAGCGATCATCCAAAATTCCACCACAATCAACGGCAACAAAAGAAAAAACAACTTGGCCCCAAACACCGGATTCCAATAAAATCCCGCGGTCGCATTCAAAATCAATTTCCAGAGTTCGCCGGGAGAATGCACCTGGAACAAAAGCAGCCCAAGCGCAAACATCCAGAACGTACACGAAATACCCATTAGTTTTATCAAATATTTAAATATTTGAATATTCCTGGGAATCAATAATAAGACGTATTTTTGCATCAAATTGTAAACGACCACCTGCATACCGCAGTAAAATCCCCATACCAAATATCCGTACGTGGCTCCATGCCAAAGTCCTCCCAAGATCCAGACCATCATCAGATTCAAATTTTGACGAAATAAAGAAATCCGATTTCCCCCGAGAGGAATATAAAGATAATCCCTAAGCCATGTCGAAAGGGAAATGTGCCACCGTTTCCAAAATTCGGACGGGCTCGACGAAATGAATGGAAAATTAAAATTCAGGGAAAGTCTAAAACCCAATATTTTCGCAAGCCCTCGAGCTGCATCCGTATATCCGCTAAAGTCGGCATAGACTTGAAACGCAAAAGAAAAAGCAATCCAAAGAACCATGCCCGAAGGAAGTTGAATTCCAGGCTCCATCGCCTTTTCGGTAAACAACAAAAGATGATCCCCGATAAATACCTTTTTAAAAATTCCCCAAAAAAATAGGACCGCACCGGAAATAAATCCATCGTCCGAGGCTACGCGCTCCGTTTCAATTTGGGGCAACAAAGAATCCGGTCTTTCGATCGGCCCGGCAAGCAACAACGGAAAAAATAAATCGTAAACTCCGAAACGAATGAAATTAGAACAGGGCCTTATTTTTCCGGATCGAATATCCGAAAGATAGCTTATATTATGAAACGTATAAAACGAAATCCCAACGGGTAAAAGAATTTCAGGAAAGGTAAGAACCGAAAACGAAAACAAAACCCCCAACGTATCGTTCCAAATACTTAATAAAAACAGAATATACTTGAAGAAGATCAGTATTCCCAGATTTAAAACGATCAAAAAGACGAAAATTCTTTTTTGACGATGTTTTGACGAACGACCGAGCCAAATTCCTCCGGCAAAATTGAAGGAAATACAAACGAGCAAAAGTAGAACCATCTCCGGCTTCCAAAACCCGTAAAAAAACAGACCTCCGAAAAATAAGAGCCGGTTCTGTCCCGTTAATCCGAGGCGAAAGTAGATGAGACAAAAAGCGATAAAAAAGAGAAGGAAACTCAGAGAATTGAACAACATTCAATCGATCTAGGATTCTTCGAGAAGTTCGAGAATTCTTTCCTTTTCTTTCGTATCCGCTGGATAACAAAGAGTGTGTTGAATGACCGAAGTTTGAAAGTCTTTCGACTTACGATCCGTCTCGCTGAGGCGATTTTTGATTTTGCGTATGAGAACCTGGGTCTCTTCCCTATCCTTTCCGTCCAAAATAACGGCATATTTTCCCTGCCCGACCCGATAGTGAAAATCTGCTTCGGACAGATTATCCTGAATTGCCTTTCTCAATTCCTCGCTATAATTCACGAAAAAACCGGATCCTTTCAGTTTCACCATTCTAAATATATTCTGAACTTTGAATATAGTCAGACTGAAGCAACTTTTTAGCCTAGTAGACTTAAGAATCATCTCATCGATTTTTTCTTCGACAGGACTGAACGGATCTTTAAATACAGAATCCCGTTCCTGCACAAGCAATAAGTTGGAAAATACGGGGGCAAGTACCTCGGAGATTCCGACCGCAGTCTCGCGATCCGAATCAGTCCAAGGAACTTCCGTTTCATGGACGATCCACATTCCCACGAGCCAATGCAAATTGATAAAAGGAATCACTATAAAATCGGACATGAGTCCAAGTTCATCATTCGATAATTTCTGTACTAACTCGGGATGTTTTCTAAAATTTTCGATCCGAAATACTCCCGGAATGTTGGAAACAATTCCCACGATCGAACTCTCCAAAGGCAACCTGAAACTTCCCACATGTTCCGGAGTGAGTAAGTTGGAAGCGAATACTCGGAATTCGCTCTTGGTATGTCCGTCCAAAATCATAAACGTGGCACGACGAATTTTTAACTCCCGTTGAAAGGCGGAAAACAATTTATCGTAAGCCTCATCCATGCTACGCACGGAAGCAAAATCTCTCGCGAGCGAAATGATGAGTTCGTTGGTTCGGACCGCCTCTTTTAAAATCTGATTTTCCTGGTGAAGCAATTCGGTATCGCAGATTCTTTTGTATACGGAACCGGCAATCTCTCCTACGATCTTTAAAAATTCAAGATCCTCAATCGTGTAATCCTCTCCGCTGATCGTCTTACTCAGACAAATGATTCCGAAAAATTCATCCACTGTTCGGATCGGAACAAGAAGTTCGGCTTCGGATTGTTCGATGATTTCCCGTTCTTTGGCCGGAAGCGTAGGTTTGAGAAGTTCTTTCGCATAAAGCACAGATCCCGCGTTATGTACCGCGTGATAGATCTCCTCTTCTGAAGAGATAGTCCATTCTTGGTTGAAGTTTTCTCCCTGATAGTCTTCTAAACGGAAAAAATCCTGACTTCCATTTTTGGAAGAAAAGATACCGATCGATTCGGAGCCGATCTGACCCATAATAGAAAATAATAGATTTTCGAAAAAGTTCGCGAAGTCAGTGGAAACTCCGATCTCCTTACTTATCTCGAAAATAGAAATATAATTCTCCAATTTTTTTCGGGAAGCAATTTGCAGATCGATCGGGGACGTTGTGAAATTAGAATCGTCGTCGAATAAAAATTCCGACTTTTCGGAAGCAGACACGTTCGGATCTTTTTTAGGAGGGGTTCGATGCGCTTCCCGTTCCGCTTCCTTAACCCAATCTTCGAACGGATCCTCTTTTATAGACGTTATGCTATCATCTAAGTTCGGAGCTTTTTGCTTTTTTTCCTCACCCAAGTCTTTTGCGTCGATTTCTTCCGAATCCGCTTCAGTTGCGGATTCCATATCCGCTGCAGAATGTTCAGGACTTGTATCCTCGAAAAGATCGTCGAAGGAAATGTCATCGCCGACTTCGTTCGAAACCGCAAATTCAGCACTGGGAGTTTCATCCGTATGAATTTCTTCCGAAGCGGAAAATTCCTCCGAAAGATCCGGAAACGAGTCTTCGCTTCCGGAAATACCAGAATCGAAGTCGAAATCCGAAAATTCGTTTTGAGTTTTTTTCTCGTACGTATCCCCGCTCAATTCCGGAAGAGAAAATTCTTCGGAATGGGACAGATCAGACTGAGGATTGTATTCGGAATCAGCGGATTCTTCCGAAAAAGTTTTCGACTGAACGGAAGGATCTGTAAACGGTTGGGACGAAGCGGAAGAGAAAGTTTCCTTTTTTTCGATTTCTTTTCTCATGCCAAGGGCCTTTTGTAAAAAACCCTGTTTGCGCTGAAAGGATTCTGATTTTTTAAGCAAGGATTTCTTTTCTCGGCTCGAAGAAGTCGCAGAAGATACTCTGGACGAATCCGATCGAACTAACTTACTGACCCGCTCAAGTAATCCCATCGGTTATACGCCGATCTGCTTCATTAGTTTTTTATAAAGTTCGAAATAATCGGAACGAGAAAACTCCCGAATCAAATCGTCGGGCAGATTTCCGAGCAATTCGTCCAAATAAGTCATGATGCGTTTCATCTCTTCCTTGGACGGAGTTCCGGAAGCGTCCTCCTTTTCCTCCTGATCCGGGGTTTTACGCAGTTCTTCGATCGGAGAGGATTTTTCCTCGTCCGCGTATTCGTCCAATACGATTATCATTTCGTCTTGGTTTAAGCCATCCTCTGTCGCGGCAACCTGAGGAGGGACTTTTTCCTTGGAAACATTATCATCGATGGAATCAAAAGCGTCCAAATCGGAAGTAGGAGGCAGCTCTCCTAAAATCTCGTTTAAATCCTCTTCTTTTATAGTGGCGGGCGCATCCTCGAGTAAGTTTCCAAGTTCATCTTCGGAAAGTGCGATCGGTCCCTCATCCTCCTCCGTTTGTTCGGAAACGGGAGAGTCCCAATCCAATTCGGAACCCGGAAATTTTTCTAAAGTATTTTCCGAAACATTCGGCTCCTCGTCATCCGTAAGAATATGGTCCAGTTCATCTTCGGAAAGCGCAATCGGTTCGTTCGTATCTTCCGCTTCGAAAGAAGTTGTGGTTTGTGTTTGCAAGGTATCGAAATCGTCCGTTGAAAGTTCGAAATTTTCGAGAGCTAAGGAATCTTCTTGCGGTGATGGTATAGCATCTAATTCGCGCACGGGCAACGAAATCGAATCTTCTTCCTGCGAAGAAGTTTCATCAAATAAGGAAGAACTTGGAGTTTCCTTTTCATCGGAAGACAATAAATTTCCTAGTTCCTCTTCGGAGAGGGCAATCGCTTCTTCATCCTCTCCCCCCGGTTCCATAAAAGACTCATTCGGTTCAAAATCGGTGGAAGAATCCGACAGGGTTTCTTCTTCAAGGCCGAACTCATCCGGTCCGCCTAAGTCGGGAAGGGAAAACGGTTCGTTCTCTTCGAACATGGACCCGGTATCTTCCGGTAATTCTCCGTCACCAAGCAGATCCTCAAATCCATCGGTTTTTGTCGAAGTTTCCATACCAGAATCTTCGGAAAGTAGATTTCCTAGTTCATCTTCGGAAAGCGCGATCGGTTCGTTCTCATCTTCCGCTTCGAAAGAAATTGTTTCCGGTTCAAAGCCCAAGGAAGAATCAACAGGCTCTTCGTTTTCAGACGAAAGTAGATTTCCTAGTTCATCTTCGGAAAGCGCGATCGGTTCGTTCTCATCTTCCGCTTCGAAAGAAATTGCTTCCGGTTCAAAGCCCAAGGAAGAATCAACAGGCTCTTCGTTTTCAGACGAAAGTAGATTTCCCAATTCTTCGTCCGAAAGCGCGATCGGTTCGTTCTCATCTTCCGCTTCGAAAGAAATTGTTTCCGGTTCAAAGCCCAAGGAAGAATCAACAGGCTCTTCGTTTTCAGACGAAAGTAGATTTCCCAATTCTTCGTCCGAAAGCGCGATCGGTTCGTTCTCATCTTCCGCTTCGAAAGAAATTGTTTCCGGTTCAAAGCCCAAGGAAGAATCAACAGGCTCTTCGTTTTCAGACGAAAGTAGATTTCCCAATTCTTCGTCCGAAAGCGCGATCGGTTCGTTCGCATCTTCCGCTTCGAAAGAAGTTGTTTCCGGCTCAAAGCCCAAGGAAGAATCAACAGGCTCTTCGTTTTCAGACGAAAGTAGATTTCCCAATTCTTCGTCCGAAAGCGCGATCGGTTCGTTCGCATCTTCCGCTTCGAAAGAAGTTGCTTCCGGTTCAAAGCCCAAGGAAGAATCAACAGGCTCTTCGTTTTCAGACGAAAGTAGATTTCCTAGTTCATCTTCGGAAAGCGCGATCGGTTCGTTCTCATCTTCCGCTTCGAAAGAAATTGCTTCCGGTTCAAAGCCCAAGGAAGAATCAACAGGCTCTTCGTTTTCAGACGAAAGTAGATTTCCAAGTTCATCTTCGGAAAGCGCGATCGGTTCGTTCGCATCTTCCGCTTCGAAAGAAATTGTTTCCGGTTCAAAGCTCAAGGAAGAATCAACAGGCTCTTCGTTTTCGTCAAAATCCGTATGTGTGATAAAGTCGGGCAAGTCGTCGTCATCCGCCTCAGAGTTTGTAAGGGCACCTGACTCGTCCGTCGTTGTATTCAGTATGTCATCCAATTCACTTCCGGAAAACGCGATCGAACCGTCTTCTTCCGATTCCTCAAAAGGAGCCTCGAATCTAGTATCCGTTTCGGGAAATTCTTCTCCTTCCAAAATACCGTCCAACTCCGAATCAGATAAGGCGATGTTCTCTTCTTCTGAATTAAGGATAAAATCCGGAAGGGGTTCAGAAACGATCTCTTCGAGTTCGGATTCGGATAACGCAATCGGCTCCTCCTCGTTCAAGAAGTCGTCTTCGTGCGAAGAAATATTCTCCGCTTTTTCCTGATGATCGGAAAGAGCAAATTCCTCTATATCGTCCGATTCTTCCCCGAAGTCGATCTCGTCAGACTCCTCGGTTAAATAATTGTCCAGTTCGGAAAAGTCCATTCCCTCGTCGGGAGCGGAATCGCCAGGATTAAAAAAGGAATCATCGGATTCTAAATTAGAAGTTTTTGATGTAGATGAATCAACAAAATCCCCTATGTCCAATAATTTTTCGATTTCCACATCGACAATAGGATCGGTCAACTCCAGATCCATAGGATCTTCCAAACTTGGATCGGAGGAACCGGAATCTATCTCTTCCGGATGAAAATAAAAATCGTTTTCGAAACTAGACGGATATTCTTCCCCCGAACTAGCGACTAGACTTTCCAAAGAATCTATGCTCAGATCCTCCAAGCCGCTCGGCTCTGAAGATGATTCGGAAGCAAGCATGGAGTCTATATCGTCGAATTGTAATTCGTCCATACCGAGATCCCGACCTTCTCCATGTGAATTGTCGTCCTTGATCATGTCGTAGTCTTCCGCCATCTTTCTATAGTAACATTATTCTTTCAGTTCGATCGCCTGTCCGTCCAGGATTTCCCGGTCAAGATCCTGTTCTTTTGTCGAAGGTTTTTTAAACCCTCCCGCCGCACGAACCAAGTCCTCTAAAGTATCCCCTCTATGAAGACGATAAACTCCGGGGTTTACGATATTTCCTCGAATCGATGCGGAAATAGGTTCCGGTTCGAATATACTTCGGACTAGATCCCGATTTCTTCTCAAGAAGAAACCGAAACTTAGAAATAAAATCAGTACTACGAAAATACGGATTTTAGTTTTCATAGGTTTTCGTTCCTAATTCTCCATTGTATTCGGAGAAAAAAGAATCTCTGCTACTATTTTCGGAAAAGAGCACCCCCAAAAGTTAGCGGGATGCGACTAAAATTCGGGTTTTTGTTTTTTGGAGGAGAAGATTTTTAGAATCGGACGGAGAAAGT
>NZ_CP040840.1:2990000-3002500 GCF_006874765.1 Leptospira weilii
GATCTTCTTGGACTTGGCCGTGGAGACCATTTCCATCGTCCGGGTGATCTTTCTCGTGTTCTTGACCGAGGTGATTCTTTTCTTTATTTCCCTTGGAGTTGCCAAAGCGAACCTCTATCTCAGTGCTTTCTTAAGAATTCTTCCGCGACTTGACTCAGAACTTCGCCGAGTTTTTCTTCGTCGGAGATTTTCTTTTCTTTGCGGATCGCATCCAATACTTCGGAATATTTTTCTTTGATCGTGGTTAAGAGAAACTTTCCGTATTCTTGAACTCTTGCGACAGGAATCTTATCCATAAATCCGCGAGTTACCGCAAAAATTTCCACGACTTGTTCTTCCACAGGATACGGAGAAGAAACGGGCTGCTTGAGCATCTGAACGATTCTATTTCCGCGATCGAGCTGTGCTTGCGTCGCAGGATCGAGTTCGGTTCCGAGCTGAGCGAACGCTTCCAAGTCGCGGAACTGTGCGAGTTCGAGTTTCATCTTACCGGCGACTTGTTTCATCGCTTTGATCTGTGCCGCGGAACCGACGCGGGAAACCGAAATCCCCACGTCCACCGCGGGACGAAAACCCGATGCGAACAAGTTGGACTGGAGATAAATCTGTCCGTCGGTGATCGAAATCACATTTGTAGGAATGTATGCGGAAACCTCGCCTTCCTGAGTCTCGATGATAGGAAGAGCTGTCAAAGAACCCGCGCCGTATTTGTCGTCGAGTTTCGCGGCTCTTTCGAGAAGTCTGGAGTGAAGATAGAAAACGTCTCCAGGATATGCTTCCCGACCCGGAGGACGACGAAGCAGAAGAGACATCTGACGATACGCAACGGCTTGTTTAGAAAGGTCATCGTAAACCACGAGAGTCGCTTTTTTTTCGTTATACATAAAGTATTCGGCCATACTGCATCCGGAATACGGAGCGATGTATTGAAGCGGTGCGGGCTCCGCAGCGGTTGCGGAAACTACGATCGTATATTCGAGCGCGCCTTTGTTGCGGAGCATTTCAACGGTGGAAGCAACGGTAGAAGCTTTCTGACCGATCGCCACGTAAACGCAGATCACTCCGGTTCCTTTTTGGTTGATGATCGTATCGAGTGCGATGGAAGTTTTTCCGGTTCCGCGGTCGCCGATGATGAGCTCTCTCTGACCACGCCCAATCGGAATCATTGCGTCGATCGCTTTGATACCGGTTTGCATCGGCTCGCCTACGGGCTGTCTCATCGCGATACCAGGAGCCGGAGATTCCACCGGTCTGGTAAGTTTTGCATCAATCGGACCTTTTCCGTCGAGAGGTTCGCCTAACGGGTTTACTACGCGACCCAGAAGTTCTGGTCCTACCGGAACTTCCAAAATACGGCTGGTTCTTTTTACGGTGAATCCTTCTTGGATTGCGAGGTAGTCTCCGTAAACGACCACACCCACCGAATTTTCTTCCAGATTAAACGCCTGTCCGAAGATTCCGTTTTGAAATTCGACCATCTCTCCGGACATCACGTTTTTGAGTCCGTACACTCTGGCGATTCCGTCCCCGATTTCTAAAACCGTTCCGACTTCATCAACGCCGAGGTCTTTTTTATAATTTAAAATTTCTTGTTTGAGTACGGACGTAATTTCGTCTGTTTTAATTTTCATAGACGGCTCCAACCGGTAATTTCTTTTCCAACATGGCTTTCTTGATTTCCCCGAGCTGGGAAGCGATTGACTTTTCGATTTTCAAGTCGTTGAATTGTACGACAAATCCGCCCAGAAGAGACTTATCTTCCGAGACTTCCAGGACAAATTCCGATTTGAATCTTTCCGAAAGTATGGATCCGAGTTTCGCGATTTGAGTAGGTTCCAAAGAAGGATAACTTTTTACTTGCGCGCGAACCCTTCCCTTTTTCTTATCTAACTCTACGGTGAACTGCTTTTGAATTTCGGGAAGGTTGATGAATCTTCCTTTGTTTAAAAGCACTCCGAGAAAGTTTAGAGTTACGTCCAAAATTTTTCCCCGGAGATTTTTTCCCAAAATACTTTCTTTCTCTTCGATCGACACAGTGGGAGAAAGAAAAAAGTTTCTGATCTTTTCCTCTTCGAAAAGAAGCCGAACCAAATCGCCGAGTTCTTGTTCCACTTCTTCCGGAGAATTTACAACTCCTAAAAGCGCGGATGCGTATATCTTTGAAACACCGGAATCGTTCATTGGCTATGCGCTCAGTTTCCCCAGTTTATTCAACTCGACTTCGATAAAAGCCTTGTAGTCTTCCGCTTTTAATTGTTTTTCCAAAACCTTCCCTGCAATGGTAATCGTCATTTCTACGAACTGAGTTTGCAGTTGTTCCAGAGCTTTTCCTTTCGCGAGTTCGATTTCTTTCACCGCCTGATCTTTCTGAGCCTTCACTTCCTGGTTAGTTTCTTCCAGTAATTTGTTCTTCAGCTTCAAAGCATCGGATTTGGCCTCCGCGACGATTGCATTCGCTTCGTCTTTTGCAGAGTCAAGTCTAGCTTCGTAATCCTTCAGAAGAGCTTCCGCCTCCGAACGAAGTTCCGAGGCCTTTCGGATGTCGTTCTGTACGGTCTGAGCTCTTTCATCGAGAGCCTTCAAAATCACATCCCAGGCAAACTTTTTGAGGACTAAGACTACGACCAGAAAGGTAATCAGAGTCCAGACTACTAGACCCGGATTTACGTCTAAGAGGCTCAATCCCTTAGCAGCTAAGAGTATCAACTTTTATTTTCCTTTTTCTTCGGTTACTACAGGTGTGGAAGCCTTTGTTTGGTTGGCAACAGTTGCTTTCAGACCTTCGTTCAGAGTTCCCGCCGCTTGGAAAGCGATCACAAGAGCGAACAATGCCGCCCCTTCGATCAACGCAGCAGCGATAATCATTGCGGTTTGAATTTTACCACCCGCTTCCGGTTGTCTTGAAATTCCTTCCGTAGCGGAACCACCGATTCTTCCGATCCCGAGTGCCGCTCCGAGAATTGCGACCCCTGCAGCGATCCCCACGCCGATATATCCTAATCCAAATTCCATATTGCCCAATTGTCTCCTTGTTGATTCAATATTCCTACAATCAATGCCTATGCATGCTTAGCCCTACGAATAAGGAAGTAAGCAGTACGAAAATATAAGCCTGGAGAAACGCCACGAAAATCTCCAAGACATAGATCAGTCCCGAACCGATGATCGAAACCGGCACGATTCCCCAAGACTGAAACTGAAAGATAAAACCCATCAAAGCGAGAATGATCACGTGTCCCGCGGTCATGTTCGCTAAAAGTCGCACGGTAAGCGCAAATGTTTTTGCCATCGGAGAAACGAGAAACTCCAGAGGCCACATGATCAAATACAGAGGAAGAGGAACCCCGTTCGGAACGGAATGCCAGAGAAATTTCGGCCCTTGATAAATAAAACCCGCGGTATAAATGAGGAACATCGTAAGAAGCGCGAGAGTCATCGTAACGGAAATATCTCCGGTTACGGTGATACCGCTCCAAATCTTTGCGACAAAAGGAACCTCGTGATGAGAAGCATGTCCACCGTGAGCCACGATCAACTTTTCAGGAACCGGAGTGACGAGACCGATCTTGGTCGCCGCGATCACACCGTATTCTTTTCCGACTACAAGCAATTCTCCGACGGAAGGAACAAGTCCCATCAAGTTACAGAATAAAATAAAGAAGAACAAAGTGAAGATGTAGTGATAATAGCCGTGACCGTGTCCGTGCATACTTTCGTCCACGATGTCCTTGCGCAAGAAATTTACGAAAACTTCCACGGTGTTTGCAAAGCGGGATTGGATCTTCAGAGGATTTTTTGCGATGATTCTCGCCGCGGGAATAAAGACGATGAAAAGAAAAAACGCTACGATCCACATCATCGTGACGCGTTTCGTAATGTGCATATCGAAACCGCCGACATAGTGAAAACGTTTTCCTGTTTCGTGATCGGTAAAGATCGAGGAAGCGGAGGAATCAAAATCTGCTTCCCCTTCGAAAACCCTTATCCCACCGACATTAAACGGAAATTCGGCACTGTCCATCAAATGATGAACGATGACTTCGTTCAAATCGAAGACCTTATGCGAAGATTGCTCCGATGCAAATATTTGGATTGGTAAAAATACGACTAAGAGTGCAAAGAAGATAAACTTTTTTGTCATAAAAGAAGTCTGTTTTAGATACATTTTTTCGAATTAAAAAAGGGGACCGTCTCAAAATACGAACCGCCTATACAGAATTGGCGAAGCTCTCCGGTGTTTTTTATTTTATTACGCTTCCGGAAGACTCAAAGCTCGCGAATACAACTATTAGAAAGTGGCTGAAATGGGCAATCAAAAAACCGATTATAAAATCAGAACTATCGTTCTGCGAAACTGCGACCCAAACAGCGATTCCACTGCAAAAGAAAGAAGCCGCCATTATACCCATTTGAATTCCCACTCCTTTTTCGGGAAATCGGAGAATAGTAATCATCTTTAGAAGATAAAAAGGAACGAGTAAAAACAACGCAAGAACACTTCCGGAAAGAAATTTCCTCTCCGGATAAAAGACTTCGCAACCCGCCACCAAGACGAGAATCAAAACAGCAAATCCTAATAGATACTTTTTCCAACTCATTTTAGAATTCATAAGAGAAAACGGTTTTCAACAAAGAAGGTCGTTGCGAAGTTTCCAAAGCATTCAAATTGAGAATGGAATGCTGTTTCGACAGACAATCCTTTCCGAAAAGCTTGCTACTGACTTCACTGCACTTCGAGTCCGTATCCCGTCCTCCTTTTCTGCCGATTACTTTCCTTCTTTGAATAAAAATTTCGATGTATGCGAAGAATTCGAATAAAATCCTCGTCCCGACGGAAACGATCAAAGTCTCGATCCTTTTCAAATTTATCGACGGTCATCCTCAGAGAGAATGCCATCTTCATATAATGGATCATTTTCCATTTATCTCCGCGAATGGAATGAAAACAGGCGAGATTGAATGCAAGTCTGGAATCTCGGATCTTAGCAGGAATCAATTGATAGAGAAGAGGCAGAAATTGATCATCCTCCGCAAATACAGCGTAAGCAAGAAGATCCGCTGCAAAATCTTCTCTCGCAGAATAGGCGCTTCCACTTTTAAATCCGTCTAACGTAGCATCGCCGATCCCAAAGACGGAAACGCTCATCGAATAGAAACGAGCCACAAGAGCCGCGTTCTTCCATTCTTTCCGAGAAATATAAGAATTAAAATTCAACGCGCTTTTAACAAGAATATAACTTCGCAAAGATTCTTGTATGGAAACAAATCTACAGCTCTCAAATAAAAACAGACAAGAAACGACGATCAGAAATCGAAGAAAAAACGATTTCCGGATATTCAATTCAAAACTCATGCTTTAACTCTCAAAATAAAATTTTCATAATTCCTATCGGACAAGACCACTCGAAGCATTCGTTGAGAGTTTCCGAAAACGACGTTTTAAAAAACCGTTCCTACTCCGATTTTTCCGCCGTAATCGAAGCCTACGATTTCTCCCGTATAATAACGACTAAAACATAAAAAGTGAATATAGGCCGCTCCCGATTGAAAACGCCATCCGAGATTGATTCCGAATCGACCTATGCCCGATCCTCCCCCCGCCGTCAGATACAAATTGGGAAATACTCCGCTTTTATCGCCCTTACCATAAAAGTAACCGGATCTCGCACCTAACTTTAGTTCGGTGATCAAGCCGTCTACCACAGTAACTTTTTGATTGATTTGAGAGGCGTAGTCCGTCAATTGAAGCCCCGTCAAACGAGCGTAATAGTAAAACCGCTCCACGTCCGAATTGGGCTCGTAAGCGGTTCCGCTTCTTTGGATCTTTGTTTGAGAAATGGAAATACCCCAAGTGAGAATGCTTGTTGATTCGTACACAAATGTTTGTTCGGAGATTTTAAACGTAGTGTTTGTGGGCCTGGATAAATATCTATACGCGAGATAAGAATTCACCGGATCGGATCCGGAAGTCAAGAGTCGAAACGAAGCGATTTTGGCGGCCTCCGTGTCCGGTTGCGATTTCATCTGCCCTTCTCCTCCGCCGACCAAATAATCGAAGGAAGAATATGGACCGGCTATAAGATGAGAGATCAATAGAAAATACACACTTGCAAAAACCCGAAGATTTCCGGTCCATCGATCGCTTTTTACCATTTCGTTTTCTCCTTAAATCGCAGCGCTTTCACACAATATCGAAGCGATGCCTTTTCACGTTTTACTTTCTCAGCCATTGCGGATTCCAAGTTACTTCTTCAAAGTCGTTCTGTAGATGATGTAATAGATTCCGTAGGAAAATCCGAGAAGACAAGCGCCTAACAAACCGAAGGGAGAAGAATGAAATTTAGTATCCAGATAATTTCCCAGATAAACCGAACCGACTACGATCACACCGAATTCGATTCCGAGCCCCGCAAATTCCCAGGGAGAGAATTCTTTTTCTTGGCGCTTAGAATCCTTTTGAAACCCGGACGCGTCTTGAGCGTCCTTATCGGAGGATTCATTTTTACCGGAAGGTTCTGAATTCTTTTCGGACATAGCGCCTAACGCAGAATCGTGCCGATCCGATTCCAACGAACTTCCATTCTCCAGATTCTATACCGAAGAGTGCGTTCGATCCAACCGGCTTTGCTTTCCTCGCGCACAAGTCCTATCTCGGAAGGATGGCAATTTTTTATGAGTTCTTCTCCCTGATACCGTTCTGCAAATTCCGGGCCTTTCTCGGAAAGTTCCTTTCCGCTCTTATATTCGCAGACATTGTCCTTCCAGTTGATGGAAAAATAGATCACCAAAGCTTTTCCAAGGATGTCTTCCCTTTTGACAAAACCCCAAGCGCGGGAATCGTGAGAATCGTCCCGATTGTCGCCAACGACCATATATTGATTTTCGGGAATCTGGCAACCGATTGAAAAATTACATTCGTATCCGTCGAGGCGTTTACGATCTTCTTCATAACCTTCTAGAACGTAGTGTTCAAAGCCGGGTTTCTTTTCCAAAAACAAAGATCTAGTCGGGGCATAAAGGTTGTCCAAATCTCCTAGAATAGTTCCCTCTTCTATTTCCACAGGATCGTAACCTTGAAATGTGTCGGATCCTTTTTCCTTATATTCGATCACGGAATAGTTCACGTTTCCTTTTTTCGTGGAAAGAAATTTAGAAGAGATTCGGATTGTGTCCCCCGGCAGACCTACCACACGTTTCACGTAGCGTTTTGCGAAAAAACCGTCTCGGCTATCTCCTAAACTCAGAGCCCGAAGCGGAGGCGCGAAAGTAACGATATCCCCCCGCTTGGGATCGTCGATCCGAATCAGTTCCGCCTCGGTAAAAGGCATACGAATCGAATATCTCATCTTATTCACAAATAGAAAGTCCCCTATTTTTAAAGTGGGAATCATCGATCCAGAAGGAATATTATTCGCGTCCAAAACCGAGGATTTGAAGGCAAATACCAAGATCACGATCAAAATAAAGGAAAATGCGGAGCTGATCGGAGATTCCTCTCCGGTAGACGAATTTTTTGTTTTTACCTCGGATTCCAGGTTCATAAGGAAAGCAAAAAGAATCTTCCCTCCCCTGTCAAATCCTGCGTTAAAAATTCTATCGGTTTTTCAAAAATCACCGATACTTTGACTGTGAAAGAGCAATTAGACCGCAAACTTATCGAACTCAGAAGAACCCTCGTTTCTCTTACCGATCAGTATCCAATCTGCGGATTGAAAGGCGGAACCGAAACAGAGGACATGGATACGGACGAGATCCGAATTCTCCATTTGGTGGCGAAAGACTTAGTTCCAGTCATCGTGAAAATCGGAGGACCCGAAGCAAGGACAGATATCCGAATGCTTGTCAAAGAGGAAATCGAAGGGATTTGCGCTCCTATGATAGAATCCTCTTACGCACTCAAAAATTTTATTCAGACATTAAAGAGCATGCTCACTCCCGTCAATTATGGAAAAATTTCCAAATCGATTAATCTGGAAACGATCACGGGTTATAAAAATTTGTTGGAAATAGCGGATTCCCGCCCGTTTGCGGACTTGGACCAAGTTACCGCGGCCCGTTCCGATCTTTCCGCTTCCATGGGCCTAATTCCGGACGACGAAGAAGTGATGAGAGTAACGAAGAATATCGTTTATCTCTCCAGAGAAAGAGGAAAAAGAACTTCCGTCGGCGGAACGATCACAAAATCCAATTTCAGAAAAATCGCAGAAACCATCAGTCCGGATCTCATCAATTCGAGACATGTGGTAGTGAACTCTCAGGATTCTTTGAAAAAAAATCCGGAAGAAGTCGCCGAAGCAATGTTATTTTTCGAGATCGAGCTCTACGATCTTTTTTCCGTCTTAAAACCCGAAAAGGCGTTCTCCTATAAAAATAGAATGGAAACGAACAGAGAAAGAATCGGAGCCAGAAAGGTACTATATTCTATTCGGTAAGAATGGCTAAAGATACCCGAGATCTAATTCTCAAAACCTCTCTCAAACTTTTTTCAGAACAAGGCTATCACGGAACTACGATGAGACAGGTTGCTTCGAAAGCGGGCATGTCTCTCGGACTCGCGTATCGTTATTTCGATTCGAAAGAAGCGATCCTCGAAGGAATCATAGAATCGCATGATAAAATCCTAAAACGTTATATAACAGACGAAGTTGTCTCGAATCCGAGTCGGGAGGATCTGATTATGAACGTTTCCGAAAGTATCATCACTCTTGTCAAGGAAAACGAGGACTATCTCAGACTCTATTGGAATCTTATGCTTCAACCCAAAATTCATAGGTTGAAGCGAAGAAATATTCGCCTCGTGAATATGATCTTTTTTGAAACTTCGAAAAAAACGATCCGCTCCATTAAACCGAATTACACGGAATTCGAAATCAAGAACCTCGCTTCGACTACGATCGGTTATATGATCAATTACCTCACGAACAAGAAAGAATTCTCGCTCGACGACTTCCGCAACTTCCTCATTTACACTCTGAAAAATACATAATTCGCGATCCCGAGAGCGAATTAGCTGAAGCCAGCGGAGCATTACCGAGCGACCATAGAAGCGAGGTTGAGCTAATCGAAAGCTCTTAGCGAAGCTAAGAAATAGAGCGACCTATCTCGCGACCCATAGGAAGCGAGATAGCAAAAAGATAGCGGAGCGTAATCTTTTGCTCCCAACAACGTTGGGAAATCCGAGCGACCCATAGGAAGCGAGATAGCAAAAAGATAGCGGAGCGTAATCTTTTGCTCCCAACAACGTTGGGAAATCCGAGCGACCCATAGGAAGCGAGATAGCAAAAAGATAGCGGAGCGTAATCTTTTGCTCCCAACAACGTTGGGAAATCCGAGCGACCCATAGGAAGCGAGATAGCAAAAAGATAGCGGAGCGTAATCTTTTGCTCCCAACAACGTTGGGAAATCCGAGCGACCCGTCGGGAGCGAGATAGCAAAAAGATAGCGGAGCGTAATCTTTTGCTCCCAACAACGTTGGGAAATCCGAGCGACCCGTCGGGAGCGAGATAGCAAAAAGATAGCGGAGCGTAATCTTTTGCTCCCAACAACGTTGGGAAATCCGAGCGACCCGTCGGGAGCCATAACTTTATGATCCCAAAAGTCTTCTTAATTTATGGGGTTGGTTATGGTCGGGAGCGAGATTGAGTTTGTAAGCGGACTCTTCGCGAAAGCTTAGATAATTTTCTTGCCAAACATTCTTTTCGAAATAGTTTCAACCTTCGGAGATTCTTTCATTGAAACAAATCTTATTCACTGAATTCTTCCCGGAAGAAAATCAAGAAAAATCGGTAGCAAATCCTTGTAAGATACTTCCGGAAACAAATAACAAACCTCCGGAATTCTCCGAACTGGAATGGCTTTGCACCAAAGGTTTAGTTTGGATCGATCTGGATTCAACGGAAGGAGAAGATATGGATTTTCTGGCAAGGGGGTGCAATTTCCATCCGCTTGCGATAGAGGATTGTATCAATAAAAATCAAAGACCGAAATTGGACGAATACGAATCGTATCTATTTATCGTTCTGCATAGATTTCAGTACGATATAGAAAAAAGAATTCTAAAAAATAACGAGATCCATATTTTTTTTAACGAAAAATTTGTAGTCACCGTCCATCAAAAAGAAGAACCGTCAATCGAACAACTCAAAGCACGTTGTATGACACAGGGAAATCCGCTTTCCAGAGGAACGGATCAGATTCTTTACATGCTGTTCGATCAGACAGTGGATTCCAACTTTCCGATCTTGGATAAGATTAGCGAAGAGATCGTTCGGATCGAATCGCAGATACTCGTAAACCAAGACACTCAGCAGACCATCGCCGGAATCCTCTTCCTCAAACGAAATCTAACTCGGATTCGAAGAATTCTTTCTCCTCAAAGGGAAATCGTCAACAGTTTGATTCGAAGAGATAACAGTTTCCTAAGTCCAAAAATTCAGATTTATTTCCGGGACGTTTACGATCATTTGAGTCGGATCTATGAAACGATCGACATGGATCGGGACCTTCTTGGGAACACTATGGATGCGTATTTTTCAGTAATTTCACAAAGAACCAACGATATTGTTAAGCGACTTACTCTGATTAATTTGATCTTTATGCCGCTCACTTTCCTAACCGGTTTTTTCGGGATGAATTTTACTACAATCCCCTACGCAAACGCTCCATTGTTGTATATTACGATCGGACTAATGTCCCTCATCCCTACCAGTATGATATTTTGGTTTCGAAAAAAGCACTGGTTCAAAGACTAATGTTGAAACCTCTTTCATTTTCGAAAGAGGTTCCTTGTTTCGGGAATCGAATCCGCAAAAATCAAGGAGTATTCGGAAAATTCGATTTCTTATTCGCAAATTTATACTTTTCGGCAAAATACAGACGCTTACACGCATTACAAACTTTTCTATAAAATGTGAGAACGTATACAGAATCCAAAAAATCGCTCCTCTACAGATTCGTAATTCTGAAATATAGCAGAGTTGTTGAAAAATTACTTCTCCATCTATTTCTGTTTCATTGAAACGGACGATTGGAGCAGACTTGTTAATCTCCACTATTGAATTTTTCAACAACTCTATTATTGCAAGTTATCTCAAAAATATTCCATCTACTTTCGAAAAATCATTACATAACGTTAAAATCCATTTTTGAGATGACCTATAATCATGTAAAATCTCGGAAACTTCATTATATAGAATTAATACGACTCGGAATCATAAATAGAATATTATGATAAACTGATTTATAGAATTAGAATGTTTGAATCTTACTCTAAAAAGTCAGAGAATTTCCGATTTGACTTAATTTTTGAGAACCGCTATACTTTTGCAAAACCGACCGTTTATTTTCGAGTATCATTTTTATGCGTCGAGTCGTAATTTATCCGCAAATGTGTTCGGAAGTTTTTTGCACTGTGGGAACTCGTGCGTTTTAGAAGTCTGTATCTAAGGATCAAAACTGATATTTTTCAAGTGTTCCGACAAGAATGAGGCTTTTACCTTGCGAGAAGTATCATTTTCTGATAGAGAAAAATCTCTTGAGCCTTTTCCCACCGCCTCTCCACCCCACCCAAAAATCAGGGGAAACTCAGGCGCAAGAGTTCCCTAAACTCAGTAAACACCTTCCTATGGGTCGGTGTTTAGGTCGCTCTGCGGGGCCGATCGTTTCACAGAGGATTTGTCGGAATTCCGACAGATTTATCTTCGGATCCAAGTTTGTGGGTAAGGTGATGCCTTCCCTCGATTCTATCGAAAAAGAGGGAAGAATCATTTTTTAATTACAATGGTTTGGAGCCACAGATCCTTCCTCATAGCGAACAACCGTTTCCTTGCTGAGGTGTTTTATGTCCAAGCCGACCTTGTCGGAGGTAGTAGAAGACATCTGAGGCGGAAAGTGATCCCAATAGTTATTCTTTGCGAATAGAATTTGCGGATCGTTATAGGCACCCGGTATCCATATGTCCTTGTATGAATTGCAGGAAATCGTATTGTTTCCCTCGCTTTTAGCCGGTCCCCCTCCCAAATCAAGTCCACTTTCAGTGAATATACCTATGTAATTTCGAGAAATTACATTGTTCTCCGCTTTGTCATAGTAGATTCGATTGCCACTATAATTAGCAATCCCATGATAGTTATGAGTAAGTTGATTTCCAGAGATTAAACTACTAATATAAACTCCACCGTTGTAATAAATATGGATACCGTATCCCACGGGCATCCCCGTGATTGTATTATTCCTAATCATTAGGGATCCATACTTTACGGAAATTCCACTTGTTACATGAACTTCCGGGGCTTCCGGGTTCGGGTTGGTAATTTTAAATCCTGCAATTTGAGAGTTATTTTTCGGGATAAGAGCGGTATCATAGGGACCAACGATCCCTCCCCCCTTGATCCAAGTAGGTCCTGTTTTAGGCGTGGTTCCCGGCGGTCCCGCGTAAAAAGAAGAAGAGCCCCCAATCATGCCCTTTCCGTCATAGTCTCCGTATAGGTTGACATCCTCCG
>NZ_CP040840.1:3007500-3027500 GCF_006874765.1 Leptospira weilii
GATTCCGAGAACGACTTTAATCAATCCCCCTCCCAGATCTCCCACAAAAGGAATAAAGCTCAGAAGAGAAGTTAAAGGCCCAGCCATCAATGTGAAACTAGAAAACATTGCGATAAATCCGATAAATCTTCCAACCCATTTCATCGTATTGTCGTCGGATTTAATATCCGCCATCGTTTCCGCAAAATCTCCCACACTCGCATTCAAAAACTTATTTCCTTCCGCAGAAGTGAAATGTGCCACTCTATTTCCTTTTATATCTCCGATAAAAGTCATGTCTTTTTCTGGAATCGGAGTTACGGAGATTTGCACTCTTTCACAACCTTCTTTTTCAGATTCAGCGCAGGATTTAGAACTGTAAAGATACCCCTCGCTGTAGACGAAGCCGTTGGAAAAAATTTCGTTTTCATTTGCGTCTCTGGAAGAAACCTGAGAAGTAAAATCCACTTCTTCAAGGTTTACGGAATAATTTTTACCGTTCGAAAGAATCGTAGCTCCGGACGCGGAATCGGACTGATCCTTTACGGACTGCCTATGATACGGTTTCGTACGACATCCGGAAAGTTTAAAGCTGGATGGATTTTCAGGTGAAGAAGTCCATTTTAACACGCAGTTTCTAACTTCTTTTTTATTACTTCCGGAGCCCTCTGTCTTTACTTCCTCATCCCAAGCATAAACTTCGGAATTCACGGAATAAGAAATATAAGGACCGCTCTTTACGAATCGTCCGCCGAGAGGATTTGCTTTGAGAGTCCCCGTAACGTACGAAGGCTGATTATCTTTCGCTTGTCCCGCGGGAACCGCGTTTTTCAAAGCGGCGCTCGCCTGTTCGCAAGTCTCCACATTGTAGATAATGATAAACGACACGGGTAATAAAACGATTCCCGTAAGAATACTCTTGAAGGAATTCCCCATCTGGGATAAGAAACCTACACTCTCCGTCGAGGACATTCCGTCCGGACTTTCAAACGCCATTGACTTTCTCCTTTTGTTTTCGATGGAAACTTTGCCACTTTGTTTTCCCCGTAAAAATTGGAACTCGATTTCAGGGAAACGCCGTAAGCTGTAAAAATTTCCAAGAAAATCAAAGGATTGTAAATAACTTTTTGTATATCGATTTGCAAATGCGGAAAATTTCAGTCATACAATCCAAAAACGAACTTTTGTATTATCTTGAGTCGTATTAAAATTGAATCTCTTCGTAAATATTTCAGAATCATTTTCAATGAAACGTACGCGATCAAAAGAGATGCGAACCGTTTTTTTTGGAAGAAATTAAAAATCAAAAATGAATTTTGGATAAAATCCGTATGTCATTATCCGTCCTCTCATTATTGCCCTTTTTTATATTTTATCTTCCGATTCAATATTGGATCGGAAGTAAAGGAATCAGCGGACTCATCTTAACGGGAATTCTTCTCTGCGCTCCGATTCTTTTTCGGATTCAAAAGAGATGGAAAAAAGAATCGTTTCCGCCTTTGATCGTTTCCCCCGGCATTCTCATCTCGTATTGGTCTCTGTTTGTTTTTACGGAAGGAATTTTTTACACAACCACAGCGTTAGACTCCTTTTTCTTAGGCGATTTCGACTATACGGCTCAGACGAGAATGATCGTCCCTACGATCGACGGAAAATTTTTTCAGACTCAATATTACGGTCCGAATGAGAACGCGAACTTTCTATCTCACCACATGACGCCTGGTATCTTACTTTTGACCCCCTTTCCAATTTTGTTCGGATCAGAGCTCGGATTCGGAATCGGGATATTTTTTTTCGCTTCGATCACAATTCCCCTTTTATACTATTATTTAAGAACCTGTTCTGTCTCCAAAGAACTTTCCCTTTGTGCTTCCCTTCTTTGGTCGGGCTCGTCCAGTTTTTATCGATTAAACCATTCGTTGCACTTCGAAGTTTTGGTCCCACTTCTCTGTTTATGCGCGCTTATTGGAATTCAAAGGCAAAAATTTTGGATTACCTCCATAAGCCTATGTTTCTTTTTAGGGATCAAAGAGGACCTTTCCATCTACTTAGCGGCAATCGCAATCTTCCTAATTCCAACCGATAAAAAAAGAAATAAAGAATGGACTTTCGTTTTTATCATATGCATTTTTTATTATTTTTTCATATTCCCAATCTTAAACGAATGGGCAGGAATATCCGCGGAAAGAAATTGGAAGGAATACTGGGGCGCTCAGAATAAAAATCCTATTTCCATCTTTTTAGACTATATTCAAAATCCAGAAAATAGATTCCAATATTGGAAGGGAATCCGGGACTTAAGTCTGGAATGGGGATTCTGGAATCTGACCGGAGGTTGGATCTTATTTCCATTTTTCGGTTTGTATTCCGTATTTCGATTATCGATTCATCCCTGGGTCAGAGATTTGTACAGTTACTACGTTTACCCTCTCATTCCGTTTTTGATTTTATTTCTAAAAACGGGAGCGGTCTGGATTCAAGATCGAATCGACAAATCCAAAACAAAATTTCTATCGTCCGTTTCGAAAGAAAAAAAACTCATTTTCATTTTAATCCTTACCTTTTCCGCTTCGATCCATAGAAACTCCAAAGAATCAGAATATCCGATCGTATTTTCGCCTAAACCGGATCGAACGACCGAGTTAAAAGATATTTTAAAACAAATCCCCGCCGGAAGTTCCGTTTCCGCCGGATTCCACCTTTCCCCTTTTGTCCCTTTAAAAAATCCGGTGTATCCAATCCGAGAAGATAGAGAATGGAAAGAATGGATACTTCTGGATCGAGAGTATAATTCTCCCTACTTAAGTTCAGAGAAAATTTTGGAGCGAATCGACGCGGACGTGCTAAAAGGAAAATTGCGTTGGGTCCGAAAGACGAACCGCTTCGGTCTGTTGCGTTCGAATACAAAGTCCCCCGTGCCTTAAAAACGTATTCTAGTTCGGATTGGGCTTACCACTCGGACACATAAATAGAATATTATGATAGATTTATTTTGAAAATTAGAATATTCCTCTAAAAAGTCAGAGATTTCCCGATTTGACTTAAGTTTTGAGAATCGCCGCACTTTTACAAAATCGAACGCTTATTTTCGAGTATCATTTTCATGTGATCAATCATTTGCAATATTCCGCCAACCGATCCTTGGCGCTCGCATATCCTAAACCCAAAGATTTTCGAAAATCCTTACACGCCAACGGAATCTTCTTTAAGAAAACATACGCAAGACCCCTATTATGAAACGCGACCTCATCGTTCGGATTGAGTTGCAAAACCATCGTATAACTCGCAACCGAATCCGAATATTTTCCCAAACCGTACTGAGCATAAGCCAATTCAAAGAAAGCGTAAACGTTTTTTTTATCTAAATTTACCGCCTTCCAGGCGTCTCTAAAACCCTCGTCGTAATTCTCGTCACGATTTTCACAACGCGCCTTGTGACCGTAAAGTTCCGGGTTATTCTTTTCACCGAGTTCAATCGCTTTCCGAAAATCGTCGACTGCCTGAGCACAATTTTCGAGCATTTCGTTGCCATAACCTTTAGAGAGAAATACGGAAGCCTTATTTGGATCAATCTCCGCAGCTTTTTCGAAATCTTTCACCGCCTCACCGTATTGTTTCAAAGTATATTTTGCCAAGCCTCGATTATAATAACCGGAAGCGTCTCCCGGAACCAATTCCAAATACTTAGAATATTCTTTGATCGCTTTGAGATAATCGCCCTTTTCATTTGTACGATAAGCTCTGTTAAAAATCTCGTTGGGATCTTCTCCGTTATTCGTAGTCGATGCGATCGCATTCGGGTTGGAAGGTTCAGAAGATTCCGAACCCGTTTTGATTTCCCAAATAGCAGCTAAAATTTGACTTAAGATTTCTTGAATCCGGGAAGGTTGTGCGATCGGCTTATTGTTCTTATCCGTATCTTGAAAGTCGGGAAAGAAAATGCTCAGGATACAGATCAAAATTCCTATCATTAAAAAATAACGAAGAACTCTATTAACCATCAGGCAAGAGAAACCAAATTCTTTCAAAATTCAACTTTTTATTGAATGAAAAATTTCCGAAATTCCCATTTTTTCTTTTTTTAACGTGAGTTCGGCCTAAGAAAGTTTGGGCGAATAAGAAACTAAAGTGTTGCTCTCTAACATAACCAACCCCACAAATACTTGGATCCGAAGATAAATCTGTCGGAATTCCGACAAATCCTCTGTGAAACGATCGGCCCCACAACGCGCCCCTTAGGAAGCGTTGTGCCTGAGTTTCCCCTGATTTTTGGGTGGGGGGTGATGAGCGACCCGTAGGGAGCAAATCATTGAGCCTGGAGGCGGGAAGACTCGGGAGATTTTTCTCTATCAGAAAATCATACTTTTTGCAAGTAAAAAGTATGATTCTTGTCGGAACACTTGAAAAATATCAGTTTTTGATCCTTATTATACCAAAAACCTTCTTAATTTGTGAGTGCCTCTACGGATCGCAACATAATAATCGCTTTCGCATTTGTTATACCGAACTCACGTTTTTTTAGAAAGAAAATCAAAAACACCGACAATTATGGAGGCGTACCATAGAATCTCATTCTTTAGGAAGAAATATATGAAATACAGTTTTACCGGATTCAGATTCGAGCTCAATTCTTCCTTGGTGTTTTTTTACGATCCTCCGAGAAATGTCCAAACCCAAGCCGCTTCCTTCTCCCGGACCTTTTGTCGTAAAAAAAGGATCGAAAATTCTTTCCCTCACTTCCCGAGGAATCCCAGGACCGTTATCCTCGATTGAAACCCGGACTTCGTCTTTTCGGTCTTGAATTGAAATTCGAATCTTTCCTTTAAAACGCATCGCTTGCAAAGAATTGTATATTAGATTTGTCCACACTTGAACGAGATCGTCCGGATACGCGGCGATCAGAGGACGAATCGGAAAATCCAACTCCACATCCACCCCGCCTTTGATTTTGTTATGATAGATCGTCAAAACGGTCTCTATGTTTTCCGCAAGATCGATAATAATTTTTCCTCTGTTTTCTTCCGTATCGATATGAGCGTAAGTTTTCAAAGCGTAAACGATTTTAGACGTTCTATCCACGGCCAATCGAATCAGAAGAATATTTCTATAAGCGTGAATTTCCTCCAAAGCAAACTTAATCAAAGAATAAGACTTAGGATTCGAAAACAAGGAAGGAAATTCCTGCAACGCCGAAGAAAGTCCGTTGTCCAAAAGCCGATCCGCGATATCGTGCGCATTTTCATAACCAAACTCGGCCAATTTCGTCTTAATGGAATTCAAAACGATTCTTCTGTTTTCTCTGGAAAGAATACCTTCCTTACTGTCGATTCCTTTTCGAATCAATTCGGAAAGATTATGAATGAACTCGGAGTCCACAGAAGCAAGCTCATAACCCAGCTTTTCCATCTTCTCCGCGGACGAACTCAAATAGGCTTTCAATTCTCCGCTGAACGCCGCGATGGCACCTAACGGATTATTGATTTCGTGCGCAATTCCCGCAACAAGTTGTCCGAGCGCGGCCATCTTTTCGGAAAGGATCAATTGATCCTGCGTTCTTTGCAGATTTTCAAGAGCGTTCGCTAGCTCGGAAGTTCTTATTCTTACCGCCCTTTCCAATTCTTCCTTGGCTTCTTTTCTTTCCGCATTCAATAAAAGTTGTGTGACCTGTTCCGCGACTGTAACTACGAATTGTTTTTCGTATCCTTTCCATCTTCTCAGATTGCCTCTATGTTCGAGACAAATAACTCCTTTGATTTTTCCTCGGAGAAAAAAAGGCGCGTCGAGTAAAGAACTGATTCCGTGCGGAATACTGTAAGTCGCCGCGAGTTCCGCGGTTCGAGGATCGTTGATTACATCCGTCGCGTCTACGAATCGATCCCTTTGGATTGCTTCATAATAATTCGGATAAGAAGACATATCCAATTCCATTCTTTTCATATACGTTTGCTCTTTCCGATCCCAGCCTGCGAAAAGAGTCCAAAGACTCGGATTTTCCTTATGAAAAATCCAAATCGACGCCCGATCGCAGTTCGCCACTTCGGAAACCATTAACGTTATTTTTTTCATACCCGATTCCAAATTTCCGGAAGCAAATTCGGAATCGGTAGCCATTTCCATAAGCGCCTGCGCGTGTAAGGCAATTCTTCTCGTTTGCTCTTCCCTTTCCCTCGAAGCGAGTTTTTGTTGAGTGATGTCTCGTGTGATCGCGATCACGATGGAGGAATCTCCGATTTTAACTCGTCTCGCGGAAAACAAAGTATCCACGACTTCGCCGCTTTTCCTTTTAAATTGGGCTTCGTAGTCCCGGACGATCCCCTCTTCTCTTAAGATCGCAGCCACTTTGACTCTTTCTTTGTCGTCATTCCAAACTCCCAGTTGCATGGGCATCCTACCGACCGCTTCTTCTTTGGAATATTGTAACATTTCCGAAAAGCGTTCGTTCACTTGAATATACTTTTCGTTTTGAAGATCGTTGATCGTGATCGTGTCCGGATTCATTTCAAAGATCATCTCGAAAAGATCCTTGCTCTCCTGCATCCTTGCAAAGTACTCGTTTCTTTCGGACTCCATAATCTTCTTGTCCGTAACATCGACAAGAAGGGAGAGCAGCATCGACTTCCGGTCCAATTGAAAGACTTTGTTTCCGGAAATTACGTGCTTACGAATTCCATTCGAACTTTGAATCGTAACTTCAAGACTTCCGATCCAATCTTTTTCTTCTAATTTTCCCTTGAAGTTCTCACGATCAATCGAAGATTCCCAAATTCCGAGTTCTATAGACGATTTGCCAATAAGCTGCTCTTTTGTGTAGCCGACGAGATCGCAATAGGATTGATTTACCTGGCGATAAATCCCCGTTTCCAAATCGGAAAGCGACACGGCGGCCGGAGTAAGTTGAAAGAGTTTTTCAAAAAGATCCTTACTGAGGCGAAGTTCTTCATCGAGTTTTCTCTTTTCTTCTTCCGACTTTTTCTTTTCACTGATATCCGTCGCAAGAGAAATAACCTGTTTCCTTCCGTTAATTTCGATGATTCTGGCCGAGTACAAGATCGGTATGATTTCTCCGTCCGAAGCGAGATAAACGGACTCATAATTTTTTACTTCTCCCGTTTTGGAAAGCGCCTGATAAACCTCTTCCCTGAAATTCCCGGACTTATCCCAAATATGAATTTCAGGAGTCGTTTTTCCGATCACTTCTTCTCGGGCACGTTTTGCCATTTCCAAGAATCTTTGGTTTACGTCGACGATCGTACGATCCTCCCAATCGGTTAGAACGAGCGCAGAAGGGACTAGTTGAAATAATTTCTGAAAGAGATCCTTGCTTTTTTCAAGCTCCTTTGCAAGATTTTGTAAATCAAGAGCGGATTCCTTTAGCTCGGAAATGTCGTGACCTATCGAGAGAATTTTCTTTTCTCCTTTCGATTCTATATATCTAGAAGAAAATAAAATTGTTTTTATTTTCTTCTCGTATGTTTGAAGTTTGACCTCTAAATTTTGAACGACACCATCCTCGTTCAACTTCTGAAGAATTTTTTCCCGATCGAGCAAATTGTAATAAAGGCTGAGCTCGGCAGGCGTTTTGTTTAAAACCTCTTCTCTCGTTTTGCCCAAATGTTCCAAAAAGAGATCGTTTACGTCCACATACCTTCCATCATCAGCTCTTGCTAATGTGATTGCGGAAGGATTCAAACGAAAGATTTGATCGAGAATTTCCTTCTTCTCTCGAACCTCATCGAGTAACCTTTGCCTTTCTCTTTCCTCTTTGATCCTGTCGGTTATCGGGACCATGACGCTTAAAAACGCGATTTTTCCTTTGTATTCGATTTGTTGCGCGGAAAAAAGTCCCCAAAACTCGATACCCTTAGCAGTTCGAAACGGCGTTTCTATATTATCTACAAAACCCTCACGTCTCACGATCGTGAGAATGTTTTCCTTAACCTCAGGCGAAAACCAAACCCCGAGTTCAGTCATAGTTTTTCCGATCAGTTTATCGGAATCGTATTCGATTTGTTCCGCGAACTTACGGTTCACTTCCAAAAGTTTTCCGGTATCGATTTCGCAAATCGCCATCGGAAAAGGATTCAAAGCGAAAATCCTCTGAAGCGCTTCCCAACTTTCCCTGATCTCGTCGCAAAATTTTTTACGAACTTCTTCGTTTTGCTTTTGTTCCGAGATATCTCTGACAATTCCCCAAATTGCAGTCGGATGTTTAGACTCGTCTCGGATAACGTATGCTTTTACGGAAATTGAGATGATTGTACCGCCTTTACAAGAGTATTCCTTTTCAAACTCCTGGGAATAACCGGAAAAGAAAAGATTGTCTTCAAAATCTTTTCTCTCGGCCGCATTCCAACTTGCAGGGACCAATGATGACCAAAAGTTGTCTTTTCGAAGTTCTTCGAGAGAATAACCTGTTAGAATCTGAAAGGCTGAATTGGCTTCCAAAAAAGAACCGTTCAAATTCGCAATTGCAATTCCATCTCGATTGGTTTCGAAAATCTGCCGAAAAAATTCTGAATTGAGTAGATTGGAATCCAAAGCTTTCATGAGTCGGAATTTAGCAAAGAACGGTTAAATCTTAAAGAGACCTTTGAAAAGGAAAAATCATTTTACTTTAGGATCTTAAATTTTTCGAGTCTTAACGAGAACCTATTTCAAAAAACCGAGGGTTTGATCAAAATTTCGTTTTATGATAAAATATAATTCTTTGGGAATGATTTTAATTAAAAAATCGCTTGTATCAGAACCTGAAAAGAGCTTGCGAGTAGTTTGTATATAAATTCAAACTTTTCGAACATTCGGAAATCGTATGAGTTTCCACATTTGATCAAATCCGCAGAGAGGGCATAACCTCCCCACAAGTACTTGGATCCGAAGATAAATCTGTCGGAATTACGACAAACCCTCTCTGAAACTTAGTTCCCACAACGCGCCCTAAACACCGACCCATAGGAAGGTGTTTACTGAGTTTAGGAAGCGTTGTGCCTGAGTTTCCCTTATTTTTGGGTGGGATGGCGAGCTCTACTGAAGAGCGAGGCGCTGAGTTTGGAGGCGGAAAGGTTCGGGGGATTTTTCTCTATCAGAAAATCATACTTCTTGCAAGTAAAAAGTATCATTCTTGTCGGAACACTTGAAAAATATCAGTTTTTGATCCTTATTATACCAAAAACCTTCTTAATTTGTGGGTAAGATTATGACAGAGAGGCGTTTGCTGAATTCGGCGCTCATCTTCGCTTTGCGAAGAGCCCGCGACTAACTTAACCGCTTCCCATGGGGCGCTCGGTAATGCTCCGCTATCTCGCTCTTTATGAATCCGTTCGATAGATATTAGCTTACTGCGGAATTGTTGTTTTCTTGAATCACGTGGCCGTCTTCGAGAATCATACGGATCAAACGCGTCATTTCTACAGAATATTCCACATTCAAATGTTTCGTCACACCCTCACAAAACCCGTTGATGATCAGAAGTTTTGCGTCATCTTCCGACAAACCTCTGGATTGAAGATAAAAGAGTTGATCTTCGTCGATTCTGGAAACGGTAGCCTCATAATTTAAGGTTCCATTTTGGCCAGAAACGTCATTGTAAGGATAGGCGTGAGACTGAGAACGATCGTCCATCATCAGGCCGTCACATTTCACATGAGAATAAGAATTCTCCGATCCGGAGGTGAATTTAACAAGTCCCCTATAGGAATTGATTCCTCCGTCGAGAGAAACACCTTTTGCTAATATATTACTTCGAGTATTTCTACCGACATGAATGATTCTCGCCCCGGTATCTTGGATTTGTCCGCCTCCCGCAAACGCAAGAGAGAGGACATCTCCCGTGGAATGATCCCCTTGAAGAACAATTCCCGGGTATTTGATCGTATTCGCCCCGATATTCACATCGGTCCAAGTGATATGTCCTCTTTCATGGCATAATCCGCGTTTGACGGTCCAGTTGTACATATTCTTCTTCCAATTTTGGATCGTCGTATAAAAGATCTTCGCGTTTTTATGAGCTATTAGTTCTACGACCGCGGTGTGAAAGTTCGTGCCTTTGTCTTGAACCGAAGAACAACCTTCGGAGTATTCGATCTCCGCGCCTTCGTCCGCGATCAAAAGAGTCCTTTCATACTGGCCCGAAGAAGCCGCAGTCACTTTAAAATATGCTTGAAGAGGCATAGGAGTTTTCACTCCTTTAGGAACATAAGCGAAAGAACCGCCGGAAAAAACACAACTGTTCAAAGCGGAAAACTTATTATCTCCCACACTTACAACCGTTCCGAGGTACTTTCTTACGATATCGGGATATTCACGGACCGCGGTATCTATGTCACAGAAAAGAATCCCCAGTTCGGTTAATTCCTTTTTAACATTAGCGTAAACAGTTTCGGAATCGTTCATCGCTTCGATTCCCGCGAGATACTTGCGTTCGTGTTCCGGAATTCCAAGACGTTCGAAGGATTTGAGAACCTCCGGATCGACTTCGTCCCAAGATTTTTTCTTCTGCTGATTGGAACCTATATAGTGTGTATAAGAATCGATATCCACGTTGAAATTGGGAAAAAATCCCCAAGTCGGCATTGATTTTTGTTCGTAGATTTCAAAGGCTTTGAGACGGAATTCGGTAAGCCAACCGGGTTCATTTTTGATATGAGAAATGGATTCTACTACTTTGCGCGTAAGGCCTTTCGGGAAATTATCAGGACGGTAATAACGATTTTCGTGGACAGATTCTTTTTCCAGGACTTGTTCCATTTTCCATTGCCTCCTGAAGTTAGACATATCTCGCGATCCGTAGAGAGTGAGATTTGAGTTTCTCTCGCGCCCCATAGGAAGCGAGATAGCAAAAAGATAGCGGAGCGTTATCTTTTGCTCCCAACAACGTTGGGAAATCCGAGCCCCCATAAGGAAGCGAGATAGCAAAAAGATAGCAGAGCGTTATCTTTTGCTCCCAACAATGTTGGGAAATCCGAGCGACCTAAACACCGACCCATAGGAAGGTGTTTACTGAGTTTAGGAAGCGAGATTGAGTCCATTAAAGCCTAACTCCAACCCGCTCGATATGTCATCATCCGCAGACTTACATCTGCGGACAGAAAAAAATCAATTCACCGCCGAGAAGTAATCCTTAGATTTTTCCGGATCTGCTTTCATCGTTTTCTTTCCCTCATCCCAGTTTGCCGGGCAAACTTCGCCGTGTTTTTCAACAAATTGGAAAGCTTTGATCAATCGGATCGCTTCGTCAATATTACGTCCCACAGGAAGATCGTTGATAGTAGCCTGACGAATCAGACCGGCTGGATCGATGATAAAAGTTCCTCTTAAAGCCACTCCGCCATCCGTTAGAACATTATAATCCCTGGAAATGGATTTGGTAAGATCCGCAATCAGAGGGTATTTGACGTCTCCGATTCCACCTTCTTTTTTAGGAGTATTTTTCCAAGCTAAATGAGTAAAAGCTGAATCCACGGAAACTCCCAGTATTTCCGCTCCAAGTTTTTTGAATTCCGGAAGTTTGTTGTCGTATTCGATAATCTCAGTCGGACAAACGAAAGTAAAGTCAAGCGGGTAAAAGAATAACACTACCCATTTCCCCTTATAGTCTGAAAGTTTGATTTCCTTGATCTCTTTTCCAAGAACAGCTTCTGCTTTAAAATCCGGCGCTAGGGATGTAACCTGTGGCATTTGATTTCTCCTTTTTAAATTTACTTTGAAACTTAGACACTCCATGATATCTCCCAACCCCTCAGAAGCAAATATTTTTTAGAATGATTCTAATTTTTTTTCAATTCTAAAAAATGAGTTCATAAAACCATTTTGGTAACTAGATAAATCTCTAATTCCAGTGCGTCTAGTAAGTAGCCCTCATGTTCTATAATCAAGAGCTTGATCTTGTCTAAGAAGACATGGAAGATTCTTCGCCTTGCAAAAAAGCAAATGGATAAAAACAAAATTGAAAAAAGCCAAAAACCGCCGTCAATTGCACAAACTCAATGAAAATACAAACCGCGTTCGATCTAGAAAACAAGGTGGCGACGAAACAGAGAATATTCGGGCAACAAGAAATGCGATTTGCGCACGGTCACAAAGCGCCTCTCTATAGAAAGGCGCTTCAAACCAGATAAAGTCCGGGGGTTACTCTCGGAGCTTAAACCCCTATAGCCGAGAAATTGGCTCTTTAGCCTTTTAGAAAGTTCATTGTCTCTTGAAGATTCTTCGCAATCTGCAAAAGACTGATCGCACTTCCGGCAATTTCTTCGGAGTTCGCCGCGCTACTTTGGACCGTAGTGGAAATATTGGAAATCGCGTTCGCCGTTTCCATAATAGCAATCTTTTGTTCTTTAACGGAATTGCGAATGTCCTCCGACTTCGTATCGACTTGGTCGATCCCGGAACGAATTTTTTCCTTTTTCTCCTGCTGGAGTTCCATAATGGCTACGATTTGATTGGAAGATTCCTTCAGATGTTCCAATCCACTCAAAACTTCGGCATAAACTTTCACGGAGTTTTCAACGATCTTTCTACCGGTTTCTATTTCCGCGTTACTTGTTTTAATGAGTTCCTCGATCGTCATCGCGCTAGAATCCGTCTGTTCCGCAAGTCTTGTGATCTCACTCGCCACCACGGCAAACCCTCTGCCGTGTTCTCCGGCCCTCGCCGCTTCGATGGCCGCATTGAGCGCAAGTAAATTCACTTTTTCTGATATTTCTTTGATAATCGCCGTAATGGACTGCATCTCGACCGAACTGCTTTCGATCTTCTCCATGCTTTCGGAAAGATCTCCCATCGTTTTTTTACCGAAATCGGTTTTAAGATACATATCCGAAATTTTTTCCAAAGAATTTTTTACGGCGTCTCCCACCTTGGTGATCATCCCTTCCAGTTCTCTCATTTCTCCATTAAAGGAAGAAATCAGGACATATTGAGATTCCGCGTTTCGATTTACGTATTCCATTCCGGAACTAATCTCTTCCACTGATGCGGAAATTTCTTCAATCGAAGCCGATTCGGATTGTGCGTTCGCAGAAAGATGATCCGCAGAACGGGAAAGCTCTTCAGAGGCAGCGACAAGGTTTTCGGAAAAGTCCATGATCGTGTTGAGCATCTCTTTGAGTTTGATCTGAAACAAACGGAAAGTAATCAGTAAAAGATAAAGTTCGTCTTTTTTCTTCTCGTCTTCTTCAACTTCCACCGGATGAGAAAAATCCGCATTTTTGACCGCACCGCTTACGGTAGTAAGTCCCTTGACCAATTGAATCGAATAAACCACCGCAATCAGAACGATATAAATCAAAGTTATACTGGAAAGGGAAATGAGTAAAATCCAACTAAAAGTGAATTGCTTTTCCGCCTTGATATATATCCTGTCCGTGATTTTCAGTTGCAACTGGATCAGATTTTCAATCTTTTCCGTTACCGGATCGATTCTAGGATACAAACGAGAATCCGCAAAAGATTCTAATTCCTGAAGATTTTTGTTGATCATCAGGTCCCTAGCCTCGGCTACCGCGGCGTTCGAAGCCACAAAAAGAGGGTTTAACTCCCGGATGATGGCTTCCTCTTCGGGAACAAGATAAGTTCCGATGTATGCGCTCCATTCCTCTTGAATTCCGGAAGTCGCCTTATCAAGATTAGCGACCCCTTCCTCCGGTGTAAACGCCCCACTTCTTACCTTGTGAACACAGTCCACAATGAAAATCGCATACAGGTCCGATATCTTCTTCAATTGTTTCAGAGGAATGACCCGATCCTCGTAGATCGTTTCAATGTCCTCGATTCTATCTTTCGTATTGATTAAAGCCAATACGACCAACATCGTGATCGGTATCAGCACAGAACCAAAGAGAAGTATCAGCTTTTTTCGTATTCCCAATCTCTGAATGAATATATATATTGTTTTCATAGAATTTAAAGCGTTTCATCATTGCCTCGATATATACTCAGTCAAGTTTTTTAAAAAGTGAATCATTTTTTAATGATGTAAGTTCACAAAGTAAGCAAACTTTTAGGTAAAGCTATGTCAAATCTTCAAAACTTTAGAGAGATTCTAAAACATAAAGCTTATCCTCGGCATATACAAAGGTATATTTTCGAAGCCGCTGTTCATCCTTCGTATGACGAAATAAATTGAATGAATTACTCATTTTCCTTCATACAATTTATCCCGAAAATTTTCAGCCCGTCGAAACGGCAACACCTCTGTTTTTTGAAACAATCTTTGCTCATCCCTACATAATAGAGTGTCCAAAATTCTGCGTCTAAAAAGCGGATTTGCGCTCAAAATTGGCGGTATCCTATTTTACAGGGATCTTAAATATCGAAATCTTCAAATTTCGTAAAACCTATCTCGTCGCTTTGAGAATTAACTCGAAAAATATCTGTCAAAACTCAAGCAAACCGAGATAAAGAGAGTACCGCCTAATAGAAAAAAACGATGATTTGCCCCAATGAAAACTTAAAACCAAATTTCAAACAATCCTTTACCGAGAACACAATTCGCAACAGGTCAAAATAAAGTCTTCCCAAAATGGGAAACGAGACTCTGAGCAAGTTTTTAAATAAACGTGAGTTCGGTATAACAAAATGCGAAAGCGATCCTATGTTTCGGACCTGAATGCCGATCCATAGAGAGGCATTCGCTGAGTTTAGCCGATCCATAGAGAGGCATTCGCTGAGTTTAGCCGATCCATAGAGAGGCATTCGCTGAGTTTAGCCGATCCATAGAGAGGCATTCGCTGAGTTAACGGCGCCCTTAGAAAGCCGTTTCACTGAGTTTATTAGGCAGCAACATTGAGTTAAAGCGCGGTCGCGGGCCATTTTATCTATGAAATTCGCGAGCTGTTGCGACGACCCATCGGGAGTCGTTGCACTTTAGTTTCTTATTCGCCCAAACTTTCTTACGCCGAACTCACGCTAAATAAAGAGGCCGTATTTATTTTCTCCGGGATGAAAGGACAAAACAAAAGGCTTTTCATTTCTAATATCGCCGTTGAAAGTTTGGCCATTGCATTTGGATAGAATTCCCTTAGATCACGAACTTAATAAACGGACTTTAAACACGACTCTAAGAATCGCGCAAATTCGGAGCGGACCGTTTTGTCTTACTCGCGATTTTTTCGACGAAAACAGACCGTGCACGGTGAAATCGATTCGAGATATTCAAAAAGGGAAAGATTCTAATCTTCTAAAAAACGAACTTTTTTTGAATATTTAAATTCTAAATTTTCCATTTTTGAAACGTAAAGCTCATTATAAGATTGAAATTCAAAACGTTATTCCTATCTATTATAAATTCATTTTTTAAAGGAGAATCTTATGAAAAAAATTCATAAACCGTTCCAGTTTGGAATCTTGGCCCTTTTCCTCTGTTCTATTCTATGGAACTGCCAAAGCGAAAAAAGTTCGGATAAGGAAGATTCCTTAAAACTTTTAGCTTTTCTATTGAACTCGACGACACCTTTGAAAGAACTCGCAAATGCGGACTGCACCGATCCGTCCCCCACATTCTCCACCTTAAACCAAGCAGGAACGGGAAGCTGTTCCACTTGCCACAATACAAACAACGCAAACGCCGGATTCGACGTCACTTCTTACAACTCGGTTCGAAATCGAATAACAATAAACGATCCGAAAAACAGTCTTTTATTTCAAAAAATCAACACCGGTTCGATGAGAGTGAATAATAACGATTCCATCAATAAAGCGGTTTTTTGCTGGATTCTCAAAGGGGCCAGCCCTTGATTTGTAGAAGATTAATATATTCTATTTTTCTAATTTTTTTGTTCGTGCAAATTTCTTTCGTCTACGAACTTGGTTCCGAAAAGAAAATCTCCGAGGAATGGAGCGTAAAGGAAACGGACATTCGTTTCTTAAGCGAGGCTCCTCAGGAGACGATTCGCGGCTCTCTGAAAAAAGCAGAAGGGAGGGCTGATCTGATATCGAAAACGTTTTTCTTTCAAGTCGATCTTAACGACTTAAACGTTCCCAACCGGCTGATGAACCGCCACATGCACGAGAATTATCTGGAAACGGAACGTTTTCCGAATGTAATCTTTCAAGGAAACATTTTGAAATGGGATACGTCTTCCAAAACTGTGACTGTCGAAGGAAATCTCACCCTACACGGAATTACAAAAAAGAACGTTCAAGTTCAGGGTAATTTCGAGGAAAAAGGGAAAGATCTTTTGATTCACGCGAATTTCGAAATTCTACTGAGCGATTTTAAAATCGAAATCCCTAAATTAGTAATTTTGAAACTAAATGAAAAAATCAGAATCGAAACCTCCGTCTCATGGCAATCTAAAATATGAACTTTAGAATCAACTTTTCCTTAATTCCGTTTTTGATTCTGTCGACCTCTTTTTCTTTCGCTCTCTTCGCTCAGGAACAGGGAAGATCTGCGTTTTTGGGAAGTAGCCTCATTCACATGCCAAGCACGGAAGACGTCGGTAAAAGCGGATTGGATTTTCGATTCAATCATCGTTTTGGAAACGCAAAATCCGCTTCCTACGATTTTTTGGGCTTGGATAACGGAGCCAACACGCAGCTCTCTCTCGATTACGGTCTTACCGATCGAATCACCATCGGAATCGCGAGGACTTCGTTCCAAAAAACGTACGAGGCGAGAGGAAAAATTCGACTCATAACTCAAAACTCCAACTTTCCGATTACGGTGAGTTTTTTCGGAGTTTTTGGTCAAGAAACGGAAAAACAAAATACATTCTACGGTCCTTATCTTAAAATTTCGAGCGGTTATCCCACAGTTGATTCCGAAGCGAACAAAAGATTAAATACGTACGAATTGAGCGATTCGGATCGACAAAGTACCTTAACTTCATTTTTGATTTCGAGAAGATTTAGCGATTTCTTTTCTCTCCAACTTTCTCCGATGTTCGTTCATAGAAACTTCGTCAAAGAACATCTTTCCAATGACCGAACCGGATTGGACGTTTCCTTCAGGATCCATCTTTTTAAGCGTCTGGATTTTACGTTCGGGACGATTCTCTCTCCAAAACGCGATTACTTCGGTCACTCTTATTCCGAGGAAAACAGAAAAACAAAGATCAACGGCGCAAAATATTCCGCCTCGGAAATCAACGATCTGATCGCAAACGGCAGAACGTTAGACGCAATTGTAAATAACATTCTTCTTTCCAAACCCGTGGAGTATATGTCCGTCCCTTTGAGTTTCGGCGTAGACTTTGAAACGGGAGGACACGTCTTTCAGTTGTTCGTTACGAATAGCAGATCCATCGCGCACACTCAACTGTTACGGGGAGCCGATTACGATTACTACAAAAAAGAATGGACTTTAGGCTTTAACATCCACCGTTACTTTTCTTTGCAAGGCTCGGATAACTGAGTTTTCGTAATTCTCGCGAAAGAAATGCCTCCACGAAGATAAAAGTTCCTTTATTTAACGTGAGTTCGGCGTTTGAAAGTTTGGGCTAATAAGAAACTAAAGTGTTGCTCTCTAACATAACCAACCCCACAAGTATTGGATCCGAAGATAAATCTGTCGGAATTACGACAGTGAAACTTAGTTCCCACAACGCCCCCTAAACACCGACCCATAGGAAAGTGTTTACTGAGTTTAGGAGGCGTTGTGCCTGAGTTTCCCCTGATTTTTGGGTGATGAGCGACCCGTAGGGAGCAAATCATTGAGCCTGGAGGCGAGAAAAGACTCGGGAGATTTTTCTCTATCAGAAAATCATATTTTTTGCAAGTAAAAAGCCTCATTCTTGTCGGAACACTTGAAAAAGATCAGTTTTTGATCCTTATTATTCCCAAAGCCTTCTTAACTTGTGGGCGCCTCTCTACGGATCGCAACATAATAATCGCTTTCGCATTTGTTATGCCAAACTCACGTTATTTAACAACCTAGTCGGCTCGTTTCTTTTTCGGGTTTAATATGAACCCGTTCGATTGCAAAAAACACGAAACTTTCTTTTCGCCACAATGTTCGGAATTTATCGAAAAGAATAAACCTCGACATACGGAAGCGAGGACTCCAACTTACAAAACCTAGAACCGGAAATACATCCTTTTTCGTCGACCGGTAAGGCGGTTGTCAAAAGTCGAACGATTAGAATCTGACTCGGATCGATTTTGAAAACGTCTTTCGCCAAAAAATCGGAAACTAGTTTTTTTTCGGAAACATACAATATTGTTTTTTCATACATCAAAGACTGTATGTTTTTGGGAATGTTCGTATCCGTGAAAACCAGATATTTTTTATTTTCCGATCGGAAATAATCCATCATGGTTCTTACGTTTTTATCGGAAGTACGTATGAATCGGATCGCATAGAACCATTGTTTAACGGAAAACAACAACGAAATAACGACAAGAATCAACACCCCGTAATAAACGGCAGACTTTTTAAAATCGAGAAAGGATTCCACCAGGATAAGACCAAGCGCAAAAAGTAACGGATACGTTCCGAAAAGATACCTGGGAGAAATATGATCTCCGTGATTCGGCGCAGTTGCCAATATAAGAAAGATCGAAAGTATGGAAACGCCAAGGTACAACAATTCCAAAGACAAAATGTCTTTATACCATCTCTTGTATATCGCGACAAAAATGGAGAAAAAAATTATCAATGCCAAATAAGAAGACTGAAAAAAATATCCTCTTTCTTTACCGAATAACAAATCGTAAATGATATCCGATCTTGAAAGAGCAACGGTCACTGGATTACCCATCGTAAGTATATAACGCAGACCGAGGGGATGACCGTGAATGTAAGTATTCAAAGCCAATAAGGAAGCGAGTATCACTAAAAACACGGGGGCCCAATAAAAAAATATCTGCTTTCGAATCTCCCGTCGTAATAAAAAACTCAAAGCGGATAACGGAAAAATTACAAAGATAAATTCCAAACGAAAATAAAGGGAAAGCCCGAATAAAAGAGAAGAATATATGAAGTTCGTATTTTTTTTCGTCTTTATGGATCGATGATAAAAATAAATTCCCCCGTATAAAAAAAACAAAGCGATGGAATACTCGTGAATGACTAGATTATACGTAAACACAGTCGTCCCGAACAAATACAGATAAACAAAAGAAACGCTAAGCCATCTTCTCCGGGTAAATTCGGAAAATAAAAGATACAGAAAATAGATCGAACCGGAGAAAAATAAAACTTGGATTAAATAAATCCCTAAATTCGACCCGAACAATACCCTACCCACAGAAACGACCAAAGGAAAGTAAGGCGGAAAATCTATATAGTATTGCAAATCATGAATTCCTAAAAAAGGGGCTTGAAAGGGAAGCCATTCCCCCTTGGGATCAAAAGAACTTCCAGAATAATAAAATGAGAAAGTCCGAAAATCAGACTGGATCAGATCCATAACCTGAACCCACATAAAACCGGAGTCGCCGTAGGTTACTTCAAAATCCGTTTTAAACCCGAAAAATAAGATCAAACAACTCAATAAAAACAGCAGATACAACTTCATAAATATACTAAGGCTTCTTCCATGTAAAATTGCGATTCAAAAAATAATTAGTCGCGGTAGCAAGTAGGATGCCTACAATATTTCCCACATATGTAAGCCAATAGGGTAAAAAATCAGGATAGTAGATTTGGAAATATCTTACCAGAAAAAACCAGGTTGAAAATTGAATCAAAAAACCCAAAAGACTGATTACATTGAATTTTAAGAATCCGATCGTATTATCCAAAAAGCCGACATTCTTACGATCAGAAAAAGTCCAAACGTTGTTCAAAAGATAATTGGTCAATACGCTCAATTCGAAACCGAAGACGATGGCGCCGGAGGGCAGAGAAATCGCGGATTGAATTTGCTCCGCCACGTTGATCGCCAAAACGTTGTTATATAAGAATTGTCCCCCCAAATTTACAAAAACGCCCGAAAAGCCGATGATTCCGTACTTGACGAATTCGATCGAGACAAAGGAACCAAATCTAAGTTCGAATAACGCGATTAAATATTGTTGTATTACAGAACTGGAAAGTTTCGTCTCTCCGTGATTTCTCTTCCGGAAGGAATATCCCACTTCGC
>NZ_CP040840.1:3032500-3047500 GCF_006874765.1 Leptospira weilii
TATTCTAACGATTTCGGAACACATTCGCAAGGACTTTTCCGAAAAACATAAATAGGGAATCTTCGTTAAACGAATGCTAAACTACTTGCTCATATCCGCCCCACCGTTTAACTGCTATTGACAAAATTACGCTATGGACTTGAAGATTATCAAGTTCAGCAAAAAAGCTAAGAGCTGGTCTCAAAACCGCACAATGCAGGAACTCCCACAATTTCAAACGATAAGAAAAAACCGCACAAATCGCCAATACGTGGAACTACCGCATTCTACAATTGCAACTCAGCAACCACATGACCTCTCTTCAGATTTTGGAACAAATTCTTAGATTGAACAAAGAACATATTATATCGATTCAAATCTGTCGTTTTTCTTCAAAGCGTCCTCGAAAAAATCAGACTCGATCCTATCGATCGAGGTTAAAATCAATTTAATCTCCATATCGGAAAGATCCCGAAAGAGTTCCTGACCTTTTTGTAATATTACAAAACCAAGACGGATTCCTTCCACCTCTTCGGGAGTATACGTTTTCGGCTTGCTTTCCATCTTAGAGACGATCGCTTTCATCATCAAAACGATCTTGTTTAAGAGTTCTTTATTAGAAAGAGTTTCAAAAAGTCTCAGGATATCCTTCCTAAATTGGTCCGCTTCTTTTTTGGAAATTCGGGAAATGATTCTATCAAAAACAATCGGGTCTTCCGGGTCGTTCCCCAATCTCAACTCTTCCTTTGTGAATTCGAACATTAAAGTTTCAAAATGTCTTGCCGTAAGATAAGAATTCAAAGCCGCAAAACCGGTTTTAAATGCCGCGCCCAAATGCCTTCCGAAATTGAAAGCGGCCACGCCTAAGGAACCGATCAAACCAAACACCTTGGAAGGACTATGGACAAAACCGGAAAGAGAACGGAAAGCCCCGTCCAACAAAAGCCTTCCTTGATATTCCGGATAAAGGAGCTCTAAAAAATATTTTAAGAGAACATCGACGACCGACCTCGGAATGGCCTTCAGTTCCGGATAACGTTCCAAATTGGAAATCGAATATCGTCGAATCAAAGAAGAACGATAAGCCCGAATCAAAATCGGAAAATCCGGATCCTGAAGAAAATTTTTCATATTACCGGAAGAATCGAATTCTTTCCTTGAGAGTAAACCAGAAAAAAATTAGAACTTGAAACTGGACAAAAACGGTAAGGTAGCGTCCGCGGGCATAGGTTTACTGTAGAAATAACCCTGCCCTTTGTCGCAACCGTGCTTTTTCATCAACTCTCCCACAACAGCGGTTTCAATCCCTTCCGCCACGACCGTCATTCCGAGTTTATGGCCGAGATCGATCGCGGCTTGGCAAATAAAAAGAGCTTCCTTATCATACGGAGCCACACTTACAAAAGATCGGTCAATTTTGAGTTCCGTAAAAGGATAACGATGAATTTGTTTCAAAGAAGAATAACCGATTCCGAAATCGTCCACGGAGAGTCCGATTCCTCGAATTCGAATCCGAGTTAGAATATCTAAGGTGGACGTGATATTTTCCAATAACTGAGTTTCCGTAACTTCGACGATCAACTGACTGTTTTTCAAACCGAAACTTTCGATCATCTTGGAAATAGTTTCGGGAAGAATCAACTTGTTCATACTCACAGGAGAAACATTTACAGCAACCGCAATACCCGGGAACTGTTTGTTCCAAACCGAACACTGGGCGAGTGCTTGAAGAATCAATTTCTCAGTCATCGCGTCCATCAAACTCGGATACGATTCCAAGATCGGAATGAAAGAATCCGGAAAAATCAAACCTCTTTCCGGATGAGACCAACGCACCAGAGATTCAAAACCGGAAACGTTTCCTGTTTTAAAATTGATCTTGGGCTGATAATAAAGTAGAAATTGATCTTCTCGAATCGCCTGCTCGATTTCCTCCGGTGTGTTCACCGAAGTCTGTTCTTTAACAGTTCTTTTTCCGACAACAAAAGATTGCGAAGATTCGTCCTTTTGATTGGAGATAAGCCCCGTAAGTACATTCTGATATTCTTGGATTCGGATCGGTTTTTCAAGAACTCCCGAAATTTTTAATCCGTATTGGATCGCGAGGGCTTCGGCACTTTGTAAAACCCTTCGATCCGCTCCGCTGATTAAAATTACGGAAACGGAAAGTTTTTTACCGGATAACATTCGTAAAACGTCGACTCCGTCCACTCCTGGAATCACTAAATCCAAAATGATATATTGAGTGTCTTCGGCCAACTTTTCGAAAAATACCCCGGCTTCATGAGTGACCGTAACTTCAAAACCGCATTGTTTGGCGATATCCCCGAGGATACCTGCAATTTCTTCCTCATCGTCTAGAATCAGTAGATTGGGTAATTTAGGCTGATTCATGAGTATTCAATTACAATATATCAAAACGGTTCTCAAGAGACTTTCTAGATATAGGCCAGGAAATTTGAGCCGAACTTTCCGAATTGTTTGCGTCAATTGAAGAAGAAAAATAAAAGATTTTTACTTTCAAATCCGAGTTTTGGGCCTTCACCGCAATCTCCTTCCACTTCGAAAAGTCTTCTCGCCAAGTTTCCGAAAGTAAAATAGTTTCGGAACTTATATTAGAAAGATAAGATTCAAAAGAATTTAGATCTCTAAAATGACGAAGCCTATACCCCAATCTCTGAAAAATATAAGACGTTCTCTTTGAAAATTCCCCTTCATTTGAAAAATAAAAAATGTCCTTCGGTTTTTTTGAAGATTCCACTTTTACGAAATGCGAATTTGATTTTATATCCTCGATAGGAAGATAGATATAAAAATCGGAACCGATATTCGAATAGGATTCGAATACGATTCGCCCTCCGCTTCTTTGTACAAAACCGAAGACCATGGAAAGACCGAGTCCTGAATTTTTCCCTTTCGGTTTTGTGGTGAAAAAAGGTTCGAAAATTTTATCGGCTATGTTCGAATCCACACCCCTACCATTGTCCGCAATCCTAAGTAAAAGATAATGTCCTTCCTTTAGTCCGAGCGATTTATACTTAGAATTCAGAACGATCGTATCAGTTTCTATCAAAATACTTCCTCCAGATTCTCCGAGAGACTCCTTCGCATTTTGGAGTAAATGCATAAGACAATTTGCAAACTCGCTTCGATCAATCCGACAAAGATCGCCCTCCGAGCGAGGATCAAAGTTCACCTGAACGTTCTGCGGAAAAATATCCTGGGGTTTTTCCAAATAATCTGCGATCAACGTGTTCGGATCCACGACTTCCGGATATAAAGATTGTTTTCTAGAAAAATTCAATAACTTCTTATTTACTTCCGCGCCTCGCATAACCGCATTTTGTGCGGAACGAATTCGATTCAAAACGTCCGGTTGATTCCTACACTGCATCTCCAACATATCCAAGTTTGCTATGATGAGGTTCAGAATATTATTAAAATCGTGAGCGATTCCTCCGGAAAATTGAGATATGGTTTCCATCCTTATAAGAAAAGTATCCATGGAAAAAAGGTTCGCCTCAGAATTCCCCTTCTCTTTCAAAACCGTAAGAAAGGTTTTTGCAATATTAAACGTCGAAAGACTCTTCTTCTCAAGATAACCTTGAAATCCCGCTTCTTTTACGATGGTTTCTATTTCTTCTTTCGAAATTCCCGAAATTAAAACAGCCAGAACGGAACCAACGACGGCACGAATCTCATGCAAGATCTCTAATCCGGTTTGCGATCCTAAAAAATGATCCACCACGTAGATCGTGTATCCGGAAGGATTGACTTTCAAATCCGCAAGCACGCTCGCGGCATCTTTAAAGCGAGTGATATTGTATTTGGGATACGGAATCTCTTCCAAATATTCCTTAAAAAGAATCGAATCTTCCTCGTCGTCTTCGATTAAACAAACCGAAATCTCGTCCGACAAATCGTTACTAAACAACGGGAAGCTCCACGATTTCAAACCAATATTCTCCCAGAGCTCGAATCGTATCCATAAACGCGTCGAACTCCACGGGTTTGCGAATGAAAGAATTTGCCCCCAGATCGTAAGTTTGAAACATATCCTCTTCTTCCCTAGAAGTCGTGAGAACTATAACCGGAATTGTCTTGAACTCTGAAATGGACTTGATCGTTTTTAAAACCTCTCTTCCATCCATTTTTGGCATATTCAAATCCAATAAAATAATTCCCGGTCTAGGGTACTTTAAAGTATCGGAATATTCTCCCCTGTTTTGAAGAAAATCGAACAATTCTTCCCCATCCTTTACAAAATGCAGAGGATTGCTCAGGTTATTCTCCCGAAAACCGTCCCTCATCAATAGACGATCGTCCGGATCGTCTTCCGCGACGAGTATATGAATCGAATTCTGATTTTTAATTTCAGCTTTCATATTCTTGAACAGACGTAAGAGCGCCCGGAAGATCCACATAAAACGTGGAACCTTTCCGTAAAACGCTTTCGGCGTAAATTCTCCCTCCGTGAAATTCTATAATTTTTTTACAAACTGCGAGACCGATTCCGTTTCCTTCATAATCTTCCCGGCTGTGCAGCCGTTGAAAGAGCGTAAATATCTTACCGTCGTGCTTTTTGTCAAAACCGATTCCATTGTCCGCAAAAGTAATTTGAATCCAATTCGATTCGGTAGGATGCGGAATACATCGAATGTTCACTTCGGGGCTTTCGCTCCGATTGAATTTAATTCCGTTTTTGATCAGATTCTGAAATACCGTTCCCATCTGAAACGGATCGCACCAAGCAAAACCGATTTCAGAATCGACCACTTTCGCATTTCTTTCTTTGATATAAATTTCCAAATCGCCAATGGAATCTTTTAAAATCTTTCTTAAATCGAAGAGCTGAAAGGGTTTCGCCCTACTTTTAATCCGGGAATAAGACAAAAGACCTTCGATCAAGTTGGATAATCGATGCGCGGAAGAAAGCATTCTTTGCAAATAGTCCACGGATTCCGAATCCAAATTTGAATTTTTTTTCAAAAGACGATCTCCGAACGCCTTAATCTTTCGCAAAGGTTCCTGGAGGTCGTGAGAAGCTATAAAAGCGAAATCTTCCAGATCCGCATTCGAACGCTGCAGTTCTTTCGTCATGTTCTCGAGTTTGAGCTGGGTATTTTGAATTTCGGTGATATCCTTACCCGTAGTATAAACAAGTCCGTGTTCCGGAGAAACGATCGTCTTCCAAAGAATCGTCTTCGTTCGTCCGTGTTTGGTTATATATCGAAGCGCAACCGAAAGATTCTTTCTATATTTTCGAACATCCACGAGGGTGTTCAACATCTTGTCCCGATCGTCCGGATGGATAATTTCAACGAGATCGATTCCGCTCAATTCCTCCCGAGTATAACCCAAAACTTCCTCCCAAGCTTGGTTCCGTTCTATGATCTGTCCGTCTAACGTAGAAATTTGAAACATGTCCCCGGATAACTTAAAAAAATGATCCTTCTCCTCTTCCGCTTCCTTGTTTTTAAACAAAACCTCGATCTGATCTGAAATCAATTCGAACATTTGAATATAAGAATTTACTGAATCAAGTTCCATTTGGGAACAAAATTCCAGAACGTAAGTCTCATGCCCAGTTCGCAAAGGGATTGCAATCCAAGACTGAATTCCGGTTTGAAACACAAAACCGGCCCTTTTAAAATTTTTTTCCTTTCGAACGTCATTCACAAAACGAATCTGATTAGTGGAAAAAACTTCTCCGATCATCCCGTCTCCGGGAGAAAAACTAGTTTCAAAACAAGCGATTCTATATCGTAGGAAAATCCCTTCCGTGGAGTACCAAGGCGAATTCTCCTCCAAAACGATCTTACCGTTTTGAAACCTCCAAGTTTGGGCAAAATTCCAAAAGGTTCCCTTGCAAATCGTCTCAAAAAGAATCTCGAAAGATTCTTTCACACTCGACGCCTTCGGAATTTTTAAAGCGATTTCTTTGAGAATGTTCTGTTCGGAATCTCTTTTCCTTTTTTCCGTAATATCCTGAAAAAACACGGAAATCCCTTCCTCAAAAGGAAAAACCCTGAACTCCATCACATTTCCGGTTTCAACAATCTTATATTCGAAAGTAATCGGCTTTTGAGTTCGGACAGCAAGTTCGAATTCGTCCCGAAAAAATCGCACCGAAGATCCCGGATACAGATCCCAGATATTTCTTCCTATCAATTCTTCTTTAGGTTTTCCTAATGTAATAAGGGATTGCCGATTCGCCGAAATGAATCTCCAGTCTTTGGAAAGCGCAAAATACCGATCCGACATACTTTCGATGATAGATTGTTTCTCCGCACGAATTTGTCTTAAAGCGTAAGAGGTTTCTATCGTCTCGGAAACATTCGTCAAAATCGTCAAAACCGCGAAAGAATCGCCAAGAGAAATCCGGTTTGTGGTGATTTTTACATAAAGAAATTTTTTGTCCTTCCTCCAATGTCTCCAAACCCCTCTAGAACGAATTCCGGTTTCCTTGGCGAAATTTTGGATCAAGGTTTCCATATCGATGCGATCCTCTTCGGGACGAATTTCCAAAAGATTCATATCGGCGAATTCTTCCCTGGAGAATCCGTAGAGATAGATCGCGGCATCGTTTACGGCAAGAAAACGTAAAGTGGACGGATCGAATAAAAACGCGGGTTCCGGGAGTTTGTAAAAAATGGATTCCACGGCAGGACTTTCCGAGGAAAGATTCCCACAATCCCCTTCTTGCGCCAAAATTTCGAACGTATAAATACGATACGTCGACTCTGCTTTATTCAAGACCGTTTTCCAAAAAAAGCGTAAAATGTATCTTTCGGCAAAAAGTGTGTCGAAATATTCCGAATCTTGCATGTGTTTTAAAAGAATTTTTTCTGTAAAATCCGCGTAGTTCCGAACCTTGCCATGAAGATGAAATAAAAAGGAAGGAAACGTATCCGGCTTCTGATCGAATCCTTTAAATCCCCAAAAACGAACGCACTCGTTCGATAAGAGAATTTTTCCAGAAGGACGTTCTTCGAGTATACAGATCTGGTCTTGAAAGGAAGCAATCTCCGAAGAGAATTCTTCCAAGAATTGGATGTCCGAGGGTTGCATGACAATCGCTAAAGAAAAAAACAATTCTAATTTCTTCATGCGGAGGATTTCAATTAAAAAATGAGAATTTACGAATTTAGTTTTTTCTTAATTTCGTTTTTCCAAATATGGACTTTCTTTCTACCGGCCTCATATCCGATTTCGTATAATTTTTGAAACTGATCCCAGTCGAAGGTGGAATACCCGCCTACGGGAAGTTCGATGTAAAGATCGGAACTATCCCGGGTCCGATTCTGATTATTCTTGCTGGACAACATTAAAGAACGCATCATAATTTCCGCAAACCCGGTATATTTCGTTTTTAAACTCTTCCGTTTTAAATGATGAAACAATAGATTGAAAAAGGAAGGAGCCTCTCCTAAATACTGAGGCCCGAGTAAATTATGATACATCCAATCCTTATCGATCTGACCTCCTCCGCCCAAGTCCACTGAAATCAAAATCCCGGCCCCTCTTTCTTTCAAAATGGAACCGGGAAGATTATCCAGTAAACCTCCGTCCACATACAATTCCCCGTTTTCGGAAAAGGGAGGAAAAATTCCCGGAATGGAAGTGCTGGACCTTACCGCCTTCCACAACAAACCTCTGTCAAAAACCTTTCTTTCAGCCCTCGTTAAGTTACAAGCAATCGCATAAAAAGGAATCGGAAGAGTTTCTATATTCCTATCTTTGAAAAATTCGTGAATCGCGTTCGAATACCTCTTTCCCCTTACAAGAGAAACGAAGGGAAACGTAAAATCTCCGAGAATATTCCGATCCAACCAAAAGTTTCGGATCAAAGGAAGAATATCGGACGAACCGAGTCCCATCGCAAACAGTCCCCCCATGATCGCCCCCGCGCTCGTACCCGAAATCATATCCACGGGAATATCGTTCTCTTCGAAACACTTCAAAAGACCGAGATGCGCAAATCCTTTTGCGCCTCCGCCGGAAAGCGCAACTCCAATACTTTTACCGGTAAGTCTTCGGGATAATCTACCGAAATCCGCATTCACATCTCTTCGTACAATCGAATGAGAGATAGAGGGAAATTTTTGTAGAATCGATTCTATCTTTTTCCAATCGGTAAAGGCGGAATCGATCAAGAACACAAGCTCCTTTTGAATTTCTTCGGGAAACATGGAATTCACTTTCCCGTAATCCAGAACGATCGGTTTGTTCGGATCGATCAAAACGAGAATTCGATCCGACTGACGAAAACAGGTTTCTCTCCAACCCGAATTGTGCGTGTCGGTCTTGAATATGAGCTTATCGTAATTTTTTTCGAGATCGTAGAACCAATTCACGAGATCTCCGATTCGATACACGTTCGTTTTTTCCGAATTCTTATCGGATTCCCTCAAACCGATCATTTTTGTAAAAACATTATAATTTACTAATATTGATTTCCCGAAATTTTTGAGACCATTTTGAAGAGAATGAAAAAAATCCTCCGGACTTCCGGTCAAATTTAGCGGAAAGACGGAAACGGTTCTGACGGAATTCGCCTTTCGATAGTTCTGATTTCTCTCCGTATTCAATCGATGTACAATGGTCCCCGTAATTTGAAAAAGAGCTTCCGGAGAATTTGCAAAACTCATACGAAAATCCTCTCTCGAAATCCGAACGACTTGACTGGTCCTCAAAGCGACTACGGTCGCCGATCTTTTATCCCCGCTCAATAGGGACATTTCGCCGATGATATCCCCCTTACCGAGTTCCCCTTGCGCGAGTATTTCCTCGTTCTTGGAGCGAACGGTCCAGGACAAACGACCGGAAACGAGAATGTACATCGAATCGCCAACGTCTCCTTGTTTGAGAAGGACTTCCCCGCCGGGAATCACGAGCCATTCCATTCTAGATTCCAAATTGGAAAGAGTGACCTTACTCAGATGAAACAAAAGTTCCACCGATGACAAAAAAGACATCAGTTCCTTTTTAGAAGGTCTCAGTTTGGATACGTGAAAAAGATGATTCTCCTTATTTAAATCCTCGATCCACTTTTTCCAACCCGGAAGTTTAGAAACAATTCGAGACAAATCATCAGGAAGTATATAAAGAATTTCAGATATTCCCGAATGTAAGATCTTATCCGGTTGAAACAAAAAATAATCCCCGGTGAATAATTCTCTGAGGATCAAGTCCTTTTCCTCCGCATCCAAAAGGGTTTCTTCGATTTTGCCGGAGAGAACCAAACACAAAGAACCGGAAACCGTCTGCGGAGATGGAATATTCGCATCCCATTGAGTTAGATTCAAACGTTTTGTTACGATCTCTTCTTCTTTGGAATCTTTCCAACCCGGAAATGCGGAGGATGTTTTTGAACGAAAATACCGCAATTGTTTCAGAATTTTTTTTTTGGAATGGGGAAAATCCATATTCTAATAGACGTTTCTCCGTAAAATTTTGAGCGGTAAAAGAACCTTTCCATGGCACGAATATTCGTATTCTATAAACGAAGACAATTGAATCGCTTTTCCCACAATAAAACTACGCACAGGACCGATCACAATTCAAGCCAAACGATCTCAAAACCAAATAATCTTTCGAATCAAACCTATCTCAAAAAGTTATAATGTTCTAAGAAGAATTTTCAAGATAGTATTGACATGAAATGCGAAGAGCAAGAACAAATCATCCCTAAGAACCAGCGCTAAAACGTAAAATATTGGATGCAAATATACGAACTTCGCAAATTCTTAGAAAATCATTCCCTACTTTTAAATCCGAAATCAACCGAATTCAGTAATGCCAAAATCCAAAACGAACTCAGGAAAATTTCAAATCGCCAATCTACTTCCAGAACACAGAGGAGCGGCAATCGAACTCGTGAATCAATTCTTTCGCCTCGTGAACTCTCTCACATTAGACGGAGTATTCAAGATTCGTCCCCGCGCGGGAACGAAGATGATTGACGTTTATCTAAAACTGAGAGGCACTGGAAAAGTACTGCTTCTCGGTGGTTTTTTGGGAGAAGAGCTTGTATCCCTTCTAATTGCCAGAACCGAAGACAAACCTTATCTCGAAGAACAGAAAATACTTTTCATCGACCTGGCCGTCACCAAACGTGGAAAACAAAAAGCGGGGTACATGAAACCTCTAGTACTTGCTTGCGAATCCTGGGCAAAAGATCAGTCATTTCAAAGTATCGAACTGAGAGCCATTGCCGAAAATGAAAATGCAGTTTCGTTCTGGAAGGCGATGGGTTATCGTCCTTTTTATATTCGTTTTAGAAAATCAATTTAGGATACCACGAGAAACTATCTCAAAAATACTTTATCTTTGCTTAAAACCGATTCCAATCATTCTAAGATATTTTTTGAGATAGCTTCAATCTCTACGTAAGAAACGAACGGATAGGAATTACCAATCCCTATAAAATAGAATACCGTCAGTTTGAGCATAAATCCCGCGTTTAAACTTTAGACGCAGAATTTTAGACACTCTGTTCTGTAGAGATGGGTAAAAGTGTAACCCATGTCGTTGGTTTAAACTGTTACCTATGTCCCAGGATGTACAAGATTTTGGGTGGTGGGGCGGAAAGGTTCGGGAAATTTTTCTCTATCAGAAAATCATACTTTTTGCAAGTAAAAAGTATCATTCTTGTCGGAACACTTGAAAAATATCAGTTTTTGATCCTTATTATCCCAAAAGCCTTCTTAATTTGTGTGATTGGTTATGGGCTCTCTAAGAATCGCGTTAACTCAGCGAATGCCTCTCTATGGATCGGCATTCAGGTCGAAACATAGAATCGCTTTCGTACTTGTTATACTAAATAGTTTTTTTAAGGGTTTTGGATAGACTATTAGATTTTTGGAATGGATCATTCATAAAATCCTTCCATTTATGCATTAGACGAAATGTATCGAAAAAAATTGTTTCCCAAAGATCGACACAGAGTTTGCCTATTTGTAACGAGCGGACACGTTGGGTAAATATTTTGTTCGGTTTTTCAAAAAAGAAAAAATGGTTCCATCAAAAAGCGTGACTAAAATCTACAAACATCTGAGTATCCTCTTTGGACTTTGCAAGGTCGATCAAAATCACCGTCGCCTGATTCCAAATGATCCGAAGACCGCCTCCCCAAGAATGTTTGTACCCTTGAAAATTGATTCTTTTTTCAGAATCCCAAACACGGCCCAAATCGTAAAACGGAACAAAACTAAAAGTAAAAAGTTCATCAGAGATTTTGAATGTAGCAAACCTCCAGCGAAGCTCCGCGCTTCCGAAACCGACCACGGGAGCGACAAATCGATCTTGGCGATAACCGCGCATTGTCTGAAGTCCTCCGATACCCGTCATAGAACCGTCCAAGCTCCACATATATCTCACTTCGGAAAAAGGAGCTCCGAAAGAAGTATAACCGAGTGCGCCTCTTGTAGCAAATACCAATTCTTCGAAAACGTCCGGCAAAATCTTATAAAAGTATTTTGTCTGAAAGAAAATCTTATTATAATTGAAGTCGGAGCCGGTACGCTTCGAAACGTTTGCCATATTCAATTCCACTAATATACCTCTGTCCGGGTCCGGTTCGAAATCACGAGTATCGTAGGCGATACCCACTCTGAAATAAACGATCTCTCCTCCGCTATAACCTCGAATCCTACCGGCTTTATAGTCTTCCGTCAGTTTTGACTCACCGTTTGGAACCGACGTATCCCAGGCGCTACCCGCTAAGTACGGATCCTTGGACGGATTCCAAATTCCGTCGGAATGACCGATGATATTCCTTGAAATTTCATTTGCGATTACCCATTTCCAAGCCTTCCAGAAAGTGTAATCAATGCTGTTAAAGAAAGTCGTCGAGTTAAACAAATACTGATTGTATCCCTGATCGCTGACCGTAGGAGTAATTTCCGATCCGGTCCGAGAAGGACGAATATAAGATTGAGACGCCTCATAAGCATCAAAACTGGCATTGGTTACGCGACCGATTCCCGGAAGATTTCTGGGGCGGTAAGAAAGAGGTTGAAGAGAAGATTCCCCGATTCCAAAATATTGAGAATTCGGATTGAAATCCAATCCAAAACTACTCTTCCATCGAAACGCGGTATTTAAAATATAGGGAGAATCGAACTGGATAAAGTGATTTTTTACCCCTTCGTTGGTTTGAAACAATTGAAACGTAAGTTTGCTTCGATACGCTTCATATTCATAGTACAAATCGGTTTTTTTCCCATTAAAAAATAAACTCGCACGAATTCCCCCGCCCTGACCTCTCACAGGATCCGAGCTCAAAAGAGGGACCGCTGTCACATACCAACCTTCTTTTTTTTCAGCAAGTTCGCCCGGTTCCAATTTTTTTCCCTCATCCAAAGGAATTCGGGCTTCAGGCAAGCTCCTCAATTCCTCTCCAAAAATCGGTAAGAAATTACCAAATGCGATCCATAAACCAAACCAAATCCAAAAGCTATAAAAAAGGCGATACATGATGATTCGAAAATCCCCCTTTTTAGAAAGTTTTTTGTATAGGTTTATTTTCATTCCGGAAATGGATTTCTAATTAACGTGAATTCGGTGGTTGAAAATGAGAAAGAATTTTCTAAAAGTCAGTGTCCCTACTTTTAAATTTGTTCGTAAAATCGCGATTTGTTGTAGTTCCCACATTTTAAAAATAGATTTACAGCGTTCAAATTCCAACTTCCTACAAAAAAGATGAGCCATGGGATTTCTTACGACCCTGCTCACGTTAATGATTCCCTTACTTTTCTTTACGAAAACGATCTTCGGACTTTCTATTTCAGTTTTTTTGATTCAAAATGTTGTTTTTTTTCATTAAAAAACAGCTTTATTCCGATAAAGTATTCTACCCAGCCCAAAAGAAAACCAATCCGCAAGCTCGATTAAAAGAATAAATTCTACAAAAATTTGAATTCGAACTTACTACAATTCAAAAATTAGAATCAAGTTATAATCTAACAAGTATTCAATCCCGAAATAGGCTAATCTCTTCCCATATTTCAGGCGAAAAATTTAAATTTCTTCAAACCCAATTGAAATTCTTTCAAATCTCGATTTTAGTGAAACGCTTTGTGATAGGTGGTCTTTGCCATGAAAATATCCGTTAAAATTCTTTTTTCTTTTTCCGTTTTTGTGCTCGGGAGTATGGGCTGTGTACAAGGAAATGGAAATTCGGGTATTCCGTTTCTTGCATATCTGGACTTCGGTAATAAACTAAACTCAAACTCATTTAATGTTTTTCAAATCTCTCCCGGTCCGAATGTCTCTGGTGTTTCGTTGAACACCTCTATCCAAGTTGGCTTTAATCAAAAATTGGATCCTTCCAGCATTCAATCTCAATCGATTCAACTCACTCAAGGAAACTCCATTATCACTGGAAGTTTGACTTCTACGGAAAAAACCCTTCTGTTCAATCCGACTTCCGCCTTGGCAGCCTCTAAAGCTTATACGGTTCGAGTTTCAAAAGCTATAAAATCCGAGGACGGTTCCTCTCTTTCGGAGGACTATGTTTGGAATTTTACAACCGGCGCTGTCGTAGATGCGATTGCACCCGATTTATCCCTGAGAACTCCGGCCTCCAATGCAACTTTAGTTCCCAATAATACATCCGTTCAAGTGGCGTTTACGGAAACGATAGATTGCACTTCCGTCAATGGGGGAACTCTCAGTTTAAAAAACACCGTAACCACTCTTTACGAAGCGGGAAATGTTGCGTGTGTAGGCTCGGTCATAACGTTTACTCCAACCGCACCTTTGGCATTCAATACGGCTTATCGAGTAGATCTATTTTCTACCGCGAAAGACCTTGCAAACAACACACTTGCGAATAGTTATAATTGGAATTTCACAACCGGACCGGGGCCCGATCTGGTTCCTCCGACCGTTTCTTTTATCAGTCCCGCTCCGAATTCGCTAGACGTCCCGATCAACAGTGCAATAAGTATCGCCTTTAGCGAGCCGGTCGATTGTAGCACCGTTAACGGTAATATCGTTCTGGATGATCCTTCACCCGGAACGATCAACGTGGGCGTAAATTGTACTGGTACAGGAGTGATTCTTACTCCCGTGCTCAATTTGGCAACAAATACGGTTTATACCGTTATCTTTTCCAACGCGATTAAGGATTTGCAAAATAACGGCCTCACGGTTCCGGCGGCTCCTACGTTTACAACCGCAGCAGCTCCAGTTGTGGACAATACGGCTCCAACAGTTACATCCCAAGTTCCTGCCGCATCCGCAATCGGTGCAGGACTCAATACAAAACCTATGGTGGTCTTTAGCGAGCCTATGGACTGCTCTACAGTAAACACGGCTTCTTTTAAATTGAAAGAAACTGGAAGCGGTACGTATTTGAGCGGGACTGTGCAGTGTTTCGGAACTTCCGCCACTTGGACGCCGGATCCGATTAATCCTTTTACTGCTAATAAGCAATACACCGTAGAAGTCACTGCAGGTGCGCTAGATGCGGCGATGCCCGCTAACGCTCTCAATCCTCCGGTAGTAGGTCCGATGAACCTCTGGAACTTTACAACGGGGCCAGGTCCTGATGTAGTTGCTCCGAATGTCGTTTTGGTAACACCCTCTAACGGGGCATTGGGAGTGCCTGTCAATAGTGGAGGCAGTATCGCTTTTAGCGAGGCGATGAATTGCGCGAGCGTTGGAGCCGGTAGTATCCTCTTGGATGATCAGTCAAACTTTTCATCCCCCATTGTCGGTGTAACGATCACTTGTAATGGAAATACCGCCACTTTTACTCCTCCCGCAAATTTGGCGTTCAATCAAACGTATTATGCGAGAGTCAAAAGTGCGGTAACCGATACTACGCTTGTCAATTCCATGGGTGCAGATTATGACTGGTCTTTTACGACCGGAGCGGCGGCGGATGTTACGGCCCCTCAAATTTCTCTTTCCTCTCCGCTGTCAGGTGCAACCGGCATTCCAACTAACGCAACGATCACCGTGGCGTTTAGCGAAACGATTGATTGTACTACTTTGAATTTGACAGTTAAT
>NZ_CP040840.1:3052500-3100000 GCF_006874765.1 Leptospira weilii
TCGTTCTTTAAAACTTTAAACGTAGAGATGGAAGAAAATTTAACACAATATGGAAAGCACAATATTTCTGTTTGACTACATAGAAAGATATCACAACAGAAGGAGAAGACACTTGGCTTTAGGCTACCTTAGCCCGGTTGAGTTTCGAATTAAAAATTCTGCATAGCCGTTCTGTTTTTTCGGGGGAAGTTCAATGTATAGTTATAAAGAAAAACACCGAATTACCAGGCAAGGGTATAAACTGGTTTATAGAAAAATCAGAAGATTTCAAAAAAGATTTTCCTTCAGAAAAGAAACAATTAATAAATGAAATGTTATTCGACGTTTTTCACTATGAAAAATGGCCTAAAGTTCTCGAGCATTTCAATCTTGAATCAAATAATCTACCGATAAAAACTTTCACTCAAAGCAACGGTTCTGCTCTAAAAATAAAATCGAATGGCGGCGAGAGCGAATTTCATAAAAATTTAAAAGAAACTATTTCGAAAAATCCAGATCTCCTTAATTTAAAAAATTACGTTGTTGGTGAAACGGAATATTTCTTTCCTTCTGCAGATATGCGATAGACATTCTCTTTGAAAATAGCAAAAGTATTGTTGGGATCGAGGTAAAATCTAAAATTTCCAATGAGGCTGATATTATTAGAGGAATGTTTCAATGCATAAAATACGAATCACCGATTGAGGCAAAAAATAGAGTCAATGGTTCACGCAAAAAGATTCGTGCAATTTTAGCATTAGAAAATGAATTTCCTAAGAATCTAATTCCAATAAAGAACATCTTATCTATTGATGTCATTGATTCGCTAAGTGAAAAAATCAAGAATAGCGGGTAACTTTCAGAAAGCGAAAATCTTTCCAAAGCACCAAATTAAGGAGCAAGCTCTGATGAAACATAAAACTAATGACCCGGTTAACAGGTAAAATATAATTCAAGTTAAGGAGCGAATATGACAACCGAATCTCAGGGATGTACTCAGAAAAAAATTAAAATAAAATTCTCAATTATTCTACTCATATCTACATAATAGAGTGTCCAAAATTCTGCGTTTAAACGTGCTCAAATTAACGGTATTTTATTTCATAAGATCAGCAATACATGCACCTACAATAAAGAAACAATTAGTTTCCTTATTTCAACAAACCCACCTTACATTCGTATTTTAAAATATACTTAATTTTTGTTTTTTGCCGGAATCGGAGGTAGAGTTTCCTTTTGAATCATGTTGTCGGCTCGTATTTCTTCGTTGCTCACGTCCATCAGGGAGATCCTTCCCGAAGTGATGATGGAATAGTTATCGTCGTGAACTTCAAGAACGTCAATCGGCCTTTCCTTGGCTTCTCCAGGAGGAACGATTTTTCTTTGAAGCAAGCCGTTGTCTATGTAGTTAATCAAAGTATTTCTGATTTTTTCGTAATCGGAGGTATTCTCTTTTTCAACCGCAGCTCTGATATCGTCCAGATTCACAAACTGATATTCAGGTTTGTCTTCCGTAGGAGTTTTGGACGCAATCATTGCAAGGAGCGCAAACTTTCTCGCCCTTCTCGCGATTTTGATCCCTTCCCCGTGCAAAAGCAGTTTATATCGAAATTGATAAGGAGAAGAATTATATGCGATCGTAAAATGATCTTCAGAACTCTTCAGATCTCGAAAACCGAGGCGTAATAAATGTTGTGCAATCTTATCATTACTCCTTACGATCAAAGGAGAGGCATATTCCAAAAGAACTCTGGAATTTTGTAGATACTGTTCATGAGTCGACTGATAAAGATTCTTCATCTCTTCTTGGGCCGCTCTGAGATTTTTAAAGGAAAGACTGTAATTACTCTGAAAATAAAGCATGTTTCCGTTAAAATCGGATTGATTTGCTTTTTTCAAACTTGCGTAAGAAGGAAGCACCCCCAACTTCTTATAAAGTTCCTCCTTTCCGGGAACATCGGGCGTAACTGCAGCACCTGCTTCCGCCTTAGTATTATTAGGAGGATTTTTATTCGAAGTCCCCGCGGTATCTTCGTCCAAAATAGGAGCAAGATTGCTCACACATATATTGATGAATTTAAGATTGGTCTTATTCTCCCCAATCAGAATCCCGAGGTTGATTTGATCCGGCGATACGGCCCAAAGCAGTTGTCCGGAAACGAGGATAATTGCGATCAGTATTGTTTGAATTCTGCAAACCATGGTGTTCTCTATTTTCCAGTATCGGCCTTCCGTCTTTTTTTCGAGGAAAAATTCGTAAAAAACCATCCTCTTTCGGGCGGAATTTCCCCCGGCTTATCTGTTTTCATCCACTTTACGTGAATTCGAGGTAAGAAAAATTTGGCGAACAAGAAACTAAAGCGTTACGACGCCCTATGGTATCAAATTTCATAGCGGACTGGATCGCGACCTGTCGAACGCCCAGGAAACTCAGCGAATGCCTCTTTTGCGAATCGGCATTCAGGGAGTGAGATGTTGATTAACGCTTTCGTAAAAAGCATTTCACTGAGTTCTTTTCGTTCTAATTCCTTCGAATGAACTCAATGCTACAGTTGCAGCATAATGCTACAATCGCTTTCGCATTGGTTGCGCCGAAAACTCAGACTAATTTGATTCTTGAATACGATCTACGAATTGGAATGAAAGTTCCGGTTAGACAAAATCTTTTCATTAGAATTACTGAATTCAGATTAACAAAACTGCTTCAATCGTCCGTTTCAACGAAACAAAAACAGATGAGGAGTTTTTCCTCTTACTCATGACTATATAAATAAGTACCTATTCTATTGCGGCCTGTCTCCAACAGCTTTTAAGACAATCGGCCTTTGACTTGTATTTTCTTAAAGTAGAACTTGCTCTTTTAGATAAAGAACTTAAATCTTGAGGGCAATAGTTTGCCATGTCGTTTCTTTTCCAACGACCCCAGATGTATTCTTGCGGATTCAACTCGGACGCATAGGGAGGTAAAAATTCCACTCGAAGCCTTTTCTCATTCTCTTTTAAAAATTCATTCATTGCTTTGCTTTTATGAACGGATAAGTTATCCCAAATTAATAAAATCTTTCCTTGATTTTCCTTTAAAAGCATTTTTAAAAAATGAATGAGATTACAACTTTTAACGGCACCTGATACAATCTGGAATTGAAAATCTTTCTTCGAGATAGCGCCTATAACAGATAGTTTTTTCCAAGACATCTTGTAACGAATGATCGGCGTCTTCCCTACCAATCCCCAAGTTTTAGCCGAATACGGAATTTCACTGATTCCACTTTCATCTAAAAACATGATTTTCTGCCGATTTGTCCGGGCTTTTTTTTAAATCCGGCCAAGTTACGGTTTTCCAAGTTCGAATTGCAGATTCATTTCTTTCCAAAGCTCTTTTTTTAGGTTTTTGATACGAAAATCCCAATTGATGCAATAATACTCCAACAGAGTCTTGATGATATTTTACCTTAAACTCTTTACGAATTACATCTGTTATGCGGACTGTTGTCCAGAGTTCGTTGGGATAACCGTAACTTGTGGGACCTTTCAGGATAATTTGTTTTAATTTGCGTTTCTCCATATTCGTTAATTTTGAAGGACGACCGTTGATTCCATTCCATTTTACTCCTTCGATTCCTTCCAATTCGTATTTGTCACGCCAACGCATTACCGATTGTTTACGTACGCCAAGCTCTTTAGCTATCCTATAACAACTATACCCACGTTCAAGGAGTCGAATGCCTTTCAATCTACGCTTTTCTAATTGTTTTAAATCTTTTTTATTTGTTATCTTCATGGGTTACAATTTTAGGCCCACCTCTTTATTTGGGTACTATTTTTTACAGGGGTGAGTAGTATAAGCCTTTCTCTTTTTTTACGCCGAACTCACGTTAGTTATCGTTAAATAAATTATCTCAAAGAAGACTCGATTCTAACTCCTTGAACTTCTCACGAATTCGCCCTTTGCTGAACCGTTATTCGCTTTTTCACCGAGTTTATCGCCAATTCAAAAGCTTTCCCGTATTCATTCCGATTGGTTTTAAATTCGGGAGCGATACCATAAAAACATATAAAAAATCTTGCATTTATTACGACTCTTTTTAGCGTACAATCTATATTTGGAGGAATACTGGTGAAAGTCCAGTGCTGGCCCGCAACCGTAATGTCTGAATTCTTCGATTGCGTAAGGATTCTCTAAGAACCGGTCTCAAAACTACCTATTAAAAAAGTTAAAAACAATGATTGAGCTTGCAAGATAAAGAGAAGCCAGATAGTTTTCTGCTTTTCTTTCCCAGCGAATCAAAATAGCTCTGAATCGATTATGCCAACTATTTGTTCTTTCAACGACCCAACGTCTAGGTTTTCCTTTGTATTTACCAATGAGAGGTTTTTCACCTTTTTTCCGAATATGAGGTCGAATGTTTCTTCTTTTGATCAATGCTTCTATATCTTTGAAGTCATAACCTTTATCTAAACAAAGGTGTTTTGTTTTTTTTCTTTTTCTTCCGGAAAAAACCAAGATGGAATTCAATGTATCTTTTACATTGCGTTTATCATGAACGTTCGCTCCGCTCAACGTAATTGCCAATGGAATTCCGTTTCCATCCGTAAGAATATGCCGTTTAACTCCCAATTTGGCACGGTCTGTAGGATTTTTCCCGGTTAAACTCCCCCTTTGGGAGCTTTAACCATTGCGGAATCCATCGAAGCCCAATCCCATGCTATCTTATTCTTCACATCATAATATTTTAAAATAGATTTATAAATCTTTTTGAATACTCCCGCTCGTTCCCATTCTTGAAATCTTCTGTGACAAGTTTGACCCGATCCAAAGTCATTCGGAATTGCACGCCACTGACAGCCTGTTTTCATTCGATAGATGATACCTGCCATTACGACTCTTGTTGGAACGCGATTGCGACCACCTTTCGGCTTTGACTTCTCTTTTGGGATCAAAGGGGCTATTTGTTTCCAAAGTCCCTCGGGAATCTCTGAATAATATTTGTCCATTTCACAATTATAGTATTACACTCTCAAAGTACAAGGAGTTTTGAGACCGGTTCTAAGTCGGATACTCCTCTTTTAAGAAACACTCTCGTGGACATGGTGTGTTTTTGCTTTCAATTCATTTCTTTTGAATCGCTTCATAAGAACAGTTTGTTGGATTCGTCCAACTTGAGTGATTGCGTTTTGCATCGGGCCGTCCTCTAAGTAATATTATGTTTTTAGAGGCAACTATCTTATGGAAAAATTTAGGCAATTGATTACTCGTCGTTCTCATCCGATTGATGCGGCTCGATGTTTTTTCCACTTTCTCTTACTACTCGGACGTATGCAAACGGTACTCGAAAGTAAGAAATCGATTTTGCAAAAGTACAGCGGTTCTCAAAAATTAAGTCAAATCGGAAAATCCAGGCTTTTTAGTTATATATTCTAATTTTCGAAATAAGTTTATCATAGTATTTTATTTATACGTCCGAGTAATAAGCGTTCTGTCCTTAGGAAATTTTCCTTTTCCTATTGAAATCATCGCCCAGGAACCCGATAAGAAAAAAACGGAGCAACAAACGATCCATAGAGAAAATAAGAACAATCCGGAAGATGGGAATGGGTCCGACGGTATATTAGTAAAAGGTTATCGAAAAAGAGGCCTGACGGGTATGAAACAAAATGTCCGTTTAAAAGACATTCCGGCTACCGTTAATATAATCGACGCTCATGAGCTAAAAGCCCGCTCTGCAGACCAATGGCTCTCCGCTATATCTTACACTCCCGGCATCTTCGCAATCCGAAATTACGGCGGATTTAATACGCTCACTATTCGAGGATTAGATTCACGCAACGCTCTTTTACTCAGGGACGGAGTTAGGGACGACACGTTTCTCATTCAAAACAGTTCTCCTATGAGCAGCTTTGCAAACGTCGAAAGAATTGAAATTCTGAAAGGACCCAATTCCGTTTTATACGGACAAGGGGCAATGGCAGGTGTGATTAATATCATCAGTAAAAAGCCCAAAAAAAAGCGAGCTACGAGCTTTCTCTTACGGAAGGAAGTTTCGGCACACATAGAACTTCCGCCGGGGCTACCGGGCCAATCGGTACCGAATCCGTCCGATATAGAATAGATGCGGCAACTTCTCAATACAAAGGCTTTAGGCAGAACTCTTATATTTTGAATAACGTATCTGCCATTTTAGAATGGGATATTTCGCAAAAACATACCTTGTCGATTTCTTCCGGAAAAACTTTTGACTTTATAAAACCGGACGCGGGTCTCCCGAAATCAAAGGATCCTAAGATCGACTTGGCGGAGCCCGGAATTTCCTTGAACAATAACTATAATACGAACAACGATTACCTTAAGAACAATAATGGAAATTTTAAAATCCAGCTAGATAGCAAGTTTTCTAATATTCTTTCCATGAGGTCCTTTATATCCTATTTACCGCAAACTTACTATTATTTTGCAGCGGAAGATTTGACTCATTCTTCCATCAATAAAAATACGATAGAACGCGACCACCTTCATTTTGAAACCGGTAGATTTCCTTTACAAGGAACCGCGGAACTCAATTGGACTTTTCAAACCTGGTTTAAACATAATTTGCTATCTGGTTATGAATACCACTGGATGATTAGTCGTCACAGACAGAGATACTTTCCAAAAGGCACTACCTCTGTGAATCTTCAATATCCTAAAATCGATCCCGTTCAACCTCTACCGGAGAATTTTACCGACCGAAAAACTTTATACCAGCAAATATATTCCTCATATTTTCAAGACTTGATGGAATTTTCGGAAACCATAAAGTTCCTTCTGGGCGGTCGATACGATAGTTGGCTCAGAGAAAGCAGAACAGAAAAATTATTCGATCTAAACGATAACTATGTTTCAAAATCCGGTTCCCTTCCGACAGAACTCGATCCGATGCCAAGGTTTTTACTTACCGAGTCGGATTGATTTATCAGCCCCTGCATTATTATACCGCGTACATCGGGCATTCCACCGCGTTTGTTCCGATGACGTTTATCAATACGAGCGGCAAACAGCTCAAACCAGAAAAGGGAGAACAGGTCGAGATCGGTCAAAGAATTGAATTTGCAAAAGGGAAAGTCCAACTGACGACAGCGCTCTTTACGGCAAGGAAGTATGACGTTGCCGTTTTAGTAAATTCTCGCCCTCCTCTCTACGACCAAGCGGGAGAACTACGAACCAACGGTTATGAGTTCAATATAGATTTTCACCTAACCAAAGAATGGTTTTTCAAATCCGGCTATGCGCATACAATTGCGGAGTGGGAATTTTTTCGCCTTACAGATTCAAAAGGCAATGAAATGGATTATAAGGGAAATCGGCCGATCAATGTTCCCAGAAATACAGCGAATTTTTGGACCACTTATACGTTCTCCTCCGGTCTTGGATTCGGATTAGGTGGACGTTATGTGGATTCTATAGCTGCGAATAACGTGAACTCTTTCTTCGTCCCGTCTTACGGATTGTTCGACGCGTCCGTTTATTACAAATACAGCTACTATTATTTTCAGATTAACTGTACCAACGTATCGAATAAGAGATATTTTGTATCGTCCATCCCAAACCCAACCCCGGGACCTCCAAGACAATTTTTGTTTACGATCAGTGGTAAATTCTAAGTTAATGTGAGCAGGGTCGTAAGGAAGAAAAAAAGAGAAAGATCTTGTACAGAAAAGGCCAGATCACATATTGAACCAAATTTCCACAAGACGTATAAAAACCTTTTCAAAATTTCGGAACGGGGAGGTTCTTTGATTTTCCGTATTATTTCTATACGTCTCCGTAGTGTGTAATTAAACGAAAAAAAGTTCCAAACTTGAAAATTTTTACGATACGACGAAACATATCTTTGTCATAGAAAACGTAAAACACATTTACAGTTCAGTTCGTCATACGGGAACAAAGTCAATTTTCGCCTACGGCTGCAATCCGATCCGACTCTAAAATACGAACTCCTGTCGGTTCCTTTTCCGCGATACGAATCATTGCTTTAGCGACAGTCCTTCCATGAATCAATCTATACTTTCGAATTCCCCCTAAAAGGAATGGATTTACAATCTTTGCAAAAAACTGACCCAACGTTTCACCGGAACGAACTTCTTCCCTTTCCCCTTCCAACAAAGAAGGTCTAAAAATCCCAAGAAAAGAAAAACCGACACTTTCCAGATCCCTTTCCATTTCTCCCTTTATTCGATTATAAAATACGAATGAGTTTGGATTAGCTCCTAAAGCGCTAACTACGAAAAAAGATTGAGCCCCTATTTCTTTTACGAGTTTAGCAAGTTTCAAAACATATTCATAATCCACTTTTTTGAAATTCTCCTGGCTTCCCGCTTTGGACATCGTGGTTCCCAAACTGCAAAATACGTCCGTAATTCCTTGCGGAAGAAGTGAAGCAACTAACGCGTCATAGTCGGAAACGATTTCTTCGGCTCCGACTACGCTACCCGGTCTGCGTACGAGCGCATATACTTTTTGGTATTCGGCGGAAGTGGATAATTCCTCCAAAAGATACTTTCCGATCAGGCCCGTCGCACCTGCGACTAACGCTAATTTCTGAACCATAACCATCTATTCTCCTACAAAATGCGAAAAGAATGCGTTTCTTTCTTTTTTATGAAAGAATTTTTTTTAAAATCAATTTCTCTTCCCGGAAAGAATTGATCTCGAACCCGTAAGTTTCTATCTTGAACTTTGTGAACATTTTCCTATCGATAAAAAAAGCGCTTCATACGTTGGATAGAAAGTCCATGCCGGATTCCGTTTTGGAAGTTCTCAAAAAAGAGGAAAGAAGCGGAATCATTATCACAAATTACTTTCGCTATCTAATCGCCTTATTTTTTCTGCTTCAGATCGTCGTCAACGTCAACAGTGGAAATCACAAATTCAATCTCATCGCATTTTTGATCTATCTTTCTTTAACCTTCGCGCATACGATCGTCATCCGAGTCTCTCCCCTTTCCGTCGTAAGCGTTTTCAACTACATAACTTTGTTTACCGAATACCTTCTCATACTCGGAGTTTTGCTTTTTTATACCTTCACGACAAAGAATGTGGATTTAGGTTTTGCTCTGAAAAATCCGATTAATCTTTTCTTTTTATTTCCGATCATATATTCCCTTTTGCAGTTTAAAATTCGTTTCGTTTTTATCGGGCTATTTCTCTTTTATTTGATCTATTATTCGATTTTATGGGTCGCGGTTTCTCAAGGTCAGCTCATATACACAAAAGATTGGGGGAGTTATGTCAGCGGTCCGAATATTTTGATCGAAGACATAGTCGCGGGCAAACCGGGTTTGTATTTTTGTTTCGCGATGATGATTTCCACGGGAATTTTCCGGACAATCTCGATGGTAAAAAGAATCGGAATCGTAGAAGGTCAAAAGACAGAACTTTCCAGATATTTTTCACCTAAGATTGTAAACGAAATGGTGGAAAATCCGGAAACCTTTCAAAACGGAAATCGGCAAATTGTAAGTATCCTTTTTTTAGACATTCGCAACTTTACCTCGATGTCCGAGAACATGGACCCAAAAGAACTCGGCGAACTTCTATCGGAATTTCGGAAAATAATGACGGAATGCGTCTTTGAAAATAACGGAACCTTGGACAAATATATCGGCGATGCAGTGATGGCGACATTCGGCACGCCTCATCCTTCCCCTTCGGCGGAAGTAGACGCAAGAAATGCGGTCGGCTGCGGAGTCATTATGCAGAAACGTCTCGCAGAATGGAACTTACTTCGAAAATCGGAAGGAAAAACTCCGATCTCTATCGGTATAGGAATTCATACGGGAGAAGTTTTTGCGGGAAACGTAGGAAGCGATCTTCACAGAGAATATTCGGTCATCGGCGACGCGGTCAACACCGCTTCCCGCATCGAATCCCTCTGTAAAGTTTTAAAAAAACCTTTTCTCATTTCGAAAGAAACCATGGAGTTGCTAGGTGGAAAATATACTCTCAACCGTATGCCCCGTGTCAAAGTAAAAGGAAAAGAAGAACCTCTTCAAATCTACGAAGTTGTTTGGGGATAATTCACGATCCCTAGAGAGTGAATTAGCTAAAGCGAAGCGACAGCTTACAAGCGTTAGCTTGGAAAATGCGCCCCAGGAAACTCAATAAAACAACTCCCTATGGGTCGTGTTTTAGGAAGCAACTCAGCTAAAGCGAAGCGACAGCTTACAAGCGTTAGCTTGGAAAATGCGCCCCAGGAAACTCAATAAAACAACTCCCTATGGGTCGTGTTTTAGGAAGCAACTCAACTAAAGCGAAGCGACAGCTTACAAGCGTTAGCTTGGAAAATGCGCCCCAGGAAACTCAATAAAACAACTCCCTATGGGTCGTGTTTTAGGAAGCAACTCAGCTAAAGCGAAGCGACAGCTTACAAGCGTTAGCTTGGAAAATGCGCCCCAGAAAACTCAATAAAACAACTCCCTATGGGTCGTGTTTTAGGAAGCCATAACCAACCCCACAAATTAAGAAGGCTTTTGGGATCATAAGAATCAAAAACTGATATTTTTCAAGTGTTCCGACAAGAATGAGGCTTTCTACTTGCAAAAAGTATGATTTTCTGATAGAGAAAAATCTCCCGAGTCTTTCCACCTCCAAACTCAGCGCCTCGCTCTTCAGCAGAGCTCGTCATCCCCACCCAAAATCAGGGGAAACTCAGGCACAAAGCTTCCTAAACTCAGTAAACACCTTCCTATGGGTCGGTGTTTAGGGCGCGTTGTGGGAACTAAGTTTCAGAGAGGATTTGTCGGAATTCCGACAGATTTATCTTCGGATCCGAGTATTTGTGGATAAGGTTATGTTAAAGAGCAACTCAGCGTAAGCTTGAGAAATGAGACTTAAAAGTAGTAGTTCCTACATTTTTTGGAGCTTACTTTTTGCCGATTTTTTCCAATTCCTTACCGATTTGTCCGGTGAGAATATAAAAATACATCACCCAATCGCCCATAAACGATTTAAGGGGGTATGTGAAAGTCGCGGGACGGTTTTTCTCAACGAAGAAATGGCCGATCCAAGCAAAGAAGTAACCGGAAAACAATCCGGCAAGAATATAAAACGGATCGAAATTGGCGATAGCCGCCAAAATCCAACCGATCGCAAAAGAAGTGCCGATAAAATGAAGAGCGCGATTCACCGGATGAGAATGTTCTCCTAAATAAAACGGCCAGAATTCCTTGAAAGTAGTATAAGTTTTAGGTGCCGTCTCGGTTGCCATAATAATTGCCAATCCTCTTTTTCTTCGATTCTACCGACTACGGTCTTAAAAATCAAGCATTTGAATGAGCGTATTCCAAAACTTAGAACAATTGCAACGATCCGATGAGATCCCGATACAATCGAATGGTTTTGGGATAAACTTTAAAGTAACGTGAGTTCGGTGTAACAAAATGCGAAAGCATAGAAATGCGCCCATAGGAAGGTGTTTACTGAGTTTAAGAAAGCTCTCTGCGCCTGAGTTCAAGGAGTCGTTGCACTTTAGTTTCTTATTCGCCCAGATTTTCAACCGCCGAACTCACGTTCTTTAAATTCATTTTTACGGAAATGTATTTGGGAAAAGCCCCAGAAATTCTTTAAAGCTCGGATTCTTAGGTTCGTGTCTTTCTACAAATACAAAGAACCCAACAATTCATTTACGATCGCGAGAATCATTGTATTATTCCCGCGATCAATTGTTGCTCTAAAAACGACCTATCTCATTGACAATCCGGCAAAGCCCAAGGATAGCCGCATATGTTCGAAAGTTGGTCCATTCCCACCGAGCGAAATAAATTATCCACTTCGGCCTTGGAGATAAGTCCCTTCTGAATCAGTTTCCATCCCAAAGATTGCGGAGAAAACGGACTTTTGATCGAAAGAAATTTGTCGGTAAAACCGGGAGCTCCGTTAGCCGGAAGAGGAGAACCGTCGTAGAGTTCGTTTAAGGTGATCAGTAAATCCTTTAAACTGATGACCGTATTTTTAGGATGAACCACATCACCGTACATGATCGATTTGTAGCCGACCGGGCCCCCGTCCAAGAGTTCGCCTAACAATTTCATTTGATCGTATTTATAACTCAACAAATGAAGATTGGAAGCGCTCGAACCGGTCGCGTTCCAACAATCGATGTGAAACGGAGCGACCTGTAACAAATAATGACCAAAGGCGTCATAACGCATTTCGTTATTCGAATTCGTTTTGTAATCCGTAAACGTAGAATTGATTCCCTGGATATTCTGTAATCTGGAATTCCACTCCGGAGAATTCTCGGCAATCCCCCTCTTCCACATTTCGTACCGGAACCTCTGAAAATCGGAATACTGTTGGTCTACAATAGGAGTGAGTTGCCAACCGTATTGATAGTTACCGAAATAAATAGCAAACGGATCGTATCTCCAGGTGCCTCGATTCCCGCTAATCAAATATCTTCCGATCGGATTTACAATCCCTTCCGTAAGCGGTCACCATATCTTGGTATTGATATATAGAGTGAGACCGAGAGTAGTTGTGATTGCTTGAATCTCTAAATTGACCGGCCCAATTCACTTCGGCCAATGACAAATTAGGTGCCGCAGAAAATGTAAGAGTATGTCCGAATTCGTGACTTAAAGTGTCCGCGAGCGTTACCCCCGTCGGGAATGTGCGCTAAAAACGTAACTGAATTTCAGTTCTTTTAAGATTATTTCGGAAAATACGTGGGTTTAGGGAGATTTCTAATAATAGATAATTATTATACATAACGAAAAAAAGCGAAAAAAATCAAAGAAAATTTAGGAATCGGAACCTTTAAGGAGCCGATTCGAATTCCGTTGTCGCGTTTCTTGGTGCTGCGGAAGATTCTCCGAACCAACGCACAAATCGATAGACGTAGGCGGCTCGAAAAGCGTTCATACCGTCCTCAAGGCAGATTTGTTTTAACAATTGATCTGCCGGATCCCGATATAGTTTCCAGTCTAATTTTTTCTCTCGCATCAATTGATACAAAGCATCGTGTACAAGAGAACCGCGCAGAAAGGTTCTCGTATCGATCGTAGGTCCGCTTGGTCCGTCCCATGCGTATCCAGCGTCTATACTCAGTAGACCGTCCGGAGTCATATCCACAAAAATTTTAACGTCTGGATTTCCCAACTGTACAGATATCTTTGTCCGAATATCCGTTTGAAATCTATACGGTTTTACAAGCTGGTACTTATAGTTCTTTAGACTTTTAAAAATGATTTGATCCATGATAACCTCTCAATCAATATCGACCGCGTCTTTTTTAGCAAGGGCGTCCGGCGTGTGTCCAAATCCGGATCTTTCGAAAACACTCTTCACGATTTTATTGTAGAGAAGAATCGTAGCGAGATAACAAACGAAAAGTCGAATCGATTGATAAACCGCGATCGTCCAACCCGGAAGAATTTTGCAAATCTCTTCTTTAACAGAATCGAATGAGATGCAGTACGTAAAAACTTCCGGCATCGTGAGCCAGTAAAAAATATTATAGGGAACGGCGATCATCGTAGCGACTACAAACACAACGAGTCTTTTGTTTTTTAATAAAATACGATGAGGTAAATTTCGAAACAGAACTTGAGAAACGGTAAGGACGAGGCCCATGTAGAGGCCGTTGAGAAGCACTGTCGGAAGAAGTTCAGTTATAGATTCGATCATATAAAGCTTTCCTTATAACAGTCCTTTTTCTTTTAAGAACTTTTCGGGATCGGTTTCTTTTTTCCAGTCCTGTGCTTTCTCATCCCAAGGCCAAACTTCGAAGTGAAGATGAGCGCCTAAGCTATAACCGAAGTTCCCGGATTTTCCGATCAGATCGCCCGCGCTAACTTTATCACCTTTCTTGACCCTGGGATCTGTGTGCTTGAATTTATATCGGTTTTTTGTATGAACACCGATTGCGAGAACGAATGGAGTCCAAGCACGATCCGCCGGAACTTCGCCTGATTTAACCAAATTGATCCAGGTGTTTTTCTCCCAACGAAACTTCACCGGATATAGTGGATCCCTCCCGAGAATAGATTTAATCACGCAGTCTTCCGGAGCAAATACATCGTTACAACCACCGAGATCGATTCCTAAATGAAACTGTTTGGATTTCTTACCGTCGATGTTTAAGTATCTCCATCCGTATTTTGAGGTGATATGAGGATTTGTTACAGGTAAACGGAAGACAGGATCTCGTTGAATGTGTATGTTCGAGATCGAATCAAACGTCTCTTCTCTTGAAATCTTATTCGTATAAGCTTCTGCGAGTCGAGATTCGTTCCAATAGTTTTGATTTGTTTGAATCGCTTTTAAGTTTAGGAATTTCCGGATAAGTGGAATAAGAAGGTTTAGAATTTGTAAAATCATTTTGAGAATCCTCCGTTTTGAAATTTTGAGTGAATTTTGTGGAGGAGTTCTTTTTGCTCATCGAATTTCTCATCAAACTTGGTATCAAGTTTTTCGATTCGAGTTTCAATCATATCTAACCTTTTGTCAGTTGTTGAAGCCGTTTGTCGAAGAAGTGCGATTTCCATCGTATGCGTTTTTTCTAATTCCATCATCCGATCTGAAAGACGATCCGTTTTTGAACGTTCTTGAAACAAAAGATTCCTGTATTCCTCTTTTGCTTCTTTGATTTTCAATTCCGTATATTCTCGTTCTTCTTCACGAGTCTTTAAAACCTGAGCCCTTATTTCTTTGCACTCGTCTTTAGTTTCCTTGATCTTTGAATCGGCGTACTCCCTTTGTTCATCACGAAATCTTAATATTTGAGCTTTCACTTCCTTTCTGATTAAGAACCAAAGGAATACCGATAACGGAGACAAGAGAGGTAGATATTTAAGAATCTCATCCATCCAGGATGGTATCCCATAATCATTCAAAGGGGACAATTTTAGAAAAGTTCTATGTCTACTATGTCTGTTCTTTTCTTATTTTGATTCTTTTCTCTAAATTTTCATAATAAAGCCCGATTCGCTTCGTCTTTAGAAATTCGGGAAGATTTTCGAACTTACCGGGACGCCAACCTTTTCGGAACATTTCTTCACAGTGGTTCATCCACTGATCTTCAAAACGTGCCATTCGGATCGCTTCCGATTCCGGTGAATCAAACTGCTTCTTACAGTGCGGACATTCGATTTTATGATCCATTTAACTCTCGAAATTTAACTCAAGTTGCGTTCTTGTTTCAGCCATTTGTATTTTACGTTTCGCTTCCTCGAAATATTCCTTATCCATTTCCATTCCGATCGAGGCATTCGATCATCGCCAACGCAACAGCGGAAACCTGTATCAATTCCTTTCTGTATTCGATGTAATCGTTCTTTCCGTCGAATTTGAAATGCGTTTCAAGCGCGGCCTTGTTTACCTCTCCAACCTCTTCGCCAAGAATCGCGCACCATTCAATAGGGTTGTAGTTTTGTTCTCCCCATTTCTGATCTTGATTTTCTCTTTCTCTAAGAATTTCCTGAATGATCTTTTCTTTCATATCCAACTCCTTATAAACTGAATGTTTTTAGAAATTAATTATTACCGTAAATCGTAGTAAGCATCTCTAATGTCCGGCTCTCCAATCTTAAATTCATCGATCAGATCTAAGAAAGATTTTTCTTTATAGATCGGGGGCTGTCCGTTTAGCATTCTCTCCTGATTTTCCCAATGTTTCCCCAGAGCGGCAATCAACGCACTTGTATGTTTGCCGAAATCAACATCAAGTTGGATAAGATGTTTGTGCAGTTCTGACATTTTTTTTGTTCCTTTTTATGTAATTTGATTGTATTTCAGAATTTTGATATAACAGTCTTAACTTTTCTTTTTTCTTATTTTGAAAAACGAAAATATCTCTTCTCGCCAAATGATCGCGGCGAGAAATAAGGCCAAAATAGCCAAAACGCCCCAGACAACCAGTGTTCCCATGACCGTATACATCATGATCAACTCGAAAATTTCAAAATTACTCATATTAAACTTTCCTAAATAAGCAAATTACTCTGACTCTATGATTCGTTGAAATCGAAAGATAGATTTTTCCCTCAAGGCTCCACTGGTTTCCTGCGTACTGCGGAACGACTTGATCAAGCCAAACAAGATGCCCTCCGATTTCAAGAGACTTCCAGGCTTCCATAAGAACTTTTCCACGGTTGACCATTAAAAAACCGTAATGTTCGGCGTCTTCTTTGGTATAGGGCGGGTCCGCTAAGATCAAATCAAGAGAGTGGCCTACGATCGCGCGAACATATGAAGAAAGAAGTTCCGCATCACCTACGATTTCGGGATTCAAATCCGGATTTTTATCCATTCTCAAATACTTTCCCGGTGGAGTTTTTCCGCTAAATAAGTGAAGAACTTTGTCTTTGTCCGGAAACATAGGGAGAAGTCTTTTTAGATACTGCTCCGGATAAGCGCCGTGATAGTCGGAAGTGTTTTTATAGTTTTGCCCAAGTTCCCATTCTCCGTATAATCTTTCTTTGAAAACATGAAGCGGCGCGTAATTCGGAAAAGACTCGTTATAAAGCCATGCTCGATCCTGAATATTGAGAGCTGTCGCTTTGGAAATCATGAAGTCTTCCTTGTTTCCGATTTGAAACTGGCTACGACGGTTGTCCTACAGCCACCGGTATGATACGGAGGCATTTTGTTTCGTAAGTGCGCGGTAATTTCATCGCCCGACTTAGAGGCAATATTCAATTTTCTAATTTGCGCTTCCGTTGGATTTCTTCGATCTTTCCAAAAGTATTCTCTGGTTGGATCATCCGCTAAAAATTCACGCACATACTCCACACAAGTTCTAACTTCAATCGTTTTACCGTTCATGAGTTTGCAGATATAGGAAGTATGGTTATCCATCACCGCTACGATTTCTAAGCGTTCGATCCCGATTTGTTCGAATCTTTCGGTACGGGAAAAATTTCTGGATCTGAGAATTTGTCCGCGAACGATATGGTTTAGCTTGATTCTCAGTTTTGCATTAGGATCGATCGGAAGAACGTGTCCTTCTTTTTTCTTTCCGGGTTTGTCTTTTGGAGCCGGACCTAAAAGTTCGTCTTGAAGTTTGCGGATGACCTCATTCACGGATCCGGTTTCCACTGCCTCCCGAATCGCTTCCTCAATTTTGTTTACATCTTCTTTTCGGTTGAATTGTTTCCCGATATCAAACTTGTATCCTTTATCAAAGAAACCTAATATGTCTTTGTTTGCTTGAACCTTCGGAGGATCCGTTTTTGAATTCGGATTATTTATATCCTGCCCCGCGTCCCAGGCCTTCGAAATTGTTTCTTTCCAGTTTTTCGCGGTTTCTTCGGGAAATTTTTGTCCAAGTTCCTTTTCTAAAACATCCCAAATCGTATTGATCGCGTCGGTTTTACCCATTCCCTTTTTGGAAATTTGATTTAAGACTTCATTGACACGATCTTCGTAGGAAGAAAAGAAATGAGAAACAAACGCTTCTTCGATGGAAGCATAAACTTCTTTCTCTTTTTTTGTCCAAGCACCAAACTCTACAAGAGTGTCAAGGTCGCCGCAAACATGAGAAGTATGTTCGAACTCTTTATTCATCAGGAGTTTTTTTTTACTCCTTATACTTGAGTTTTCAGAGAATGCAAATCCGGAGCTGTCTTGAGTTTCTAACTTTTCCGAATCAAACCATTCATCCCGTCCTAATAACTTTGCACCATCCTCGGGACTGATCGCACCCGATTTTACCATAGAAAGAACAAGTTGAAATTCTGCGTTCTCGACCTGCTTTTCTGCAAGTTTAGCCTGCGCATCAGAGAGAGGATCTAAGGAGATTGATTTCTTCCAACTTGCATCGATCGTTTGGAAACGATTTCCCTTTAACAACTGATCGAAAGTAATCGCCCGAATCAGAAGTTGGATCACCGGATATGCAAAATTTCCGAGTTTGAGAAGGAATAGTTTTCCCGCAATCTTTGCGTATGCTTCCGTTACAGAATACGATCGACCGAGAATAAATAGATCGGTATCAGCACCGGAAGAAATCTGTTCCTCAATGTAGCGAGATATCGCTTCGAAGCCCCCGGTCTTGGAAGCGTCGGTTAATGTATGATGATCGACTGTTGTATCGTCGTAGGTTGCAAGAAAGCCCGATTGAGAATTCTTTTCAAAGGATTGTTTCGCACTTTGCAAAAATTCTTTCTGTTGGTTTTCGTAAGTTTTTGCATCCGTTCCCGGAAGGAGTCGCGGCCTCCTGAATTTTGCTATGATGAATCCCAAGAGACCCCATTTATTCAAAGTCTTATCGATATTTTCTTGAGTTTTGAATTGAGAATGGATCCACCTGATAGCGGAAAGAAAGGGAGGAATCGCGTACGGAGAATCTTCTTCTCTCTCGATCGCTTCATAAACATATTGTTCTTCGTTCAGCCGGTTGTAACCGAACTTTCCTTTTTCATATGGAACAAAACGAACGATGTTGTCCGCGTCGATTTCTTTTTTGAATATGACTTTCTCAACGGGGATCAAACGAATTTCAGAAACTGAATCAAGATTTAAGGACGGCACAATCTCTGCGGATAAAGCTCCGGTTGTTAAAACTTGTCTTAGAAGATGATTCGTAATTCCACGATGCTTTTTAAAGAATGCGTCGATGTCGGTTTGAATCTTTTTCTTACCGTTTTCATCGGCGTAGATTTTCCATTCGATTCCCGAATTCCCAAGGGTAAGTGCGCGCTTTACCGCTTGAGAAAGATCGGGAAAAGCGATCACAAGTTTTTTAATCAATGGAATCGATTCCAAAGGAAAGGATGGATTTACATCCTGAACAAAAAATTCCGTTTCTTGTCTGAAATCTTTTAGGTTCTTGGAACTTGCGGCAAACTCCATAAAGGAGGAAGTTCCAAAAAAATAATTGGCTAATCTTTCAAGTAAGTTCATTATGCAAACCCTCCGTATCCGGATCCACCGGATCCCGTTCCCGAAGTTTCATAAGCAATTCGTAATGAATTGAGAGCCATTCCATAGTGGTTCGGAACTTTCTTTTTGAACGACCATAGGGATTTTCCATTTTCATCTTCTCCTTTCTCTCGGACGAGCATCGTAAGATGGAATTTGAATTCTTCGTATGCTTTGAGGTCCGACTCAGAAAGTAAATTAGGATTTGGGAATATGAAAAGCCCTGCTTTAATTGCGTCGACCGTATCTTGAAGAGAATCGTCTCGGTTTACATTGACAACTCCTACTTCATCCGCGCCGGGAACTACTTCGGAATTTTCCCGATATTTTTTCGTAAAGTACTGAATTTTTAAATTTTCAGGGAAGCGGAGCGCCATACGTAACGACCAGTTACGATTCGGCATCGCATCGATGATTCCGTTTAATACGCTGAATCGAGTGATCTGTTCCGTATAACGTTCTTCATCTAAGATACTTGCTTTGTAAAGCCCGATGATTCGAATTCTTCCATCCAATGTAGGTTCACCGAAAATTCCATGAACAGTGTCTCCTTGATCCGCTCCGTGATACGTAAAGTAAGGAGAATGATCTTTGAGCCCTTGGTCTCCTTCCCATTTTTGAATTTCACCGAGTTGTAGAGGCTGCTCTTCGTCTGAACTGGAAGGCCAGCCGATGATTGAAATCGTAAGGTTCTTGCGCTTTGCACTCGTCACCGCACCGAGAAGTTTGTCATATATGGAGAACGGTTTTTTTGGTGTAAAGAGTTGAGAGCATTGGTATCCCCGACGATCGGATTTAGTTTTTGCAACGTACTCTCCTTTTTGATTGTCCAATCTGCGGCCGCATTTTTCACAGGAATAAAACACATTATTTATATTCGGATTCATTAATGCGTATCTTCCGTCAAATCCGAATATACTGATCGGTTCTTTCAACCAGCGTTCTACTAAATTTGTCCAATGTCCGCAGGAAGGACATTTTAGAAGGCGAAATCTTTGATCAGATCGTAAAAATTCAGCATGGATCCCAACATTGGGCAACGATGGCTGGGAACCGAGCATCATCCAATTCAATTTCGAAGCAAGAAGCCGATCCCCGACAAACTCAATATTTTCTTCGTCGTGTTCATCAACCTCGTCGAGCATTACGATATCCAAGTCGACCGTCTTCGTTCCGCGCTTTGTCCACGTACCGCGCATTACAAGTGTAGCCTTGTCAATTTTTTTGGTTCTCGTATTGTCTACGTTCGAATCATTGAGATGCGGTTTTAAAATCGGGCATTGATTGAGAAACGGCTCTACGCGGTCTTGAACGAAATCTTTCATCGAGGTATCGTCTGGGAAATAAATTCCAGCTTTGTAACTGGATCTAAAAATTTTCCAAACGAGTCGCGCAAGCGCCCAGACCGAATAACCGATTTGGGCGGCTTTGAGAAATATAATGTAAGGGTGGTCTTGCGATTCCCTACAAATATCTCTCCAAAATGAATAGCCGTCGAAACTGTAAGGGATAAGTTCATCGTCGCCCTTCACAAAAACGTTTTGGGTGAGGAATTCTTCCATCGTACCGTCTCGTTCGGTAGATGGCTTTCCGATCATATTATCGAGTTCTTGAAAGAATTCCTCCTGAGCGTTTTTTGTTTTAGTCTTCGCCATCGGTTAGCTCCGGTAAGAATGCGATATCGATGTCCTTCATCATCGAAACCTCGCGTTTGATATTTGCGATGTACTGAGAAAATACAATTGGATGGCTCTTTAGAAACGCATTTAACTCCGGTGTGCTTTTAATAGCTCTGTGAACCCCGCGAGCAACCTCGACCGGCTCTACACGTTCTTTTTCTTTTTCAAGCATGCGCTCTATGTCGTTCATCAATCCGCGAAATGTGTTTAACGCACCTTCACCCGATTTGAACTCGATCGTTAAGTTTCCCTGACTATCGAAAATCTGACTTTTGATCGCTTTGAAAGTACGAACTGTGTTCACGCGCAGAGTCGTAAGACTGATTTCCGCTTCTTTTAAGGCTTCGTTTCTTGCGTTTAAAAGTGCTTTCTCACGATCTTGTTCTGCCGTTGTTCCGGTTGTTTCATCAATTTCGGAAAGCCAGTTTCGAATGGTGTTCGCGGTAAGTTTTGGATATTCGGTTTTTAGGGCGCTCGCAATCTGCTCCGGGTTGTAACCGGATATTACGAAAAGGTTATACGCTCTGCGTTTTAGTATTTTAGAATAAGACACAGGGAACCGTATTCCTTTTCTTCGATTGTTTCCAAACAGAAATTGAGGCTTTCGTCCCCTATGTCCTTTCTTTTCACGCCGCCTCGGTATCTGCGTCCGCTGAAATTTCGTCCTCAAGTCTGGACGGCTTGATATACAAACGCTCCTTTTCTTCGTTCAACTCGACTCCGATTTTCTGATGAGCCGCGAGCGGATCCGCGATGATTGAGTCCTTGTTCAACTCCAGTTTTGCACGAATGAAAACCCTGGAAAGTCTTACCACCCATTCGTTGTATAACTGTAGAAGACCGTTCTCTGCGAGAATCTTCTCGAAGAGTTTTACGGAAGCCTTTGTTCTTACCGACGCAGGCGTCTTTCGATAGTTGAGTGTGCCGGAAATGAGTTTGCAGGTTTTCAGATTCGGATCCGGGAACAATTCTTCCCGATTGTTTTGTACGAAGTATGCAATCCCGCTTGTAACGTGATCGATTTTCGCTTGAATCGGATAAACGGTTTCTTCCAATTCGGAGCGAATCTGAGAAATTTTCTGATTCGCTTCGTTTACAAGCCGTTCCTTTTCGAGCATCTGTTCGCCCATGAATTCCATTCCGGCTTCGAGTTCGGATTTATTTTTGTATTCGTTATTCGGAAGGTCCACAAGCGGACGCTTCTCTTCGGTTTTTTTAAGTTTAGCCATTCGTAGAATCTCCTTCCGATTTCGGAGTTACGTCAACCGCCACAGACTTTGAAGTCGATTTTACTACGTCCGCTTTTGGGATTCGTTTTTTACGTACGACTTTCTTAGAAGCCGCCTTTTTCTTTGCCGTCTTTACGGACTTCTTTTTCGTTTTCTTTTTTGCCACCATGATTGTTTTCCTCCTTTATTCAAAAATTATCATGTGTTTTCCGTGAAAATCGTATCGTCGTATTTGCGGGTTTTACTTCGAATACGATCTACAAGTTCGTTTTTTACGATTGCTTCTATCTCAGGTGAAACTTTACCTTCTCCATTGAGCGCGTTTTCAATCGTCACCTTATCGATATCTTTTTGATAACGCTCTTTGATTCCTTCTCGAATCTGTTTTACCGAAATCTTCAAACGATCCATGATGCGAAGATAGCCGTCAGAAAGGAAGTTTCGAACGTGATTTTCTCGGATGGTTTGATCGGATAAAACCTCCGGATATGCGAACGCGATTCCAAGAAGAGCATTACGAACCGCTAAAGGAGTTCGGTATCTACATCCGCGAATAAGAAGCTCCTTTGTTTTTTCTCCCGCTTTCCCGCGTTCGAATTTTATCTTGAAACCTTCCTCTGCGATTTGTATCAGTTCGGAATGGCTTAAGTTGTTCATCGGTGCGTGGATTGTTCGGTAACCGATTTCGGGACTGGAAAGAATACTCGAAATCCGTGTCTCCGGTTTCATAAACATCAAGATTGAAAAAAGGTGATCTTCTTTATCGTGGGAGATTTCCCACACTTTTTTAAGATCGCGTAGTCCCCCGATGCGAAGCGCTTGCGCTTCATCAACGATCAAAACAACTTTTCTTCCTATGCTTCTCGCCCAGATCAAAAGCTCTCGTAGTTTGAAATATTTTTCGTTTAGATTTCCGGGAACAGTTTCACCCGGGCGAATGGTTCGGATCATCTGTTTTATTACGAACGCGATTGAGATTCCGCCTAATGTGCTTTCCCAGGCAGGACCTACGTGAACGAGAATGTATTTCTGCGGTTGGTTGGAAAAAAATTCAAGAAGGCTGTTATACAAATACGTCTTTCCCATTCCGACTTCTCCGGTAACGGCAAGCCAAGAATTGTTTTTTACCGCTTGGTACGAAAGTTTTGTGATCTTATCCGTGTTCCGAGTGTTTACGAAATCCGGTCGTTTGGTTAAAAGTGCGTTCAATTTCCTGACTCCTTGCTTGTGAAGTATTCGCGGATCATTTCCACAAGATCAAGGACCTCCTGCGCGGGGATCGATCCGACTTTTCGTTTGCAGGATTTCAGATTGTAGAGAACGATTTTGTCTATTTCCTCATCCGGAATTTCTTCGCTGAATTCGAGTTCTTCTAGAAGCCAGTCATACGCGTCGTCCACCGTCGAAAATTCCGTTGGGGGAGCGGGAGTATGAGTCTTCATTTCCAGTTTTGGAATATTCAGTTTTCCGTATGGAATTTCCGGTAAATCCGGTAAAACGTCGGAAAGGACAAGGGATTTTTCCACAGACTTAGCGCCTTTCAAGGCTTTCTTTCGATTCTTTACTCGTTCGGTTTCACGAAATCCTTTTCGTCCACCGACGTTTTCGTACGAACCGGAAGTTCTTCCGATCGGACCTTGGTCGTCGAGAAGTAAATGCCTTCCGTCGTTTGTGGTAGCAACGTAAGAACCGTCATATCGTTTGTAGATAGAGACTTCTTCACCACAACGATCAATCGCGACTTCTTCCGATGAATAACGAAGAAGATACTTTCGCGCTTCGATTGAAACACAACCGTACGCGTCCACGTCTCGGACGAGTTCGGAAACCATCGCGTCTTTCAAGTTTTGTTTTGTGACGGCGCGGATCGGATTTTTTTGAACGGATGCAAGCCATTTCGCATAATTTCCGAGTTTGTCGTTTCGATGAATCTGATAACGATACAGAAGTTCATTCAACTCATCCAAATTCGAAATCATTCCCTTTACGATTCGAACTTCGCAGCTTCGTTTAATAGCGGAGATCCGGGATTCCACTGGACCCTTGGCTTTGGAGTGACCTGGAAAGTGCGGGATCCGCTTGATTCCGAGGCGGTAAAAAAATGGATCCAGAGTTTTGAAGGCGGAGTGTCCGTCGGTATAGAGGATTTCTTGAAGTCCTTGTAAGGGAATGTAATCGTCTTCTTTCGGAAGGACGGCTCTTGTAAAAAAGTCCGCCCAGTCTGTAGAATTCTCACCTCCGTGTGTTGAGTCGCCTCCGATCGCGCTTGGTGCATACGCGTACACGTAGAACGTTTTCGAATAGACTTCCACCGCGACATAGATAATTACCTTTCTGAGTTGGGAGTCTTCGGATCCTTCGTAAATCCGAGTGATTCCCATTTCTAAATCCGGACGGACTGCAAGGTATTTTTTAGAAGGATGGAGATACACCGCGTTAAGCGGAGAAGCATCGATCATCCACGCACGATTTGCGTACGGTTCCGACCATGTTATGGAAGCTAAGGGTTGTTTTACTTGTTTACGAGCGAGTCCCTTTTCGTTCAGCCACCGTCCAAACTTGTGACGATCCCAAACGCCAGGGCGGACTTTGCCGAGTTTCTCCGCGAGTTCGATTGCAAATTCCTGCGACTTTCCGTAATCACGATTGAGCGTGAATCCGACCGTTTTTGCATTCCCTTCCGCTTTCGTCTGTTTCTTTTGTTCGTGAAGAACTTCACCGGCGTACATGAGTTCGCAAAGTGCAAAACCCTCTTTCTCTCTGAGTTCCTTTTCCAAACTTCCGAGTCTCGATCCGGTTTTTTTGCGTTTTACTTTTGCGACCGAAACAACCGACTCTCCTTTTTCGAGTCGGTTGAATACGTCATACACTCTTGGCTTGGAAAGTCCGAGAATTCGAATCGCTTTTTGAACGATTTCACCTCTGATTTTCGCGTTTTGTATTACCGTTTTTGCATATACCCATTCTCTGTACAATGGAATTACGATTCCTAAATCCAGAACTTTCATCCCAAATCCTCCATCATGGGAACCGGTAAGCAGTCGGACCACTTTTCATGGATTGATTTGTAAATTCCGGAAAGGGATGTTAGAAAAATGGAAACTACTTTACCATTTTCTAAACTATGATCGAGTTTTGAAAAATCCGAATCGTGCGCGGCAAGGATTACGTCCGCTTGCGACTGAATCGAGTTTAGAGAATTCATTAGGATTTCCGAAAGTTCTTGTCTTTCCCGAAACGCCCTTCTTACCTCCGGAGAGATTCCGGTATCTTTTGTCTGGTCATCCACGATTTTATGAAGCTCTTCCATCGCTTCTTTGTAGCTGGACGCTTCTTTTTTCGTATTCGTAACCTGGTTTTCCAAATCTCCGATGCGCTTGTCTTTATCCGAAAGGATTTTCGAAAACTCTTTCTGGTTCTTAGAAGCGAAACTCTTTTCGTAATCGGAAAGTCCCATCGTTCTTCCGTCCGGGAAGCGAACTTCTCCGTCTTCGAAAAGTGCGTTCTCTTCTCGTAACCCTTCGATGATTTTCAGGAGCACTTTGTCACTTTTTCCGCCCAATGCTTTCCGATTGATTTCCGAAGAGAATAGTTTATCCACTGCTGGAAGCGCCTTTTCGATTTTCCACCACTCAAAGACAGTGTTTTCGGTTACAAACTGCTCCATCACGGCGCATCCGGAAATTTCAAGGTAGAGTTGTTCCCGGTTTATTTCGGATAACGCAACGAGTACGGTTTCCTGACCGACTCGGATCATTTCCGTTCCGGCGCCTATCTGGCTCATCAAATAGTTGAGTCGCGCTCGTCTTTGTTCCGGGGTGACGAGTGGAACGGGTGCGGTCGATGGCGGTAATGCCACTGCCATCGATTCTGAGGCGGTTACCGAGTCTTCTTCCGACCAAACTTCCGCGACGGACGCCCGTTTTTTTACGTTAGTCGTTTTTTCGAATGTTTGTTTAGTCTTGTTCTTCTGATTTTTTTTGGGCATGCTTCTTCTCCAAGCTGATCATTTCTATTTTGAGTTCGTTTACAAATTCTTCGTAGTCGTCTGCGAGATTGTATTTTCGCAAAAAAACCATAGTACACGCACTGGAATCGATTAGGGTTGTTGCAATTTCTTTCATATCGGTTATGCCCATTGTAACGAACGATTGTAAAATGTAATGACGCGCGCCGATGAGTTCTGTTACATTTTTATCCATTATTCTTCCCCTAAGAAAAAATCTAAAATGCGAGTCCAGATCGTTTGTCTCTTGTAGTGAAGTAGAGCAGGCTGTAAATAAACGTAATGTTTCATACAATCATCCCCAGCAATTGTTTATGAATTTTCGTAAGCATTCCATTTTTCTTATATTCTTCCGCCGGATCGAAATTCAAATATGCCGGTCTCATTTTCGCTTCGATTGAAATTAAGAGTGCGAGTTCTTTTGAAGTGTGTTTTTCTTTTTGCACTTCATGGAGCCGGTTCCAATAGACTCGAAATTCCACTTCCGACATTCCGGAATGAATCAGAGCTTTTCGAAATTTGAGCGGATACGTTTTCACGTTATTTCTTTTCCTGTCGAATTCTTTCTTCTACGAGTTCTTCGTTTTGCCACTCTGCGAAATCAGAGATATAGTCTCGTCTCTCAATGTATGCCTGAAAGATTGCGGATCTTCCGAGTGCTTTCTCAGCGAGTCGCTTCCACCTTTCCGCAGAACTCGCTTCTTCCCCGAGTTCGCGCAAGACTTCGTCGGAATACTTTGTGTACAACGCCTGTCGGAGGAATACGATTCGTTCTGTGGTTGTCATTTCACTCTCCTAAGGTGAGCTTGGTTTGTTTGTTTACTCGATATATCTCTTACAAATCGTTCTTCTCGGCGTGAAACCATTGACGCAAATACGTCCGCTCCATAGACCCTTCCGTTTTCATACGCATCGTCTCCTACTCTGGTCGCTTTGAGGTGTTTGTAGCCTTCCACAAAACCGGCAAGAAAGGACATTTGATCTTGTCTGGATTCGTATTTTAAGGAAAGATCTTCCGCTTTTTTCAAAATTCTATCGTTCATGATTCGGCCTCCGTATATTAGGTTTAGAAAGTTTGCACGTTCACAAAGTAGTTCGTACTCAAGTTCCGATTCTTTGTGTTTAACGATTGATTTCATGTTTAGCCTTCCTCAGTAATTCTTTGCGTTGCTTAGGGGTTCCCCAGGCGTTCATACGAATTTGTTCACCATGCTCAGTAAGAAACTTGAAGTCATACGCGAGGATGTCGAATTTCCCGTTTTTAGTTTCGATGAATAAGTCGCGTTCCCCATCTTCGTCGATTTCATACACAAGTCTAAGTCTCATGCGATCTCCAAAACTTCTATGGTTTCAAGTGCCTGGAAGAAATCACATGCTTCGTTAAGAAGAGCATAGTCTTTGAATCTCTCCGATTCTGGGTTATGACAATAGCCGTCCCAAGGCTCTTCCCAGTCGGGTTCGAAGAATTGGCAGTTAGCACATCTTTTCATGCGGCAAACCTCGGAGAATTTACCTCTGACAGACTTGACCTAACGGAAGAAATAAAGATATTTGCAAAATGGACTCGAACCAAATTGAAATAGATATGCAAATTCTGGTTGATATGTTCGCCGATCTCCTTGAGGAAGAAGATCACGAAGATCATCCTATAGTATTCGCTTCCGTAAATGAAATCCTTTGGGGAAATGAATCTCCTGCTGAGATCATGTTGCTTCTTGGCCATTTTCAAAAAGGCCAGGAAGACGCTCTGATACCCTTGCGCTTCTGGATTGGAGGCCGAAGATATTTTAGGAACCTTCTTGCTCATTGTAATTTCCTTTCGCGTCTTCCAAAAGAATATACAGATGGTTTTGTTCTGTGTTTACGAACTTCTTTGCAGGAACAGGGCATTTCTCCATTAACGCATGAAAATTGTGCGATCCTCTTGGATAGTTTACCGTGTGCTTTATTCAGCAATTTGAATGCTGAAATTACTGAATCTGGTTTTGATTTCATCGCTTGAATCAGGCGGCCTCTTCGAGTATTAGAAACTTCCTGAGGTAGCCCGATTTCTTCAAAATATTTAGAATATGCGCGAGCGATTACGAACACAACTTCCGCTCTTGCTCGACATTTTGAAAATTTGCCTGGAATAGTTCGACTTCTCTGTTTGTATTCTTGTGTCAACTCATGTAGGTTAATCGCTTTCATGCCACGAACCTCGGAGCAAACGCGGCTTTATATATTGGATATACGAGATCGTATTGTGCCTTGCGGAACTCTTCCCAGGTTGTTACGACACCCTTATACGTTGTGCGGTATTCGAAACGTTTTCGAACCATCCACTCGAACGCTTCTTCAAACGCAACAGGATTTCCTAATATTTCTCTTTCCTTATGTTCTTTGTAGGCTTCGCGGGCGTCTGCTACGGATATCTCCCACTCTTGGAGTAGGATTTCGTTTACACGGGCGGAGGTTTTACGTTCATGGATGCAGTTTGAAATCGTAGTTTTATTAATGATATACTTGGATGCAAGCTCAGAGATCGTTTTCCCTGGTTTTGCGATCAGTTGGAGTTTTAACGAGGAAAATTGCCGACCACACCTTTTATTAAACATGTGGAACCTCCCCGGAAGCAGAATGGAGGAGGCCCTCTTTTTCTAATAGAGTGCGTATATTGTGACCAGGAGCGATCCCGCTGAGCACTTGGGTTACATAACCGTAATTCAGGTTATGAATACGGGCCCATTCGGCAACGCTCCCATGTCGATATCTAAGTTCGGTTTTGATTTTTTGTCGGATTTCCCTGGGAATGAATCGTAATTCTGAATCTAAGGAGGAGCCGGAATTTTCAAATATTGCCGAATCGTTTTTGTTCATGGTTGACCGCCACTTATGCCGAAATATTATATAATTAACTATCAGCTAATATGTATCCTAAAAGAATATTTTCAACAAAAAAATTAACTGTAGGGATATTTTTTTAAAGGGAAACATTGATGGATAATGTTTCCCAAAATCAAAATGAGATTTCAGGGCGAGTTCGCGAACTTATTAGTGCTTTAGGAATAACGCAGAGAGAGTTTGCGGATAAATTGAATCTAACTCCCGCGTTTATTAATAATGTATTAAATCAAGGAAAATCATTTTCACAAGAAACCATAATCAAAATTTCCTTCAAATTTCGAGTAAACATAAACTGGCTCTTATCTGGAGAGGGGGATATGTTCATTCCTTCCTCAGAAGAAATTCACAAACAAGCTGATGAATTTACGGAACTATGGGGTAAACTCCGAAAACGTGAAGGAATGATAGAGTTTGTTCGAGTTGTTGCTGATTCGACAGACGATGAATGGAAACGGATTAGAGAGATGGCTCGGTTGCTACTCGGAAAATAGAAAAAAAGCTATAAAACTTGAACTATATCCAAAATTTCCTCTGCTGCTGAACGAATTAGCATATCCTTTGGAACACAGTCCCCTAAAAGTATATTATGAGTTAAAATATCTAAAGTCTCCTCGATTTTCTGTAGCACCATTTCTGTATCCAGGTTATCCAACATGATTTTCGTTTCCTTATCGCTTGTGTAGTATGGATAAATCCCCCGACAAAATCAAATCTAAATTTTGTAAAAAATATTGCATTTCTTGTGAGTTATGTGGCATTGGGACCAACATAGGTCACTATTGCGTATAAATGTTGACCTTGCAATCAAGGGGTTAATGGTTCGAAAGGAAAGAGCAAATGCGTGAAAAAAGAAGATTGATTCTAAGTGTAATTTTTATATTTTTTGACCTCTTTATTACAATCTCTATCCAAAGCCAGGATCTACAATCCTACGCATTAGAGGTGTCTTGCCAGGAATTTGGGAGTTATTCCAATCTGGAAGAAATTGAAAAGGCGAAAGTAAAAAACGATTCTGCTAAAATCTTAGTCAAGACAACCAATGATAGTAGCATCAAGGTTCCGGTTAGCTATGTGAACAATGCGGGTGAGATTGCAGATGAAAAGAACTTCCGCATTTTCATGAAGACATATGAATCGATTTGTGGTAAAGAATCAAAACCCCCAATTTACAACTCAATCCAATTTGTAGCAAATAGAGTTTTAAAGAATTGCGTTAAAAAGTTCGAAAAGACGTTTCAAACTATACAGGCCAGATCGCATGCCGTAAACATTTGTCATGACACATTAAATGCAACTATGAACAATCCAATACCATCGAAACCATTAGATCCACGTTGTCCAAGTTTTGGAACCCTGGCCCTTAAAAAAGCAGAGTTAGATAACGTTAGATTGAATAAACCTTTTCCTATTCCCAGGCTATGGGTCCGAGCGTATAATGGTGAGGACATAGCTATTCAAGAAAATCTGGTGACCAATGCGTTAGAGGTTTCTAATGATGAGGAATTACTTTTTTTTCTTGTGAATTACTCGATGGTTTGCGGTAGCAAAGTGCCCCCGTTTTTCGAAAGTATCCCTTACGTTGAATCTCAAGCATTTAAGTTTTGTGTATGGAAGCTTAAGACAATGAATAATCCCCAGGCAGAAAGTAAATGTTATGAAAAACATAACGATCTAAATCGAGGGAAATAAAACCTGTAATTTAAAAAATAACCTACTTCCCCGAAATCGCAATCAGACCCTGAATTAAGCCGGATGCTTGTTTACGAGTGAGTAAATCAAACGGCTTTTTGTATTGCCTTTTGGAAAAATCGTCCAAGTCAAGCTTGTAAACCCCCTTCCTGTTGATCTTTTCACAGATTTGTTTCGCGAGTTGTTTTTGATCATAAGAACGTTTTTGAAGATTCTTCTTTAAGATAGAAAGAGGATCCTTCGGCCTTTGCTTGAAAACTCTTTGGCGGGCTATATTCAAGATATTGATTACTGCATGAGCCTGCAACGTATTTAAAGAAGATATAGAGTTAGATCCGGTTTCATTCAAAACGATTTCGTAAACTTTCGGTTTCGACAAACCGGCTTCTCTTGCGGTGGCCCAAAGTTTCTTCAATTGGTCCGAATTGATTTTTTTGTCCGTAAACATCTTGTAAGTCCCTTAAAGAAGGATACGTCTCTTTTTTCTGATTGACAAGAATATTTTTGTATATTAGGAAATAGTTAAGTATGAACGCACTCGTAACAAAAACATCAAAAATTAAACTATCATCCCACGTAAGAAAACTATTTTACTCCACTCGCGAATTTGCAAAACTCTTAGGAAAGAGCGAGAAAACGATACAACGCTGGAAAGAGGAGCAGACATTCCCTTTCCCATCGTATGAACTTGGAGAACGAAGTACCGTATGGCTGATCTCGGATGTTGAGAAATGGCTCAATTCCCGCGCGGAGAAAAAGTAAGGACATAGCGGACATTCGAGTTTAACGTTTTACTAATTCTCTTTCTATCAAAAACACATAGGCTAAACTCGCCATGTGCCAAAAGCAAATTTAAAATTCGATTCCAACGGATATCTAAGATTAGAGTCCGGGCTTCTTCTCCATAACTCTGGTGTTGCGCGTGGAGAATTTCGTTCTCTCCACGCCGACTTTTTTCAAGCTGGGTCTTCGGTAAATTCAGGAGATACAACCACCCTCGTAGAGAATGAAGAATACGCGGAATTCAATTTTCGAATGTTGTCCGCGGTTCTAATCGAAGGATGGTGGTGTGATTTTAGAAATCCTGCGATCTTAGAGGTTGCTGTAGAACAATTTAAAACTAAAATCTATACTGATCATCAAAGGAACGTTCGCAACGCGATAGGAATCACACGTAACCCTATATTCACAAAACGTAATAATATTCCGGGAATCGATGCGGTTTTTCGGATATATAAAGAATTCGCTCCTGAAGTGATCGGACGCCTAAAAACGAAACCTGCCTTGATCGATGCGAACTCCGTAGGTATTTCTTTCACATACGAAAAATCACATCCACTGATCGATAATTTTTACGGTCGCTTAGGAGAAGTCATCGATGGCGAATACGTCCGTCTCATTCCGATTAAAATCCTTTCTATTCCGGAAACAAGTCTCGTTGCAGTGCCAGCGGATAGTACCGCAAGGAAATTCGCGGGATTTGATTTCTCTCAAGGCAATCTTTTAAACACAAACGTAAACAATCAGGAGGATACAATGAAAATCAAACGCACTATTTTGTCACTTCTGGGGGTTGATTCCCAAAAACTCGGTCTGTCCTTTGGGGAGGGCGAGTCCTTGGAATTGCCGTCGGAAAAAATGGAATCCGTGCTGGAAGAAGCGGGGAAAACCATTTCAAAATTGCAAGACCAAGCGCGTCAAAGTGCCGTCTTGCAAAACAACTTAAACCAGTTCGCAAAACTCTTCGGAAGCGAGATTTTTCCGGAAGGAATCGATTTCGCATCCAAGGTTACCGAACTCCAAGCCCTCTTGGAAGAACCTAAAAAACTGCTTACCGCAGAAAGAGAAAGGGCGATCACCGCATACCGCGTTTTCTCAAAAAACAAACCCGATCCCGTTATCGAGTCTTTGATTCAAGGCGCAAACCTGGAACAAGCCAAGGCGTTTTCGAAACAGTATGGCGCTTCATTAGAAAATTCGCATCCGTTTAAATGTGAAGACTGTGGTTCAAAAAAGGTTTCACGCGCATCGGGAAGTCTTAGTGAACCACAAGGCGGAGCAAAATCTTCTCAAAAGAGAAATCCCGACAACTTCAAACTGAGTAAAAAGTAAAAGGAGAAACAACATGCCTTTAGATGAAGCATTCGAAGTCGGTTATCGTGGGATCATAGAACCAAATACGATCACCGTAAAGCATCAATCTCTAACGAAAGCGGACTTAGGCAAACCCGCTAAGTTTTCAGCAAACATGGAAGTTATCCTCTGTGCCAACGGAGATACTCCAGCTGGACAAATCATTTCTGTGGATGAGAAAAAGAAAATTCTCGGACTCCAAGTAAGCGGAGTCTTCGAATACGAATACTCCGGATCTAATCCGACTCTTGGTTACTTAAATATCCAAGCGGACGGAACCGGAAAGATCAAGACTGCATCCACTGGAACGCCCGTTCTCGTTATCTCTGTTGATACCGGAGCGAAAAAAGTAGCCTTCATTATTTAAGGAGAAAAGAAAGTGCCACACGTAAAATTAGATAACGGACTTGTTCGTCTCGACTTACAAGCCGAAGCATATTCCGACGCAAAGAAAGCCGGTCTCTCCATGAGCGAATTCATGGAGAAAGAAGAAACCGATTTCGGGTACGACCCGGAAACGCCTGCCGGTCAAAAATTTTCGCCATTCGAACGCCAACTCATAGCGAATGATGTTCCGATCGGACAAGCTTCATTCTCAGTGGACGACTTTATCAAGGCATCGAGCCAATCGAAGTATCTTTTTCCTGAGTTCGTTAACCAGAACATCTACATTGGAATGAATATGGGACAACTCCAAGTAAAATTGGAAGATACGCATTCTGTGAAAACTCGAATCAATCAAGGTGCGGCGAGATCCACCGCGTTTGATATCGAAGGATCCGATCTTACTGCGAAGAAAAAAGCAAAAGAGTCCGGCGGAAAATTTCCGAAAGCTACAATCAAAACTCAAGATAAGGCGATCGAAACCAGTCCTGTAGGACTCGAAATCGATTTTACCTACGAGGCTTTGAAGAGAATGCAGATTCTCAAAGTTCAAAACATCTTTCAAGTTTTCGGTTGGAGACTTTCTCAACAGATTACAAAAGAAGCACTTCGAGTCATTAGAGACGGGGACGGAAATACGGGAACAGAAGCAACGCCATCCCAAACTCTTGCAAACGTTTGGAAATATTCCGACGTGGTAAGTCTCCTTCTCTCCGCTGATAAAGGTGTAGAGTTCACTCACGCAGTCGTTTCTAAAAGCTTTTTGGAAAAAATGCTCACCGACGAAACAAACTTCAAGCAGTTCCAGTCCATGAACCTTCTCGAAGGGTACGTGAAAACCGGTCAGGTCGCAAACTTCTTCGGAGTAAACTGGAAGACTCACCCCGACATGGACGACGAAACGATCTTAACATGGAACAAGGATGTAACGTTGGAGCTTTACGAAGATTCCGCAGGCCAACTTGTAGAAAGCGACCGGTTCATCCGTGAGCAAATCGAAGCAAGCGTAATCAGCTACGACTTCGCATTTGCAAAACTCTTTTCCGCAAGCTGTCACTACAAAACAAAGAAACCGTAATCGGAACTTTAATCGTATGTTGAACAAAGTCGCAGACCTCAAAAAACAACTGAGAATCCAGGCGGAAAGCCTGGATCTTTCTGATGAAAGAGACGGGGATTCTCCGTCAGCGTATGAGGATTATCTTGAGTCTGCGGCGATGCTTGCCCGCGTAAGAATGTTTTATTGGGAAGTTACGATACCGGATGAAGGACCGTTTCGCCCAGCGCTTCTTACAGCAGAAGTCCTTCTCATCAAAGCCGAAATCATTGAAGAATTCGGATTCAATGACGGCTTCGATCCCGAAGAAGTTTCCACCGGCGGCGGCGAAGGAACGCGTGTGAAACATTCTCGAATGAGCGCGGAAGAACGCGGAGAAATCGCAGAAGGATTTCGTAATAAAGCCTACTTTCTTCTTTTTGGAAAACAGCCTTCCGAATCTCCGGGGGTTGTATGAGTACAAAGGCTTTGTTAAGTCGAGCGATCCAGAAAGGATCTCAGACAAGAATCAAGATTCTTTCTCCCGTCTCAACTCCCGGTCCTTCCGGCATGAACGCATCGAAGAAGACGACATACAAACCGGGAAAAAGTTTTTCTTGTATTTGGATTTGGAAAGATGCGACTAACGATAACGAAGTTGGGGAAAGGCAAGAGTATCGTGCCGTTTGTCAAATCCGTCCCGAGGTATTGGGTGCGGAAATTCTCTCTCCGGATTGTCGGATTGAGAAGGAAAGTTTCGGAGAATGGCTCATAGATACGATCCATCCGGTTCAAGAACTGGAAGGGTTTTCTTTGATCCGTATCGAAGTCCGAAAACCAAAAGCGGGAGGAAACAAAGTATGAAATTCCTTACCGTAACGGATACGTTCGGCCCCGTACTTCAGAACGCAGTTTCGAAAGGACAAGACAAACTCGTAAAAGTCCAAGACAAAAACGCTGCACTTGTCCAGGCGAACATCATCAAAGGGATTCGTTCTCAGAAATACAAATCCGGTTGGCCGGAACTTGCAGAAACGACGAAGGAGAAAAAACAAAAAGAAGGAAAGTCTCCTTTGACTCTCATCGAAGACGGAGAGTATTCCGCTTCGTTTGAAATTACAAAGGAAGGAGATTCCCGTGCGATCGGAACCAACTCGAAACAGGCACTCGCGTTAGAACGAGGATTTGAGGCAAGAAATCTTCCTGCAAGGCCACACGTCGGACCAGCATACGAAGAATCCAAAAAAGTGATCATAGAGAATTTCAAAGAAGCTATGAAGGAGATTTTCAAAAAATGAGAAAATCTCACATCGACTTCCTCCGCGAGATGGTAACGAATATCGAGATCGAAGAAACGGTCGTATTTTCGCCGGAAAAATTCTTCGAATATCAACCTCCGATGGATCAGATCGAAGAACAAATTCCTTGCGCGATCATTCGTTTTTCGGAACCGACGAACGTTCTTGGAAAGAAAATCAAACTTCGGTTGGAAAAGATCGTTCGCGGAAATTCGACTTTTATTCAGTACGCGGTAAGACAGGCAAAACAAGATTTCAAATACACAATCGATTTTTGGATGAACACCCCGGAAGCGGATGTTGGAAGCACGGTTTCAAATCGCGGAATTCTCGATCAATGTGTTTTATACGTGAGCCAAAGAAGATGGTTTAAAACGGAAGAACAGATTCCGATTCGTGTTCGTCTCGGGAAATCAAGCGTTGTGGATGATCCCGCAAAAGAATCAGGCAATTATAAACTCTATCTGGAAGTTATCTTCAACGACGGTCTTTATACGATCGAAGAGGAAGAGACTCTTTCCGGAGTAGAACTCGAGGCCGCAGAGCCAATCATAGAAGGAGTGTAAGATGGATAGATACCAAGCGGTAACTACGATAAACAAGGTTCGGATTCCGGATAACGCGATTTTGAAAAAAGAAATCGTGTCAACGAATAGAACATATGACTGCGGAGAGGTTCTCGAGAACTATTCGATCAAACTGTCGCAATCTTCCGGACCGAAAAGTGTTCCGATGGAAGAACTCACCGACGTTAGTCTCATCCATCTGGAAGGTGTTTGGGATGAAACGAATTCTACTTTCGGAGTGAAAGAAGGTGATCCCGCAACCTTCGAGTTTGAATTCAACGGATCCGGTCTTTGGATCGGAGCGAAAGAACTCAAACTCTGCGGGATTCAAGACTTAACTGGAATCGAAGTTCGTTGTCCGGATCCGAACGGGCTTCGGATAAAAATCAAAGTTTTTGTAGGTGCAAAAGGAGAGTAAAGATGGCCGTAAGTTCAGTTTCAACAACACACGTATCCGGAGGACTCGGAAATAGTTTTCCGTACGAAGATAAGGTCCACGCGAAAATCGGAGAGGCGGAAGGATACGATGCAAACACTCCGATTTTGATTTCTTCCTACCAGCAAGGAAAGGACGTATTCATCAAGGGAGAGTTAGTCGATGCACTCAAACAACACTTCGAAGAATTTGACGAAGAGCTTGGCGAAGTTCCCGTTCCGGTCCTTTGTGTTCGACCTGAAAACGATCAGGTTGGAAGCGTGGATCCGATGATTCCCGGATCGGCAAACACTGGTTTGGCGGATCCGCCTACAATTTCAGGAACCCCCGTCGGAAACCGATCTGTTGTAATTCGAGTTTCTAAGGCGGGCGCGCTCGGAACCGCAGAATATCGTAAAAGCGAAGATGGCGGGGATACGTTCGGGCCCTTGCTTGTAACTCCTGTTTCCGGAGTAATTGCCCTTGCCGTTGGAGTTACCGCAACGTTTCATAACGACACTCCTCTCGCAGATACGTTTCACGTAGGGGATACGTTTACGTTTAACATCAAAGGACCCGGTCCTTCCGAACAAAGTCGACTTCTCGCTATCCAAGCATTGAAAACCGTAGACCAAGGAAGTACTCCTTTTTACTGGTTTCACCACCTTGGAGACGTTCGTCGTTCATTTGCCTTTTCCGTTTCGGTTCTTCTGGAAGAAATGAGAACTGAAAATCTTTTTCGGATCTTTGCGGTTTTGGAAATCGAGCGAAAACTTCCATCCGAATCCGTAGAATCCTATTTCCTTCGGATCGGGGACGAATGGGATTCTTTCGAAAACGAAAGAGTTTGTGTGGTCGGCGCGGAAGGCCGTTACATTCCCGGCGGGATCAACTCAAACGGTGGATGGAACGCTTCTCTCGAACTTGCCGGGGCGATCGGAGAATGGCGCAATGCTGCTACGTTTCTATGCGCGAGGCTCGCGGCTCATCGTGTCAACGTTAGCGCGGCTTGGGTTGCCAAAAACAAATCCAGAACCTTCATCGGAATTCGTTATTGGAACGAAGGTTACAAAGGATACCGGACCGCCTTCGATGATATGGGTCTGACAATTCTTCAAATCTATCCGGACTACCAAGGTGTCTTTATCGCATCCGACAACTTGATGGCCGGTGCTACATCCGACTTCCAGTACATCCCGGAACTTCGTCGGGCGAATAAAATGCACCGGGTCGTTTACCGAGAGTCTCTTCCGTTTCTAAAATCGGATACGGAAACCAACTCCGGAAGCGGGGGCCTCGACTATCTCAAAGCCGTAATCGACGCCAAGGTTTCTTCTGAGATGGAACGTGCAGGTGAAGCCGAAATATCGGGACACGAAATCAAACTGCAACCGATCAAAACAGTGAATGGGAGAAAGATTCTTCCTGCAACTCTCAAGATGTTCATCAAAGACAGAATCGATGCCATTCAGTGGTCCACTGAATTTGCGCTCGCGTAAACAAACTAAAAGGAGAAATTCAAAATGCCAAATCCAGGAGATATTTTACCGCAGAGTTTAAGTTTCGAAAACTTCACTCTCAACATGTTGGGAAGGGAGCTTATCAAGTTCAGTAAATTTAGCTTGGACTACGAAGCGGATATCGCGTTCAAACTCGGAAAAGGTGGAGAGCCAGTAAGCTGGTCCGTCAAGAGTTACAAGCGAAGTGCAAAGGCGACAATCGAACTCGACGAGTTGAAATATATGATCAAACTCGCCACCCCTTTTGGTGGGGATCTTTTAAAACTTCCACCTTCTCCGATTACTGCGCGTTGTGAGGTGGAAGGAGGAACTCTGCTTTTAACCGTCCCTGCGGCGAAGATCATTAAGTTTTCCCTTCCGTTTGAGACAGGAGCGGATGCGGCGGAAACGGACTTAGACCTCGCAGTGACGAGTTACCCGATTATTACATTTACTTAATATATTTTACAAGGAGAAGAAAAGAAAATGGAAATCCAAGGCACTCAAAAACATGACGACTACCAACAGGCAATCGCAAGCCTTCCCGAAGAGTACGTTCCGATAGACGAAGGATTCCTTACACATTACGAAGTGGAAATCGAAGCGATCAAAGAGTTTTTATCCGACAAGGGTGGACTTCATCTCATTCAAGTGGACGAGTATTCCACTCTGTGCAGAGTTCCCTCGAAAGAAACTCTTTCCAAAGCTTCGGAGCGTAGTAAAAAGTTAGATCCGATCGAAGCCGATATTGATTTCGTAGGTCGCTGTTTGGTGTATCCAAGTGCTGCAACATTTTCCGGTTGGACAAACAACGGAGCGCCCGGTCTTGCCTCTTCTATAGCCCGGAAAATTTTCGATCTGGCAAAACTGAACCAAGAGGCGGTTTCAAAAAAGCTTTAGCGGATCGGGAGGCGGAAATTCGCTCAGGACTCGGGGCGCTTGAAAATTTAATTCGTCTTTTATCTCCCGAGACGCAGGTTCCGGATCCGTTTGATGTGGAAGAAATCGCAAGAAGAAGTAAAGACGTTCAGTGGACACAAGAAAGGATTATCGATATGATCGCGGCCGGGGTTGCCAAAGGAATCGCCAAAGCGTTCGGTAAGTGATAATCTTATTTACAAAGGATTTTTAATTTAGGATAAAGGAATAGATAAAGATGGCGAAAGATTGGAAAGGTTTTGATCCAAAAAATCCAACGGCGAGCGATTTGATTCCGTTTGCTGGAGTGATCTATTTTTTCTTACATCTTTGGTCTTTTTTTCCATTGTTTGGAATCATTCCTGCGGTTCTCGTCATTCCGTTTAACAAAAATAAATTCCTAAAATACTTACCTCTTGTAACAAACCTTTCTGTGTCCACGGTCTATCTGCTTTACAAGTAGGTACAAATGGATACATTCGAACTCGGTGTTGTTTTAAGTCTCAAGGATTACGCATCTGGTCGTCTCGGTGAAATCGAGACAAGATGGAAAAATGTTCGAAAGAGTATGGACGAGACATCCGCATCCGCAAGACTTTTTGATCGGTCGATGGGGATGGTCAAAACCGGTCAAAGTCTACTCGAATACGGGTCGGGTGCATTATACTTTTCCAAATCTCTCATCGAAGCAGGACTCGAAGCGGGTAAACTTGAAAAAAACATAGAGTCTTTAGGTGTAACTAAGGACGAAGTTTCTAAAATTTCTTCCGAAGTTCGCGGAATGACCGGCGACATGGGAATCGCCCAAGAGACTTTTTTATCAGGAATCTACGACATTAAATCCGCTATTTCTAGTTTGAACCCAGCGGAACTTTCAAGCGTCGCGGGCGCTTTGGGTAAAGCCGCTATTGCAACCAAAGGAGACTTTGCGGGACTTGCGGATCTTTTCGGAACCACTCACGCACAATTTAAAAAGATGTATAACGAATCGGACGCCGCGTTTGCATTACGTTTTGCGAATACGCTTTCTCTTTCCGTTCAAAAATTCAAAACCGACGGTGCTAAGATGCAATCGGCAATGCAAGGGCTCGGTGCAACTGCGGCGGGGATGGGCGTCAAACTCGAGGAGCAGATGGCGGTTTTGGGAATGCTTCAAAATACGATGCTTCCGGGAGTTGCGGGAACCTCTTACCGCGCTTTCCTGAGTTCGGTAGGAGAAGGATTTCAGAAGCTAGGACTCAGCGCAAAAAACGCGCAAGGTCAAATCAAATCTATGCCCGAACTCTTGGAAGAGATGAATCAAAAATACCAGAATTCCTTTGTAGTCAATCAGGCTACGGGGAATAAAGTTCTAAAACTTGATGCAAGAAACGAAATCAAAAGAGCGCTCGGTTCGGAGGAAGCCGTGGCCGCGCTTGAAAATCTCCTTCCTAAAATGGGAGAGTTAAAAACTTCCATTTCCGAAATCCAAAACGCAAACTTAAGCGGTACCGCAGAAGCCTTAAACAAAATGGCTTCCATCAATCAAGACAACCTATCGTCTCAATTGGACCGTAGCGCAGAAGCTTGGAAGAGTTTAAAAACAAGCCTCGGTCAAGATATTTCCTCCGGTCCGATTCTTGGGATCACAAAAGGATTTGGAGATATGCTGTCCGGGTTGACTAAATTCTTAGACCAAAGTCCAGGGCTTCGGAAATTTATTTCTTATCTCGTGATCGGCGGATCCGTTGCTCTCTTTTTAGGAGGCGCATTCACTACTCTCGTTGGAATTGTAGGAATGTATACCGCTGTAACGAATTCCGCGGCGGCGGCAAAAATTTTCGATACAATCGCTACTATAAAGAACTGGGCGGCAAAAGTTGCCAATAGAACCGCGACCATTGCGCTGGCTGTCGCAGAATACGCGTTAATCGGAATTGTCGGTGCCGCGGTATATACTTGGAAAGGACTGATGTTTTTGTATGGAGTGATGACGAGTAGAACGAAAGCTCTCGCCGCTTGGCAAACAATCCAAACCGGTGTTACGACCGGCCTTGCTTGGGCTTCGAATTTATTAAACGCTTCCCTTTGGGCCAACCCGATCACCTGGGTCGTTGCAGGAATTCTTCTCGCGGTTGGTGTTGTGGCCGCTGCGGCTTACTACTGGAACGAGTGGACAACTGTCGTTTCAAACGCTTGGAATCAACACAAAAACCTAATCTCTGTTCTTTTACTTTTAACCGGTCCGATCGGTTGGACGATTGCGGCTTTGGTAAAGATCAAAGACAATTGGGCGACAATCGCAGGCTGGATCGACAAGGCGGTCGCCGCGGTAAAAGTTTTTTTCGGAGCCGGGGGCGATCAGGTAGCGATCGGAGTGACGCAAAATACCTTAAAGCCAGTCTCTGTCAAACCGGCGACTTCCGAGACAAAATCCGTTTTTGATTCGATGAAGATGGGAAGTGTCGACAAGATGCTTTCTCAAACGGGAGGATCAAAGCTTGATTTGGGCAATCAAGCCCAATATTCCAAAGCATTAGAAATTCCTAAATTAGATCCTTCTTTACTAAACAGTCCCTTGCAAGGGTATCCGGGTGGAACATCCAAGACTCCCCCGATTCAAATTACAATCAATCGACTCGTAGACAAAATCACATTCCAAAATAATTCTTCCGGATACAAAGAGGCCGGGGGCTTTATCGGGAATGTGTTTACAACTGAAATCAAAAAATCTGCGGAACGTGGAAACCCAGCGGTTCCATTTAGTTTCGGATCAGGAGGTCTCTAATGTTTTTAGATCCAATACCAGGGGGAACGTTTTTAGCGGTTACGGGCAGTGATCTGGATCCTGTAAAAATCGGTGGTTACAGTTGTCCGAGAGGGACCAAGGTTACGATCTCTCAGGAAAAAAACTATTCCAAGACAACCGTTCCGGGACGAGAAGGAACGATCAAAGAAGTTGTAGGGTTTCATGATTGGCAACTTACAATTGAATTCGAGTTTGTAAGTAACACAGGAATGCAATTAGGTGCAATTTCAGAGTTACGTGACATTGAATCAAAATGGATGAAAATGGATTCCCTGGAAATCGTTCATCCTAAAATCAATGCGCTTGGAATTATGAAAGTTTTTTTAATTAGAATCGAATTCCCCGACGAGGACCGAGGTTTTGAACTTCCCGTACGAATCGAAGCAATCAGCGATGATCCTTCCTTTGATTTGGAGACTTCTCCAAAATGAATGAACGTGTCCATTACGTGAAAGAGAACGATACTCTCCAAAGGATCGCGGCGCTCTACTGGGGAGATTGGACATTGTGGCCACTGCTTCAAGATTCCAATTCGCACCTAACTCAAAAAATCGGTTTCGATTGGCCCGAGAAATTGAAAGAAGGGATCGCCTTGAAAGTACCGACGAGTCTTCCTACTTCGGATCTTGACCACACGGTGGCAAAATCCGATTCTTACGAGTCCTTGAGTTTATTCTACTATTCTACAGAACATTTCAGTGAACGGATCCGAAATCAAAACGAGCGAAAAATCCTTCGGTATTTGATCGGTAGTAGGATTACGATTCCGGCACTTGTGGATCGAAGAACATTCCAAACCGCTAAGGAGAGAATCAAAACATGGCTTTAATCATGAGACAACGCTTACTCATTGGCGGTAAAATTCTTCACAAAATTTCGGAAGCCGAACTCATCAGCGGACGCAAAGAGCCGCATGCCCAACTGACAATTAGACTCCCGAAGATGAAGGGATATGACAGTAAAGCATTCAAAAAGGGTGATTTAGTACGTTGGTGGGCATGGTATGAAGGATACAAAGAATCCCTTGAATTTGAAGGAAAAATTGTGAGCATATCTCCAAAGATGCCTTTGGAAATTGTCTGTAGAGACAATATGTATGATCTTCAACTCAAAACTGTAAATTTTAATATTGATAAGATGACAATACCTTCAATCGTTAATCGTTGTATTTCCGCCGAGGATGTAATTCCTAAAATTGACCCAACCATTGCTTCAATACGATTAAGTTATGATATTTTAACCGCAGGAAAACGCGCTGCTTTCGTACTTCATCGACTAAAAAAATATGGAATCGACGCTTTTTTTCGGAATAGTTTTTTGGTAGTTCAGAATCCAACGAAAATTCCCGCTCCCGCTAAAAAGAAAGTCTTTCAATTGGGTCACAACGTAATCAAAGACAATCTATCCACGCGGGAAAGTAGGCCGATCCAAGTTAAATTAAGAAGTTATAACATAGACACGGGAAAGATGCAGGAAGCTACATATACCGAAAACGGAGGTGAGGAACTTATTTTCGATTTGGACGGAATTTCCTTTTCCGAACTTAAAAAAAGAGCGGAAGAAATCTATCACGAGATTGCGGGAACCGGTCTTGTCGGAGAATTTGAGACCTTCGGAGTTCCGTCGGTGCAACATTCAGAAATCATAACATTCAAAGATCCGGACGACAAGGCGAGATCGAAGGACGTATTTGTGGATAAAGTGATAAAAACTTGGTCCGCTAAAAATGCAACGTTTAGACAAATCATCCATCCTGCTGTTGTGAAATTCAAGGATGCAGTATGAGCGTTGCTCAGGATATAGTTACTCTCTTTTTTAGCGAGTTTACGATCAACTGGGCGACTATGGCCACGGTCGTTCGTGTTCAGGAAGAACCGGACGATTCCGGGAAATCGGGACTTTTGACTGCGACTGTCAACGGCGCGAACAAAGAAAATATACGCTGGTTTTGGCCTGTCAAACCTGCTATCGGTAGCCGTTGCATTATTCTCTTCGGAGATAACAACGCAAGTAGAGCGGTTGCAATCGGCTTTAACAAAATTGCAAAAATCAAAACTAAAGTCACCGAACTCTGCGAGATCGAAGTAGACGAACAAGGTTTTAAAATCAATCATTCTCAGTTATTGTCCGTGATTGCAAAACTTACGGAAGGAAAACTGACTTTCAAAAACGGTCCTACTTTAGAAGTCGCGTTAGACTCCATTCAGAACAAAATCAACTTCAAAGGAAAAGTCGAAGTCGGGGACGCAACCATTTCCGGAGTCGATACAAACGCGCTGGAAACTTGGATGAACGAAATCGCCACGTCATTACAAGCCCTCTACACCGCGATTCAAACGTCGCCGGTGATGCCGATGGATGGAGGCGCATCTTACAAGGCAGGACTTTCCGGAGCTATTTCTTCGAAACCAATTCCTTCGGTTCCTGCTACTCTCAAAGTTTCCAACCTCAAGTACGGAAAGTCTTAAGCTTTGCCTACTATCTCAAATTTGAATTTTGAAACAAAATGAGAAGAATGAACTTCGGTCTGCTATCTCGCACAAAAAAATAGAAGACATAGCGGACATTCATTCCTATCAATCACTCGAATCGCTTGCGGTCTCCTTTCCCATAGATAACCTCTATTTTGTGGATTTTTTAACCGACGCGCTTACTGAGGATTTACTACTCGATTCAAAAACTTTTGATTTTGCGGAAAGCGAATCGGAAATAGAAGTCGTGCGCTCGATGGTGATGGAAGCGTTCGATATGACTCCTGCGGACGACATTGATTTTCCAGAAATCTACAGCCGTCAAAGAAAGCATCTTTACGAAGACGACGATAACGGTCCTCAAGAAAGGATGAACGATGCGTTCCGGATCTTAGAACAATTCCCCCAAATCGATTCCGACACAATTAAGATTTCCGTACTCAAAGAAGGTCTTTCTATCTACTTCCGATTAAAAACCGGAGAAGAACTCGTCTTGAATCTTGGGGGAAACTCATGATATTATACACTACAAAATCAAACGTTCAAAGAGAAATAGAACGGAACGTTTCTAACTCTAAGGTTTTTGAAAGCCATGATTTTACTCAAAACTCAAAAGCGAGCACAATTCTAAGATCTCTTGCAAACGCAATCTATCTATTCATCGATCAAAATCTTGTAGCACTCCAAAAAGCGATCCACTATCATACAGCCGAAGAAGAAGACTTACACGAGTGGTTAAAGCGTTACGGCCTGGAATGGAAGGAATCGACTCACGCGAAACACAGAATCCGAATCGGTTCTAAAACAGCCGTTCCTTACGAAGTTCTGATTCCCGTCGGAAAAATCGTAGGTACCGCGGATCACAAGATTCAGTTTCAGATTACACAAGAATCAAAGATTCTTCCTACAACGCCCGTAGACTCAAGAGGCTTCCATACTGTGGAAGTGATCTGCGAAGCTCTCATTTCCGGCACAAAAGGCAACGTTGCCCAAAACGCAATTTCCGAAATCATCGACTATATTGAAGACTGTGACGTTGTGTATAACCCGAATACGATCCCCGAATTTGTAGCGCGGGACAGAGAAACAATTGCAAGTGTTCGGTCTCGTTTGCAAGAGGCTGAAATCAAATCTTCCTCTCTGTGGACTCCGGAATGGTACGTAAGCGAAGCATTAGGATTTTCGTTTGTAGAAAGGGCTATCTTTAAAAGCAGCAAAGCAATCGGAATTCCGGGAGTCGTAAAACTTCTACTCAAAGGAGCCAGTGGAGCAATTTCATCCGCACAGTTGCAAATCGTAGAAACGCACTTTGATAGCGAAGATAAAAATCCAGGAGGGGTTGCAAAAGTTGTCTGTGAAAACGTAAGCGCGATCGAAGTAAGTAAGGTTTTTATTATATACTTCGCTTCCGCCGAATCGATTCCGGATTCAATCACACTTGAAAACATTGTGGATACGTTTTTCTTCTCTCTCAAAGACGGCGACGATTTTGTTACCAACTCGCTTCGTTCCAACCTTTTAAATCTTCCGGACGCAGTTCAGTGTGACGTCGACAACGGAGACAACATTTCCATTCCCCCTGGTAGCCTTGCAGTCAAAGGTTCCGGTTTTGACGTTACTGCAACGGTGTATTCATGAGTCGTTTTCGTTTCGATTTCAATTCTTTGGTCTGGGCAAATTTAAGAAGATCCATTCGTCAAACTTCTCCCTTACCAGCTTCAATGAATGAAAACGGAACCGGTGGTCTTTCCAATAGTCTTTGGTACCGAGTTCTATTCGCATTTTTAATTGTGATTCAGGAACGACTCAAACGATCCAACTGGTTATACAGACAAATCTGGGTGGATACAGCAGACGGTAAGGGCCTCGACTGGTGGGGAGCTCGTTATGGTTTGTCTCGTGAACCGGGCGAGTCGGATAGTTCGTATTATCTCAGAATCTTATTCTTAGCGGAATATCGCCGTCTTCCACCGACTCTTTTTACCAAAAAAAATCTAATCGCAAGGATCACCGGACTTTCAACAGATCAAATTTCAGTCGAACAAGTTTTTGATTTCAAATACAGAATGGGAGATCCGATCGGATCGATCCTCGGATCCCGTGATTACTCTTTTTATGCTTTCCGAATCTATATCCCTTCGATCAGTAAAAAATCCCGTCAAAACCTCATCCGTATTTTAGATGCGGTGAACATAGGCGGAAACGTTTGGGAAATCTGGGAAGAGTTAAATCCTTCCGGTCCTCCTCCGACTCCGGAAGACGGACAGGTTTGGAAAGGAACTCGTTTGTCTGAAACGTTATTAGGCGCCGAATCGCATTGGTTAGTATATTAGGAGTTTATTATGAGTAATTTAAGAGGTTTGAATTTTCCAGTAAATGGTAAACCGGTTTTTCAAGGTGATTTTGAAACCGAACACAACCGTATGGAAGACGAAATCATAGAACGTTTTTCCGATCTTGTTACCGGTGAAGTTTTGTCCGGTGGCGATTTAACACCCGGATCTCTTCCCAATACGATAAACCTTACGGAGGTTGTCGCATATGATTCCAAAGGTAGGAGGATCCGCGTAGCCGCGCAAAATAACCTTCTCGTAACCAGACAGAACTTAGATTCGTTTGTTGTTTTACGTCACAAGTTTCAAACCGATATTTCCCCTTATCTCGATTCTACCGGGTACGCAAATACGTATCGTCAAAACTCGTTCGAGATTTTATTCAAAGAAACTACCGATTCCGAGGACGTTGTTCTTTTTAAGATTCGTAGTTTAAACGGCGCGATTTCCATTTTAAATGATCTTCGGTCTTTGTGCCGTATCAAGTCAGGCAATATCCGAGACAGTTCGGTTACGAATTCTAAGTTAGATGCAGATGTCAAAGTAGGCTCCTTATCTGCGTTAGTCGGTCGCTTTAATAGTTCGATGCGTTCTAGTATTTCAAGCGCGCTCAACGCGATTGAAAGTTGGATCAGTGCGGAGGAAACTGCAAGGCAGAATAACATAAATCTTATAAACTCACTTCTGATCCCACTTGGTGGTGTTAGAGAGGACAATCTCAACCAACTGGATCCGAATTATTTCAAAGATGCCAATGGGCAGGCCATTTCGCGGTCACAGTTTGCGGCACTTTGGAACTTGGTCCACAAAACGGTTTCAAGTATTGCTCCATCTACCGATCGAATCACCGTATCCGCACATGGTCGTATAGAGGGGGATTTGATTAAATTTGCATTTTCAGGCGGTGGAATCACAGCATTAACGAAATATTATGTTCGTAACCCGACGCTGAATGATTTTCAGATTTCATTCACTCGGACGGGTTCGATCATCGATCTAACTGCAAATCAAACAGGAGATTGCATAGTTGATACCGAGTTCGGATTCGGGGATGGTTCAACCACGTTTAACATACGAGATAGAAACGGCATATTTGTGAGAGGCGCCGGAGTTCACGGAACCAGGGCCAAAGCCTCCGGCGGAAATTATGACGGGGGACCTGTCGGATATGAGGGGCAGGATATGATGCAAGGTTTTGTAATTAACGCTATACAAAACGGTGGATCAGCTTGTATGCCAGGGAGTTCGATAGGAACGGGGAATGCACTATTTCCGTCGTCAGACGGGAACAAC
>NZ_CP040840.1:3105000-3140000 GCF_006874765.1 Leptospira weilii
CTTTTCTTTTCCATCAAATTTGGCACTCTCCGCATCAAAGTGCTTGACCCTTTTGGGGCCATTTTTTTTAATGAAAAACTAAATAAGCACTCTCACAAATATAGTGCTAATCTTATAATTTTAAGGAGTTAGTCTATGGCATCGATTAAACCTCTGGGTGACAGAGTCCTCGTAGAACCAAGACAGGAAGCCGAGGAAAAGATCGGTAGCATTTTCGTTCCTGATACGGCAAAAGAGAAACCACAAGAAGGAAAAGTTGTCGAAATAGGCAGCGGTAAGTATGAAGACGGGAAACTCGTTCCTCTCGAAGTAAAAGTAGGCGATACCGTCCTTTACGGAAAATATTCCGGAACTGAAATCAAATCGGAAGGCAAAGAATATCTCATCATCCGTGAAAGCGATATTCTGGCCGTCGTTAAAAAATAATCAGGAGTAAATCATGGCTAAAGATATTGAATACAACGAAACAGCAAGACGTAAGCTCCTAGAAGGGGTGAACAAACTCGCGAACGCGGTAAAAGTTACTCTCGGACCCAAAGGTCGCAACGTAGTAATCGATAAAAAATTCGGAGCGCCAACCATCACAAAAGACGGTGTGACCGTTGCGAAAGAAATCGAACTCGAAGACGCTCTCGAAAACATGGGCGCGCAAATGGTAAAAGAAGTTTCCACAAAGACAAACGACGTCGCAGGCGACGGAACCACCACTGCGACCATTCTCGCCCAATCCATTATCAACGAGGGTCTGAAAAACGTAACCGCAGGCGCAAACCCGATGTCTCTTAAAAGAGGGATCGACAAAGCCGTAACAGCGGCCGTGGAAAGCATACGAAAAAGAGCGGTTAAGATCGAAAACAAAAAAGACATCGCAAACGTCGCCAGCATCTCGGCTAACAACGATGATACAATCGGAAATCTGATTGCGGACGCAATGGATAAAGTCGGTAAAGACGGAGTGATCACGGTCGAAGAGGCGAAGTCCATCGAGACCACACTCGACGTGGTAGAAGGAATGCAGTTCGACAGAGGCTACATTTCTCCGTACATGGTTACCGACGCGGAATCTATGGTCGCTACTTTAAGCGATCCTTATATTCTGATCTACGACAAAAAAATCTCATCCATGAAAGATCTCATCCATATTCTCGAGAAGGTAGCTCAAGCGGGCAAACCTCTCGTGATCATCTCCGAAGAAGTGGAAGGAGAAGCGCTGGCTACCATCGTTGTCAACACTCTCAGAAAAACCATCTCCTGTGTCGCGGTAAAAGCTCCGGGCTTTGGAGACAGAAGAAAAGCGATGCTCGAAGATATCGCTATTTTGACGGGCGGACAAGTCATTTCCGAAGATCTTGGTATGAAACTCGAAAATACCACACTTCAAATGCTCGGCCGTGCGAACAAAGTGACCGTGGATAAAGAGAACACTACGATCATCGAAGGAAAAGGCCAAACGAAGGAAATCCAAGGAAGAATTGGTCAAATCAAAAAACAAATCGAAGATACCACTTCCGAATATGACAAAGAAAAACTTCAAGAAAGACTCGCAAAACTTGCGGGTGGGGTTGCGGTCATTCACGTCGGAGCGGCTACCGAAGTGGAAATGAAAGAGAAAAAAGCCCGTGTGGAAGACGCTCTTTCCGCGACTCGTGCGGCCGTGGAAGAAGGGATCGTTCCCGGCGGCGGTTTGACTCTTCTCAAAGCTCAAGAAGCTGTTGCCGCTCTGAAACTGGAAGGCGACGAAGCGACCGGAGCAAAAATTATTTTCCGTTCTTTGGAAGAACCGATTCGTATGATCACAAACAACGCAGGTCTGGAAGGATCCGTGATCGTGGAACACGCAAAAACTAAAAAAGGAAACGAAGGTTTTAACGCTCTATCCATGGTTTGGGAAGATCTGGTTTCTGCGGGTGTCGTGGACCCTGCGAAAGTGGTTCGCTCCGCACTGCAAAACGCGGCTTCCATCGGTTCCATGATCTTAACCACCGAAGTGACGATCACCGATAAGCCGGAAAAAGACGCTCCAAACCCGATGGCGGGAATGGGCGGAGGCGGTATGGGAGGAATGGGCGGAATGATGTAATTCATCTGCACCATTTTTACCAAATCGCAAAAGGCGGTCGAGTTTACTCTTCCGCCTTTTTTATTATAAAATTTTATATATTAAGAATATTCAGGAAATATTATGAATAAATTTGCCTCTCTGCTTCTTTTAACGATCCCAATTCTGGGAATTCAATCCGAAACCAAACAAACAATCACCGTTTCCGGAAGCGGTTCCGCGATCGTGGAAACGGACTACGTACAAATGAATTTCTCCGTGGAAGCGGAGGATCAGGACCCAAAAGTGGCCCAGGAAAAAAATCTGGAAAGAACGTCTAACGTTATTCAGTCGCTTTCAAAAAAATTCAAAATTGCGAACAAAGACGTTTATAGCACCGATTACACTCTGCAAAGACAATATCTGCAAGAGGGAAAACAAAGACCTTATCTCGCCTCTTCCGGAATTCTCCTCAAACTCAGAGATCTCAAACTCTATAAGGATTTGCTGTTAGAAGTTCAAAAACTCGGAGTCAATCAGGTAAGCGGAATCGACTTTAAGACGGAGTCCACCAAAACTCAGGAAAAGGAAGCCCTTGCGGCGGCCTACGAGGATGCAAAAAACAAAGCGTTCGTGCTCGCGAAGTCGATCGGAAAAACAAACGTAACCGCGCTCAAAATAGTCGAGTCAGATTCTATGGTCAACCCTCAGGTCGTTTATTTTAAGACAGGAAAGAAGGATGACTCCTCCCCCATTTCCGTGGGCGAAAGAACAATCCAGGTAAGAGTCAGCGTGGAATTCGAAGTTCAGTAAAGAAGACATTCCGGTTCGTTCCTTATGAAAAGACGAATCATTGTCTATCAAAAGAAAATTCAATTTCTCGAATTCTTTCCGGAAAAAATCCAAGATTTCCGGATCATAGAAATCCCCGGCCAAAACCCTACTATAGCTGTAAGCCCCAAATGATTTTTCTTTAGAACCTGTCCCAAAACCTAAGACAATCGTCGCGATTCACGGAGATTCTGATAAAATCCGATAGTTTTGGGACAGACTCTAAAAAAGTTCGCGTAAATTCTGTTCAATCAACTTTAAAAACTGTTTTTAAAATACAACATAGATTTTTAATCTAAGGACCTCTGTAAAATCCGAAAATACCAATCTACCGGGGAAAATCCCCGTATAAAATACCATTCGGCTTCTGTTATCATATGCAAAATTTAGTTTATAGAAGTTTCTTAAATTCCCCACAACTCAAAATTTTACATCCAAATAAGAGTGCAGGAATTCGTAATCCGCAGAAACACTTTTGCGAAAATGAAAAATAGCATCAGAGCAATTCGTTTTATCGAAAATCACTTCCGATCTTCCAAAATCAATTCCAGATCCTTGATTATATCATTATATTTTTCTAATTTAGGATTCAAATCTTTCAATTCGTGTTCTTTGTTGGAGTCGTAGGTGTTCCTATCCTTTTCGGGTCCTTTATACGGATTCTCCCATCGTTTCATTTCTCTTTCGATCTTTTTGTATTCTTTCTTAGCAATCTCCAAACCGGTCTCCGGATTGAACTCTGCTTTTGCTTTTTTAAGAACAAAATACACGTCGCGAGCTCCACGTTCTATCGCCCATTCAATCGGTGACATCGACAGCCGCGGGGTCCAAACAATCAATTTATTTACATCCGCTCCCGCTTGAATCAATTCTACCGCCGCAGAAGAACAATCCTTACGGACCGCACCACCCAGGGAAGAACCGGTCATATCAACTTCGTGTTTACTCGCATTCGGATCGAGTCCTGATTTTAAAAGTAATTTTAAGATCGGTAGATTACAGTTAGATGCGGCTAATTCAAGAGAGTAACCGTTATCATCCTTAAATCCATTCTGCAAAAGAATCTCTGTTATTTCTACTCGGTTCCAAGATACAGACACGTTTAGGATGGCCCATGATCTCTCCGGTTCTTTCAGTCCTCTTTCAATCAAGAGCGCAAGCGTTTTGTGTAAATTCCGTTGAAAAACCAAATCCCACAAAGAACACGTACTCCTATGATCAACACCAAAAACAGATCGCCCCAGATTATCATAAAGTTTACAAGGGCTCAAAATAGAATTCGGATCGGCGCCCAGATCCAAAAGCCCTTTGATTTCGGTCAAATTTTCAGAAGCAACCGCATCGAATAGAAGCTGATTCTTATCTTTCGAAATCTCTTTTGAAAATAAGAAAGTCGAGAATCCGATGGAACACAAGACGATTAACAAAAATTCATTTTTTTAAAAATCCGAACCTTTTTTTCATCGTTTGCTTTTCCCTTATAAATTCAAATTCTATCGATTCAGAAAATTCATTCGAAGCTTCCGGTCAATCCAGAAATTTCTAACCTTGTTTTTACTGATTCCTATAAAATAGAGTATCGTCAATTTGAGTACAAATTCCATGTTTCAACGCAGAATTTTAGACACTCTATTATGTAGAGATGAGTAAAGTTGTCCGAAAATTCATTCTTTAATAATTTCTTTCTGATTCCAATGTTTCTCCGACAAGAATTATGAATTTTAACAAAAACTTTTTTAAACCGAATAGACTTCGAGTACTTTAAAAAATATCCGCAGTTTGTATCGGAGATGCTACTCGGACGCGTGAAAATGATACTCGAAAATAAGCGGCCGGTTTTGCAAAAGTACAGCGGTTCTCAAAAATTAAGTCAAATCGGGAAATCCAGACTTTTTAAAGGAATATTTAAATATTCTAATTTTCGAAATAAGTTTTTAATAGTATTCTATTCTTAAGTTCGAGTAGCAATTCATTCTTGAGATTTTACGATCAGCTCAACTGGTACGATTTTTCAAAAATCAATTTCCGATTTCAATAGGTGAAAGATATATCAACGTAAAAGTTTCAGTGGCACTTGAAGTTCGGTAAAACCCTCCTGCGATTAAAAAAAGATCGGACGATTTTGCGAGGTTCTATGTCCAAAAATACGAAAAATACAAATTCCCTAAAATACAATTACCACGATTCGAACGCCGATTTTGCAAATTTCTTAAACGATCGTTCCGTTGAAATTATATTCAAACTTTATGAAGTATTCTATCCGGATAAACCCAAACTCATCCTACGAATTCGTGAAATCTGGAATATTCAAAAATTTTTAAAATATCCGAACTTAGAAGAACGAAATCTAAAAAAATCGAGCTTTAGAAAACATTCCTTGATTGGAAGAATAGACCGAATCCAATTTGATACAAAACGAAAATCCGAACGAAAAAACGTATTTCTTTATTGGAATCTAGATTCGATCGGAAGTTTTAGAATTCATTGCAAATCCATAGAAGAATTGTATTTTCCAAAATCTAAACCGTGGAGTTTGATTTTAACTTTCGAACTTCTTCGAATTACGGCCAAATTTCGTTTCAGTAAAATCTTTCTTGACCTGTTTTAACCATCCGATTTCAATCTTCCCAGTCATGAGCAAAGAAAAATTTGAAACCTCAAAACGAGAAGGCGTTCACAAAGAATTCGAATCTTATACGGGCAATTGGAAAGGCGTCAACCAAATGATGTTCAAAGAGGGAGAGGTCACCGACGAATCTCCGATTACCGGAACCATTAAACTTATATTAGGCGGAAGATTTCTTCTTCACGAATACAAGGGAAGTTACGGAGGGGAACCTTTCGAAGGAATCGCGATCTACGGTTATCATATCGACAAACAGAGATACGAATCCGCTTGGGTCGAAAGTTTCGGGATGGGAAGCGGAATTCTATTTTCTCAAAGCCCGCCCGGCGCGCAGGAATGGTCTTTTACGGGACACTACGGCGGAGAAACTTCTGAAACCAGTTGGGGTTGGAAAACTAGTTTGGAAAAAGACGGAGATAACAAGCTAATCATCTTTTCCCAAAACCTCAGACCGAACGGAGAAAAAGCGGGCGGGGTTCGAATCTTATACGAACGCATTTCGTAAAGAATCGTGTTCTTTCCATCTATACAAGGGAAGATTGAATTCTTCCCTAAGACGTACCGATTCAGTTCCCTCGATCAAACACGTAAAACTCATCAAGAAAACACCGCAAAAATCGAAGACAACGGAAGCGTTTCAGATCTTCGTCAACTCGCAACGTACACGGGTTCGCAAAACACACAAACAGTTTCGAACGATCAATACCTGTGGACGGTCGGCTACACGTAGATCCCTTCTTCAAAACATGCGCGGAAATCCGTTGTCTCACAGCGATTCACGTTCATCAGACGAAACCTAAGATGATTCCTACGAGGAAAAAATTCGGAAGGAAAAAAACGAACGCTTCCGCACCGATCCGCTTCCTGCTAAGATCAAGTCATACGGCTCGTAAAAATCCTTTGACTTTCTCACGTATAAAAAGAAACCTACGGATGATGAAAGAAAAGGGATATTTCCTTTCCATCGGGGCCGGACCCAATCAAGTCCCCTTGATCTCCGCTGCGATCGGACTCGGTTACTCGGTGATCGCCGTGGACCGAAACAACCATGCGCCTGGTTTGAAAATGTCCTCTCTCAGGATTATGGAATCCGTCACCGAATATCGTAAAATTCTCAAAACGGTTTCCGAAATTCCTCTTCAGGGAGAAATTCTCGGAGTCGGGACTCGCTCTTACGGAAAAGCGACTTACACCGCTTCCTACATAGCCGACAAATTAAAACTACGTTATGCTAGTCTTGAAAGTGTGGGGATCTGTTCGGATAAGAATCTGCTCAAAGAAACCGCAAAAAAGATAGGAATTTTAACTCCGGAAAATTACGATATCAGTACCTTAAAAAATCAATTTCCCTTCGTATACAAACCTTCTCAGGGAAGCGGCAAAGAAGGAATCAGAACCTTTCACGATCCGAAAGAATGGGAATCCTTTCTTAAATCCAAGAAAAAAAACTCTCGCTCAAGGGTATCCAAAAAGAAGACGAATGCGGATAAGGAAGAATGGATCGCAGAAGAATACATTCCGGGTTTTGAAATCACAGTCTGCGGGCTGATTCAAAACGGAAAGTTTTTTCCGGCTTCCATCTCTCATAAGGATGTGACGAAGTACGCGCCTTATTTAGAAATCGCTCATACTCTTCCTTTCTTACGTTGCGAATTGATCGGAGAAATTCTTCTCAACTGCAGGGCTTTGGCCGCGGCGACTAAGATGAACGATTGCCCATTCGTCGCAGAATTCAGAATCAATCCGCAAGGAGAAATCTATCTGATCGAAGCGGTCCCGGAAGTCGGAGGGGAATTTTTAGCCGACACCCTGATTCCGAATTACTTCGGCTCTTCCTATTTCGAAAATTTAGTGAAACTTTTAACGGGAGAAAAAATCGAACCGTTTTTGAACTATTCGAAAATTCCTAAGAAATACGCGGGAATTTTTTTCTCCGCGCCTCCCGAAGGAAAGTCCAAACTTGTCGAACATTCAGAATTCGTTATAAAAGGAAAAGAAAAAATCATCTTCGATCGTAAGTTGAAACAACACGGAGAAATTTTAAGAACGTCGGAAGGAAACGCGATAAGAACTCGAAGTATCGGGGTCTTAGGTCCCGATCAAAACGATCAGACTTTGGAAAATTGGAAACAATCCGTTCTACAAAGACTGGAAGGTAAATTTGAATCCGTCTGAACCTTCTTCCCGATCCGCCTGGAACCTACATTATACAAGAACCAAATCCAGGTTAGACTATCCCGACGAAAATCTGGTCAGAATGCTTTCGAAAATCGGAACCGGTTATTCCGATAAACAAGCGAAACGGAAAGCCTTGGATTTCGGGGCCGGTTCCGGAAGGCACTGTGTTTTATTAAACGAATTCGGTTATCAAGTTTATGCGACGGACTATACGGAAAATTCCGTAAAAACAATTCGAGAAACGTGTCCTTTCGTCAAAGCTTCGTTAGGCGGCAATCCTCCGTTCCCTTTCGAAGAGAATTTTTTCGACGTGATCGTAAGTTGGGGAGTATTACACTACAATTCCGCAAAATCTACTCAAGAAATTCTAAAGGAAAAAATCAGAATTCTCAAGAAAGGGGGATATCTGGCCGGGTCGGTGCGAGCAGTCGGGGACACCCATCTCCAGGCGCAGGGAACTGCGATCGGAACCGAGGACTTAAAAGGGGCTTACTCCCGTTTTTATACATTAGAAGAATTGAAAGAAGATTTGAAGGATTTTTCCCATACCGATTTCGGTTATACGGAAAGAACTCCTTTGGGAAAATTGGAAGAAAGGATCTGTCATTGGATTTTTCTGGCAAAACTCTAAACGAAATCTGTCCTTGCTGTCAAAAAAACGACTGGAAATTCTTATATTATTCCACATTTAAAAATTATAATATTCCAATTTATATCTGTTCTACCTGCGGGCTAAGAACCCAACATCCAAGACCAAAACCTTCCGAACTTTACACGGAAAAATATTATTCCGGGAATGCTGACTTTTCATACCGAGACGAAAGACAAACCGAAAAATTCGATCGATACGTTTGGAAAGCCCGAATTAAAAACATCCAAAAATTTAAACCGAAAGGAAAATTTTTAGATATCGGTTGTTCCTTCGGAGGTTTTCTGAATTGCGCAAAAGAAGCAGGTTTCGAAGTCGCCGGTGTGGAAATTTCTTCCTACTCCGCCGAAGCCGCAAAATCCAGAGGATTCGAAGTGTGTCAGGGAGAATTTTTAGACGCGGATCTTCCCGAAAATTTTTTCGACGTGGTCACTCTCGTAGAGGTGATCGAACATCTTTCGCAACCGGATCGCGTTTTTCAAAAACTTCGTCGAATTCTTAAACCGGGAGGATTGCTACTTTTACAAACCGCAAATTTCGAAGGCATGCAAGCGATCGATGCGGGGGCAAGCTACCATTATTACCTTCCGGGACATTTTTATTATTATTCGGAATCGAATCTGAAAAAAATTCTTGATCGTTCCGGTTTTAGAGATCACATCATTTATCTCGGAGTTGATTTTTCACTTCTCGCAAAATTACTCAAGTCAAGAGGAAGTTTCCGCTCTTGGAAAGATTATTGGAAATGGATTCGAATCAGTGTCTACCACTGGAAAAGTAAACTCAAAAATCAAGGCAGGCCTTTGACTTCGTCCATGGTTCTGTACAGCTTCAAGGCGGAATGAGCAATGTTACATCTATTTAAACCGGGTTGGTTGGCCGATTCCGATAAGATTCCCCAAAAAGGTTTTCTAAAAATTTTCGTTCTATTCATCCGGATCATCGTAGGTTCCGCATATCGTTTTATCAAGGACGATTGTCTCATGCAAGCCTCCGGGATTTCCTATACGACAATCGTATCTTTGATTCCTATGCTCACGGTTGCGTTGTCTTTGATCACGATCACTTCCGGTTTGGAAAATCGAAAAGAGGAAATTTTCGACACGATCAACACCTTCATTCTACAAAGTAACATCAACGTGGATATCAACACGTACCTCGAAACGATCGGAGAACTGATCGATACCGCGACTCAGATCGGAGCCATCGGATTTGTGATTTTGGTGTTTTCGGCAACCGCAGTTTTACGTTCTCTGGAAAACGCGTTCAACGGAATTTGGAAGATCCGCTCCAACAGATCCCTCTTTCAGAAATTCGTGTTTTATTTTTTCGTCTTGGCGATAGGTCCCCTTCTTTTTGTGATCGGAGAAGGAATCGCCAAAAAGACCATCGATTTCTTCAGACCTTCCCACTACTTTTCTATGGAAAAAGATTCCTCCGATAAAATCTGGGTGAGCGGAGAAAACGGAACCCTGTTTCGAATGGATTCCAACCTCAAAAAGGAATATTCGATTCGGGAAGACGAAATCGATTTTGAAAACATGAAATGTTTAGACAACTTAGGCGGAGGATTGGACTTCTGCAAAAAGCCGGATATAGGAGATTCCGATTTTATTCGTATTAAAATCAGAGAAGGAATTATCTACGCCCTTTCCACAAAAGGGATTCTCCTAATCAAACCTATCGATTCCCCCGTCTGGACCCTGACCTCCTTCGAAGGAGTCGAACTCAAGGACATAGAAGTCGTCAATAAAAATAATATTTTCATTATATTCAAAAACGGAGAAGTTCTACACTATATTCCCGAAGGAATTTCCTTCAAACCGATCTTCAAAGACAGGTTGAAGATGAACGCTTCCAAGGTCTATTTTCCAGACGCATTAAAGGGTTACATCGCGGACGAATCCGGGACCGTATGGACGAGCGACGACGGAGGATTTAATTTTTATCCGAATCGACTGACTCATTTAGCGTTCCATGACATCCATCAAACTACAAACGGGGATATCTTTTTGGCGGGAGAAAGAGGAGTTTTGTATCGTTCCCAAGACGGAGGAAATAGCTGGATCGAACTGCGCCACAAACGATATAACTTCATCCGTATCTGGTCCTTTACCGGACCCGATATAACGGAATTATTCCTTATGGATAGTCTGGGGAACATACTCATTTCCACGGATTTAGGAGATCACTGGAATCCATTTTACACCCCGATGAACGGTAAGTTATGGGCCAATCTTCTTTTGGAAAGAAAAGAAAACGGAAAGATCAAAATGCTCAACGTAGGCGAATATCGCACCATCAGTATTACTGAATCCAAAGATCAGAAATTTGTGACCACTCTAATCGCCGGAGGAGACAGCGTTTTTACGATCTATTCTTTCCTGAGAATTTTATTTCCGCTCTCCGGAATTTGGCTCTTTTTTCTAAGTCTTTATTCTTTGATCCCGAATACGAAGGTTCCCCTAAAAGCCTCTTCCGTAGGAGCCGCGGTCACGGGTATCATCTTTCTTGTTTTTCTTTGGGGATTTCATGTGTATCTTTCTTCGTTCAGCGAGACCACAATGATTATCTACAAAGCTTTGGCGGCGATTCCGATTTTTCTTTTGGGAGTATATTCACTTTCTTTAATTGTTCTGTTCGGCGCAGAAATCACCGCGTCTCTTCAATTCAGAGAAAGGTATCTCGCTCCTCTTCACTCTCCGGATGAAATTCATACCTCGTCGAGCAACGAGTTTCGAAAATTGATTTTGATTTTAAAGTCCGCATATCGGATTCAAAAAGAAAAAAAGATACCCTCTTCTTCTATCGAACTTTCCCGGATTTCGCGTTTGAAAGAAGAAGAGATTCCAGTATTGACCAAAAAACTCTGCGAATTGGAATTTTTATCGGAGACGAGAAAAAACGAATTTGTTCCGATCATTGCACCGGGAGATTTGAGTATCGGAGACGTTTATCGAAAGATCCCCGAACCTCTTTTAACGGGCGATAAGGAACTGAAATTATTTCCCGGAAACATTCATTCCAAAATCGAAAAAACGGAAGAAAAACTGCAAAACGATTTGGATGGAATCAAATTTGGGGATTTAATCGACTAACAAAAATTTTTCGTATTTAACGTGAGTTCGATATAACAAAATGCGAAAGCGATTCTATGTTGCGATCCGTAGAGAGGCACCCACAAATTAAGAAGGCTTTCGGGATCATAAGAATCAAAAACTGATATTTTTCAAGTGTTCCGACAAGAATGAGGCTTTTTACTTGCAAAAAGTATGATTTTCTGATAGAAGAAAATTTCCCGAACCTTTCCGCCTCCAGGCTCAATGATTTGCTCCCTACGGGTCGCTCATCACCCCACCACCCAGGTATGAACCGGGAACATAGGTAACACTAAAATTAATGCAAAGGAGGGTTAATCCTTTGCCATGGAAAAAGGTGTCACCGATGGACGAGAAAGTAAAATTCATTGCGGCAGTCTGCAACGGAAGTGTTTCAATCACTTCGTTGTGCGAGACGTTTGGAATCAGTAGAAAGACCGGTTACAAATGGTTGAATCGATATCGACAAGAAGGTCCAAACGGGCTTTTAGACAGAAGCAAATCTCCTCATACGAATCCCAATCGAGTTAGTTTTGCGGAAGAGAGATTCATCCTTGCACTTCGTAAACGACATCCGACTTGGGGACCGAAGAAGCTGCTTGTCATATTAGAAAAGGATAATCCTGAAATCACTTGGCCTTCAGCAAGCACGATCGGCAATATTCTTCAGAAAAGAGGTTTGGTAAAATCTCGAAAGAAGAAGCGAGAGATGATTGCTCGCTCCTTCCCGTTTCAAGGTTACGATCATCCGAATGCGGTTTGGTGTGCGGATTTCAAAGGAGATTTCAAACTCAAAGATGGAATTCGATGTTACCCTTTGACAATTTCGGACGGTTACAGTCGATTCTTACTTTGTTGTAAAGGTCTTTCAGGCACAAAAACCTACGATACCAAGAAAGAATTCGAAAGATGTTTTCGAGAATACGGATTGCCGAATGCGATTCGAACGGACAATGGGGTCCCGTTTGCGGCGGGATTAGGAATGTCTCTGCTTTCCACTTGGTGGATTAAATTGGGAATTCTTCCTGAAAGAATTCGTCCCGGTAAACCTCAAGAGAACGGACGACACGAGAGAATGCATCGCACCTTAAAAGCGGAAGCGGTATATCCGATCCGTTCTTCTATGAAACAACAACAGAAATCTTTTGATCGATTTAGAGCGGAATACAATTTTGAACGTCCGCATGAAGCATTGGGTCAAAAAACTCCTTCCCAGCTTTATAAACATTCAACGAGAATATTTCCGAATCGTATTCCTGAAATACGGTATCCGGATCATTTTGAAATCCGGAAAGTGGATGATGGTTGCTTTTATTGGAAAAATCAAAGATACTTCATCACGAAGAGTTTAGCCGGGGAAAGAATCGGATTTGAGCCGGTCGAAGACGGCCTTTGGCGAATCTACTTCAGCTTTGTAACAATCGGATATTTTGATGAACGAATTCGAAAAGTAACTAGGACTTTAAAAGTGTAACCCATGTCGTTGGTTTAAACTGTTACCTATGTCCCAGGATGTACACCCAAAATCAGGGTGGGGCCGATCGTTTCACGGGGATTTTGTCGTAATTCCTACAAATTGATCTTGAGATCCCATTACTTGTGGGTAACGTTATGATAGAGAGGCATTCGCTGAGTTATGCCGATCCATAGAGAAGCATTCGCTGAGTTAACGACGCCCCTTAGGGAAGCCGTTTCATTTTAAACCTTACGATCGGCTCTGATCCCGGCGTTGACCGGAGGAAGATTGGAAGATAAAGACTGATAGATCTGTTCCGCAAGACCCAAGGAAGAATTAGCCGAAAGATTTTTGGAATATTCGTCGTAGAGCATGTCTTCAAAGATCTCTTCCGCGTGACCTCCGTCGATGAGACCCGATTTCTCCACGGTCTTTTTCATTTCGGTAAGCATCATCTTCACAAAGATCGATTCGAATTCGACGGAAGCGGAATAGAGTTTTTTGCGATACGGATCGGCCGCCGTTTCTTCCTTAATGTTATGCGGCATGCGAATCTCAGAAGAGCTGATTTTGCCGGAAAATTTTTCATTGAATTCTTTCCGAAGCAATTCCGGAAAGGAAACATTCCGTTTTTCTTTATTAGAATTTTCGATATGAATCAGACTTTTGACTTCGGGTTTTTCGGCCAGATTCAATTTGTTTGTGTAATCTTGAATGGAATCGATTCTCATTGTATCTCCAACTCCGCGTGTAACGCGCCCGATTTTTTCAAAGCTTCTAAAATTGCAATGATGTCCCTGGTAGAGGCTCCGACCTTGTTCAAGGCTTCGACCACGTCGCCTACGCTCGTGGATTCCTCGATCAAAAAAGAGTTTTTAACGGGTTCTTGTTCTTTTCCAAACCAGTTGCGTCTCCGGTTTTTATCCGTGACGGAAAGATTCAAACCGGAACGGGAAACCGCAACCTCTTCGATCGTGATGTTACCGCCCATTACGATAACTCCGGTTCTTTCGTTGATGATCACCTTCGGCCTGACCTGGGTTTCGACGGTAAGATTTTCAATGTCGCTTAATAAAGTTAAGAACGCGTCGGACTTATTTTCGAAAGTTTTTCCGAGAACGATATTGATCTCGGAGGGAGAAACGGGAACAACCGATTCCGGTCCGATTCCGTGTTTTCCGGGGAGAATGGAACGAATTCGAGAGACAATCGTGTTTAAAGCCGTAAAATCCTGATTTTCAAGTTGAATCTGAATTCTTTCGGAAGCGTAAAAATTCTGATCCAACTCCTGCTCGACGATCGCTCCCCCATGAATGATTCCGACCGTCTTTTTATTTCCCCTCACGCCGCTTCCTCTTTCCTGTTCCTGTCTTCCGCCGAAAGAGATCACACCCGAAGCCACCGCGAATGTCTTATCCCCGGCGGTTTTCAAAGGAGATTGCAGGAGAACCCCTCCCTCTAAGGACTTAGCGTCTCCGATGGAAGATACGATTACGTTCAACTTATCCCCTTTGCGAGAATAAGTCGGTATCGTAGAGGTGATCAAAACGGATGCGATATTTCGAGTTTGATCCGGTTTGAGATTGGCTTCCACTCCTAGGTTTTTCAGATAATTTTTCATACTTTCGGAAGTAAAAGGAGTTTTGCTATCTCCGGTTCCAGGGAGACCGACTACGATTCCGTATCCCGTGATCTGATTTTCCCGAATTCCTTCGATGCGGGCGACGTCCTTAAGCCGTAACTCCGCCGCATTCAAGGGAAAAACACCGAACGCTCCAATCAAAAATACCGCAAAGCACGCGTAAAACGAGGACCCGAAAACGCGCGATACAAATCCGCAGAAAACGGTCAAAGAAAACCTAAACATGCAAAAAATAGAATATTTGAATTTCATTGCGATTCTCCCAAAAGCCGGTTCAGTTGGTTCAGAATCAGTCTTTGTTTTTCTTCTTCCGAAAGTTCTGCTTTGGTCGTTACGGAACCGTCCGGATTTGTGACGGTTTTTAAAGCGATCGGAGGAATTACTTCTTGGCGTTTGATTTTTCCGCTAAAGTTCACCTGAAGATTGGCGATCTTATCCGCATCGATAGAAGAATCCTTTTCCACAAATTCCGGAGAAACCGTTCCCGATAAAAAAAGACTATTTTCCTCCCCGTTGATCACATTCATTTTTTGTCCACGGACGCTCAAAAGTCCCGTGTTCGGATCCACTGCGGTCACGAGAACCGTCAAGTTCCCTTTTATTTTCCCCACAGACTTGATCTTCCCCTTATTTTTTCGAGTAATCGTACGATCGCTGTTATACGACGGCATATCGGGAATGATCTTTTTATCGGGCATAACTTTCAAGGTCAGGGTTTCGTCGGCATTGGATTCGAGCTCGAATTCCGCCTGTAGACCGTTTTTGATTTTAACGTAGAGAGGAGATCCGACCTTGATGTTTTGGCGCATAGAATACGGATTTTTATCCGCCCAAAGGGAGGATTCTTGTGCGTTCAAACCGGATTGTTTTTCCGCAAAAACGCAGAATAGAAGAAGAACGCTTATTCCCCAAAAACTCAATCTTAGACTTTTTGATAAGATCCCGACCCACAGACCCGAATATAAACCTGCGAAAATCGAATCGAATCTCATTCCGCGACCACCGTATTTTTATCCACGACTTTCGCACTCAACTGCCCCTCTCTGGAATGAGCCGTAACCTGAACTTCTTCCCCGATATTTCCGGAACTCAGAGCTTTCACTTTCGCTTTGAGAACGAGACTCCCTTTGTGATAGATCATTAGAATTTCCCCTCCTCTTTGAACGTCCTGAATCTTACGAACGTGTTTTTTACGGAAGATCTCGCCTTCGTTCATGTCTTTTAAAAGAGTAGAACCCAGTAACTCGCTTCCGGGAGAATCCAAAATTTCCTCAGAAGTCAAGGTCTCTTCTTCTTTGAAATCCTCTTTTACAATTTTGATCCCTTTGTTCAAAGGACGACTCGCCTTTAATACTTTTATCTTTTGTTCCACCTGAAAACGAATCCTCAAGGTATGAACTTTTTGATTTTGAAAAAATATTTCCAGAGAGGCCATGAGTTGTCCCGGATGCAAACGGGAGGAAAGATTCGCCCAACGAAGTTGGACGCCTTCCGAGGGAACCTTGATATCTCCGGATAAAAATGTAAGTTTGAACTCCCCGTTCGGATGTTTCTTTTTGATCTCGTCGGTAAGAGATTCCTCGATTTCTTCGGGTTTCAAGGTATGATTCAAAGGAAGAATCAAAGTTTCCCTTCCTACCACGATCGGATTCAAATCTCCGTAAACCTTCAAGATATCTTTGGATCCGACAAACACGGGGCGCTTTAAATCTCGGATGAGGACGCGATCTTCCAATCCGTCGGGAATCCGAGCGACGGAAGATAAACGAACTTCTTCCCCTTCCACAATCACCCTACCTTTGAGGTAAATCCCGGATCCCCAAAGCGAATCGACGCCCAAAACAAGAAGAACAAAAATCCGCGCAAACTTCATAAGAAATTTATAAAATTCTTATCTCTTGAGAGAAATGGCAGTGGACAACATATTGTCCGAGGTTTGAATTGCCTTCGAATTGGACTCGTAAGCTCTTTGAGCGACGATCATGTTCACCATTTCTTCCACGATCTTTACGTTACTCATTTCCAAAAATCCCTGAAGTACGTTTCCGAATCCTTCCATACCCGGAGTCCCCGGAATTTCGGGTCCGGACGCCACCGTTTCTTGAAATAAGTTTTTTCCGATCGCTTGAAGACCCGCCGGGTTTACGAAACGATAAAGTTCCACCTGACCGATCACGATCGGACGAATATCCGCTCCGACTTTTACGGTGACTTCACCCTGTTCGGAAATCATCAGTGTGTTTAAAATCGCTCCTTCGGGAAGAATAAGCGGCGGTTCGAGAAGATATCCATTAGACGTCACCACTTGTTGGTTCGAGTCGATCTTAAAAGATCCGTCTCTGGAGAAAGCAAAACTCCCATCCGGCATCTGAATTTTAAAAAATCCCATTTCTCCGGTAATCGCCATATCCAATTTATTTCCGGTGGCTTGAAAAGAACCGATCTCAAAAAGTTTTTGAGAAGCCGCGACTCTCACACCATGACCCACGTTGACTCCCGTAGGAATCTCGCTTACGGAAGTGGCCGGAGTTCCGGCTAAAACCTGGTGTTGGTAAACCAAATCCTCGAAGTCGGCGCGATTTTTTTTGAATCCCGTCGTATTCACGTTTGCTAAATTGTTCGAAATCGTATCGATATGGAACTGCTGGGCAATCATTCCCGTGGCAGCCGTCCAGAGTGAGCGCATCATATCCGGTAACCCTCTTCTTCCTTTAAGTTTTCGGTCGATTTCGGAAATTGATGAAGAGGAAACCGGCTCATTTCCGAGCAAAGAAGACAGAATCCGGAAAAAAGTAAGTGTATCAAGTTGCTAGGAGCGAGGAATTAGTGTTTAGGACGCTACAGTCCGCGGTGATGTATGATAGATTTCAGATTATTTTTTGTCGGCCAATTGTCACAGGCTTAATTTCTGGCGATACCACTTTATAAAGGCAGGAATCTCAAGCCATTACCAAAAGGAGAAAAAATATGTACATTCAATTGGCCCCGGGAAGAGCAAAAGTCGGAGTCGACGAAGCTACGATTCTTAAAGCATCGGATGAGTTTGAAACTCATTTCGTCAAGCAGCAGAAAGGAATCATCAAGCGGATATTGATGAAGGGAAAAGGCGGCACATATGCCGATTTGGTGTTCTTTGAAAGTAAAGAAGCCGCCGATCGCGTAGCCGAGGCAGAACAGGCAGGGCATCCGGCATGTTTGGATTTTTTCCAACTATTTGAGATGGACGAAACGAAAACAGATATGGCCGTCCTCAGTTTTGAGGATATCAAAACATACGGTAAACAGGTTTAAACTCAGACTATGATTATTTTACGCAGCCATCCACAAAAAAGAGTTAAGTCTGATTGGGGGGATCTTGTGCGTAAGAGCCTCGCGGGAAACCGCGAGGTCTTGGAGCACCTTATTACGTCACTACAGCCCTTTGTCTTTAACCTGGCACAAAAGATGTTGCTGAATCCGGACGATGCGGCGGACGTTACGCAGGAAACCCTACTTAAAGTCATTCTTAACCTCCAATCCTACAATCCCGAAAAGGCGGCGTTTACCACCTGGGCGTATGCAATTGCACGTAACCAGCTTCTGAAATTCCGTAAGGGTAAGATCGAAGCTTTGACGGGCTCATTCGATGAGTTTGCCGAAGAAATTTATGCCGTCTCGGATGAAGTGATCGAAGCGCGTGAGCTGAAGAACCCGGAGACTCAGCTCTTGGTTAAGGAAGCAAATGTTGGCTGTATGTTGGGTATGCTACTCTGCCTGACGCGCGAGCAGCGCTTGGTTTTTATTCTCGGAGAATTTTTTGCGCTCAAATCCGATGTAGCGGGTGAAATTTGCGGCGTCAGCGCAGAAAATTACCGACAGCTGCTTTCCCGCGCAAGGCGTGATCTTTACTCATTTATGCAGAACAAATGCGGGCTTATTAACAAAACCAACCCATGCCGATGTCACCGCAAAACAAGAGGCTTCATTAAGGCCGGATACGTCGATCCACTCAATATCCGCTTTGCCGCGCCACACTATGAAAATGCAAGAATTTTCTCCGAGGAACATGTAGATGCGATGTGCGACCTGGACGATGAATATGGGAAAATGTTTCGCAACTTACCCGCATACGATGCAGGGCGTGCGTTACTGACTGTGCAAAGCCTTCTTAACTCTGAAAAATTTAAGGATACTTTCAGTATCTAGAATATTCCCCTCACGATACTCGGGCTCGACTACGAATTCGCTTTCGATTTTTCAGCCGCGCCAGCGATCGAAGCGAAAATACTGCGACGCACCATGGATTTCATAGAATTCAAATATAATAAAACCAGTAAATTAAAATATCTTTAAATATTGAATGGTACGTTGCAGATTGGAGCGTAGAGCGCGGTCCTTTCGATAGAAAGGAGGCGCCAAACAAATCGTCGGTGGGAAAAGTTCAAATCGCCTAAAAAAGTTTCAGCCATCCACAAATGTGGGAACTCCCACAAATAAAGTTCCTTACTTAAAATTTCGAAAGACCACACAACGATTTGAGTTCGTACCTTTTTCGTTATTCGAAACGTTCCAGCAATTGGAAAGTTTCGTGAACTTTTGATCGTTGATAAAAGTTGTTTCCCATTCCAAACCGGAATCGGAAGCGGCCCGGATCACATACTCGTCCAAATTGAAAATAGCGGAACCCTTTTTGATATCACCCACTTCCATGACACAAACCCCGTTCGGCTTGAGAACCCTGGAAAGCTCCTTCAAAGTTTCTCGGATAAATTCCATCCAAGCATCGAGAGTGGAAAAGATACTCGGCCTTTTATGATCCGGAAGTTCTATATCCAAAAACCAATAACGAAGCCAATTATCCTCTTCATAGTTCACCTTATCCAGAAAAGGCGGAGAAGTGATGACAAGATCCGCAATTCCATCCTCCATAGATTCCAAGTACAAAGAGGAATGATTCGTATAACGATTTCTACCTGAAAATTCGTGATAAAACGGAGGAAGTGGGGACTTTAGATCCCGCTTCATCTTCTGCAAGATCCGAGATTTAATTTCCTTATATTCCGGTTCGATTCCCCTCTTCTCGTTGTTTCTCTTTTGAGCCGCCGGAGGAATCGAAATCTGTGGAAAACTGTAAACCGAGAAAAATCCATCGCTATGTCCGTGAAGTCTGGAAAGCGCCGTGACCCCTATGTATTGGATCTCGGGAGAAAGATCCCGGGAAAGAATTCGTTTTAAATTTTTGATTTCGTTTAGAGTATCCTTATGATAAAAAGCGAGCAGATCCTTGTCTTCTTTTTCTTCTCGAGTTTTCTTTTTTAAATCCAGTCGATCCAAAATCCTTTCCATGCTGTCGAGGGAAGGAATCGTTTGTCTGGACTTGGCAAGAAACAAAGACATCGGACTGATATCATTGTGAATCGCAAAGTGACCTTCCAAATTCGCTTGAATGGAAGTGGTCCCTCTACCTCCGAAAGGATCCAAAACAACGCCCTTATTTTTAGAAAGATATCGATCCAAAAAAAAAGCTGGAAGCTCGGGTTTAAACGAGGCTCGGTAACTGACGCCGTAATGAATGGAATGAGATTGCCTCTGACGAGAGGTCCAGAATTCTCCGATTTGAATTTTTCTTTCTTTTCTTTTGAGTGCGATCGACATCCGAAAAACCTCGTATGAAAAGATTTTCGGTCTTCTCTCGGTTTTCCCCGAAGAAAAAAAGAATCGTTTGGAAACAGAAACAATTCCCGTAAACGAACGCACAAAAAGAAAAGGGTTAAACTTGATTTTGTCTAAAACGACATAGTTTTTTGATCTGTCCTTTTAATGAGAAATTCGAACACGATTTGATTTGTCATTTCGTAGAGGAAATTTTGTATGGATCGAGAAGAGAATATTCTTTTTTTTGAATCCATCGATGACACGAACAAACTACGCAACCCCCTCCTTAGAAACCCTGAATCTTGAATTTGAAAATGAAATCTTTTGGAACCGATTTTTAGAAAGAGCCGGTTTCATCGTAGGTTACGGAGCCTATGTGATTTGTTTCGTGATCGTATTCGGTTTGAAGTTGGAAGCCGTAAAATACGCTTCTCTTTTTTATCTGGGGCTTTTCACCCGACTTTCCAGTCTTTTGATCGGAAAGTTTTACGAAATTCCGGTCGTATTTCGAAATCTATTTTCCGAAAATAAGGAATTAGTCGCGGTCAGTCAAGATTACATCCGAACTCACAGAGAAAAGGCGCTCAAACGTCTCGCCGCTAATTTGTTCGGGATGAACGATTCCTCTTCCCTTTATCAAGCCAACGAAGAAGAACTCGTGGAAATCATCCGTCCCAAAATGCAAAAACCTTGGAAAAAAGCAGGAAGAATCTATTTCTTCTTTGTTTATATCCCGGTCGTATTCATTTTGATCGGCATCTCTCTTTGGACTTGATTCGCCCGATTTCAGGTGAAAAGTGCCGTCCTCTTCGCTCTCTGGTTTTGTTCCTGTAAGGGCGATCCATCGACCTATTCCTCAAAATCCTTTTCTGAAAAAAGTTTAAACGGAAAAGGTAAATTTCTCTGCGCAATCTTAGTCAATCAAACCGCAAACGACAAAATTTACTTTCAAAAAAACGAATGTTCTTATAAAACACCTCCCTCCTCTCTGTTTCATTCCGTCTTGGCGCTTGTGTCCGTGGAAAGCGGTTATCTAAAAGCGGATCAGTCTCTTTTTTCCTGGGATAAGACAAGATATCCCTACATTCGTTGGCAGAAAGATCAGAATCTCAAATCCGCTTTGGAATATTCGGTACATTGGTATTTCGCAAAACTTTGGAACGACATCGGACCGGAAAAAGGAAAACCGCTTTTGGAAAAAATCGGAATGTTTCACACCCCGGTCCCGTTCGGTCGAAATTCATTTTGGCTGGACGGCTCTTATACGATCTCACCTTCGGAATTCGCCGACTTTTTAATCCGACTTCAGGAAACCTCCCCACCTTTTCGTAAAAAGACGACTCAAACCGTTTTCGATCTTTTCAAAAGAACACCCGGTTCTCTTTCGAACGCGAGCGGAAGTCACGATCTTGCGGGAGATTGGAACGGAGTGGAAGATTATAAATCGGATTCTGCGTTTTATTACACCCAAGACGAAACCGATTCCTGGTTTTGGGTTTCTTTCCAAAAAAAGAACGTTCGTTGGTTTCTTCTTACGAGAGTTCGAGTTTTAGGACAACCGACGAGTCCCTTGGAAGCGGCAACACTCGCATCCCAAATCCTCCGAGAAGAATCCATCGTTTTTTAATCGATAACCCCGAAAGATCGGGAATCCTAAAAATCTGAATGACGAAACCGGAATTCGTTCTTAAAATGCCTCCAAACAGATGAAAAAAATATCCTTATTTTATATTTTTCTAATTTTCTTATTCATTTTGTCCTTGGGTTTTATTCTTCAGACCGGGCAAAATCTGGAATCGGAAAAGGAAAATTTTCACTCTTCCCAAATTTCATCGGAAAAAAGCACAAAGACAAAAATTCATCCCGCAAAGACCGTTTCTTTAAGGCCGGATTTTCTAGACATGGAAGCAATGGGCAAAATTTTCTCCGGTCATCTGAAACAGCCGATTTCAAGACTTCTTCTTCAATTGATCATAATCATGCTTTCCGCCCGATTCCTCGGCAAACTCGCAACAATTTTAGGACAACCTTCCGTGATAGGAGAAATTCTAGCCGGAATCCTTCTCGGTCCCTCTTTACTCGGTCTGGTATTTCCCGAAGGATTTCAACTTTTATTTCCTAAAGAGTCCTTATCCACTCTTCAGATCTTAAGTCAACTCGGGCTTCTGCTCTTTATGTTCGTAATCGGTATGGAATTGGATCTTAAAATTCTAAAAAACCAAGCCGAGTCCGCAGTAATTATCTCCCATTCGAGCATTATGTTTCCGTTTCTTTTAGGAGCGGGTCTTGCGTATTTCATCTACGTTCCGTTGGCGCCGGAGGGAGTGGATTTCATCGCGTTCTGCCTTTTTATGGGAATCGGTATGAGCATCACCGCCTTTCCGGTACTTGCGAGAATCATTCTGGAAAAAGGTCTGACCAAAACAGCGTTAGGAAGTCTTGCACTCACCGCAGCCGCGGCCGACGATGTGACCGCTTGGTGTATATTAGCGATCGTCGTCACGATCGTAAACGCCGGCTCCTTTTCCTCGGGAATTCTCATGATCGTCATGTCTCTAACATACATGTTCGTAATGTGGAAAGGAATCCTCCCACTGATGAGAAGAGCCGGAAACTTGTACACTACCAAAGAATCGATGACAAAAACAATCACCGCGCTCTTCTTTTTATTCATCTTCTTCTCGGCCTGGATCACGGAAGCGATCGGAATTCACGCGCTTTTCGGCGCATTTCTAGCCGGAGTTGTGATGCCCGATAAAAAAGAACTCAGAGACAATCTGGTGGAAAAGATTGAGGACTTCAGCCTTACCGTTTTACTTCCTCTCTTTTTCGCATTTACGGGACTTAGGACAAAATTCGGCCTTCTATCAAGCTCGGGTCTTTGGCCGGTTTTTTTCCTAATCCTTTTTGTGGCCGTCTTAGGAAAGTTAGGCGGAAGTTCGATCGCATCCCGTATGTCCGGTAAAAATTGGAAAGATTCCCTTTCAATCGGTATTCTCATGAATACCCGAGGTCTGATGGAGTTGATCGTTTTGAATATCGGTTACGACTTAGGAGTTTTATCCGAAGAGATTTTTTCGATGATGGTTTTGATGGCTCTCGCCACAACGATTATGACCGGCCCCGGACTCAAACTCGTGGAATTCCTTTTTACAAAGGAAAGCTTCGCCGTAAAATCAGCTACCGGCAGCGCCGGAATACTCATCTCTTTCGCGCAACATTCCAGAGGTTTGGAACTATTAAAAATCGCTTATGGACTTTTCCCCGAGAAAAAAAAAGAGAGAGAGGTAACCGCCGTTCATTTGTCTCCGGATTCTAATATTTCCGAATCTCACGCCGAAAAATACGAATCTTCAAGTTTCACTCCTCTCAAAGAACTTTCCAAGGATTTGAATATACACCTCCAAACGATCTACAAAACATCCACGAACATCACGAAAGACATCATTCGAATCGTAAACGAAGGAAGTTATAAACTTCTCTTGATCGGTGCGGCCCGCTCTTTCTTTTCGGATGATATCCTAGGCGGAAAAATTCGGACGATTTTGAACGAAACGGATTGTAACGCGGGAATTCTATTTTCCTCCCAATTGGAGGATGTGAAAAACATTCACATCCTCTTCGGCAAAGAAAAAGACCTCGGGCTTCTTCACATCTCCAAAAGGCTTGCGGACAACTACAACTCCAAACTTTCAATCGTGGATTTGAACGGCTCCGTAGATCGAATTCCTTCCCGGATCAAACAGAATCTCAAAAAAGAAAAAGTGAAAATCCTGACTTCTGGAAACGACTCATCCGATTGGAAAAAGTTCGATCTTATTCTTTGCGATTTAGACATCTGGGAAAATCATCCCGAATTCAGAGTAAACGAACTTCCGAAAGGCGGGGGGCTTCTTCTAATTCGGTCCACGGACGACTTTCTAACCGAAATATAATCTTTCAACGAAGAAGACGTATTGAAATGAACTTCTTATCTTAACGTGAGTTCTATAGAAGAAAGTTCGGACGGATCCAGCCTTTATAAACAAAGGCCGGACTGCACTAAAACCAAAATGGGCTCGCTATGGATCGCAGCATAATAATCGCTTTCACATTTGTTATGCCGAATTCACGTTATCTCAATCAGTTTTCTTCGTGATAGATTTTAATTGCCTCTTTGAGCACGCTCAGACCGATCGACAGAGAATCCTCGTCTATGTCGAACTTGGAACTATGATGGGGATAAACGAATCCTTTCTCTTCGTTTCTAGAGCCCACAAAAAAATAACATCCCGGAACCTTCATAAGAAATGCGGAGAAATCTTCCCCTCCCATAGATTTCGTGTTTTCTTCCGTTACACTTCCCGGACCGAGAACGTTTAACGAAGCTTTACGCACTATGTCCGCCATTCCGGAATCGTTGATCGTGGGCTGATTCGTTCTTTCGTAGCGGATGGAAACTTTTGCGCCAAGCGCGGACGCGATTCCCGCAACCACTCTTTCCAATTTTTCGGGAACTTCCTCGAACATCTTTTTGGAATACGTTCTCACGGTTCCTTTTAATTCCGCGGTTTCCGGAATCACGTTAAACGCGTTTCCTGCATGAAAACTTCCGACAGTCACCACACAAGAATCAAGCGGATCCGTATTTCTAGAAACGATAGTCTGTAACGCGTTTACGATCTGAGCCCCTACTACAATCGGATCCACTGTGTGCTGAGGCATGGCCCCATGGCCGCTGATTCCGGAGACGACGACCGTGAACTCATCTACGGCGGCCATCATCGGTCCGTCCACGACTCCTACTTTTCCCACCGGAATATGGTTCCAAACATGCAAAGCCAAGGCCGCATCTATGTTATACTTCTCTAATATACCTTCTTCGATCATCCTATCCGCTCCCTGCCCGCCTTCCTCCGCGGGCTGGAATACCAATAAAACCTTTCCTTTGGGTATAATGGACCCGATATCCTCTTTGATTTCCGTCGCAAGTCCCATGAGAATCGAAGTATGAGCATCGTGACCGCAGGCGTGCATGATCCCGTCGCGAACGGATTTGTATTCCTTGCGAGATTCCTCGAAAATAGGTAAGGCGTCCATATCCGCCCGTACGAGAAGTGTTTTTCCGGGTTTGCCGGAATCGATCAAAGATACGACTCCGGTTTTTGCGATTTTATCCTGAAAAGAAAGACCTAAACTCTGCAAATGATCGATTACGTAACCCGCGGTTTGATTTTCTTCGTATCTGAGTTCCGGATGTTTATGAATTTGCCTTCTATAACGTATGAGTTCTTCGGTTCGATTCGTAGTCACTGTAAGTTTCATTCGAACCATTTTACTCCCTAAACCGTTTTGGGAAAGAATTTTAGATTTCGCTTAAAAACATTCAAGGTCGAAAAAGCGCGTCTTAATTTCGTAAAAACGGTTTTTCTTTATCGTAGACGACAAGATTATTTCACTTTCGTAAGGTTCGACACAAACTCAAAGCGAAGGTTTTAAATCACTCTCAAATATTCGGATAATTCCCTTTTCCAAACCTGGGTTCCGCAATAGTGATCCCCTTCCGGACAGTAAGGTTTTACCTCTCCTTGAAGGCGGATCCAACAAGGAGCCTTAATCCACTTTGCAATTCCGGGATGAACCTTCGTCACGTCCGTAAGTTCTTCCACGGAGGCTTGGAAAATTTCTTCCTGAGCGTTGTAACAGGTTCTGGATCTCCATTTGTGATGTAGATTGAGAAGGTCTCCGCTTTCGTAAAAACGAACCGGAAAACTGTTCGGTAAAAGATAAGTACCGTATTCCGGAGAACCTCCCGCATCCAAAAAGCGATTCAACCTCTCGAAAATCTGAGTATGAGTCGCGTCGTATTTTTCTTTGAGCTCAGGATATTTTTGAACCACGAAAGGGGTGATATAATCTGGAACTCCCGCATACTGAGACATGAGAACCGGTCTTCCGCCGGGAACCATTCTATGTCTTTGATCCTGGCTATCGGCTGTGTGGGAGATTCTTTTTTGGAAGGAATATTGAACGTTGAATAAGGCTCTCGTGATCGGACTCATAGAGTTTTCGTTGAGAGTGGAGGTTAGATGCCTGTTTTTTGCAGGATTTAAAACCAAATCGATCGCATCCTGATCGGTCAGAGAAGATTTAGGAATTCCTAATATGGAACGAACGGATTGCGCCAAAATCTCCGGGCCGTTGGAGGAATAGGAAACAAGTCTGGAATATCTCGCTCCGAGTTCTCGGTCGAATTCTTTTACGAAGTTCGCCGAGACTTCCGGATGAAACTCTCTTTTGCCGGAACCGAATACGGAATCGAAGTAACGATATTCGGTCGTTTCTTCGAGAGGAATCGGATCGTCCATCTCGTCTGCATACAAAGGATCGACCGCTCGAACTTGATCGACCATTTCAGTGACCACGGCTCTTTGTTCCTGCGGAACGTCGTAGGAATTCATCAGCCTGTAGTAACGATGTAGAGTGAGTCCGTTGATGGAATGATAGAGATAGGTATAAGTTCCGAGAGGTAGCAGATAACGTGCAACCTCCAGACATTTTTTTCTGATCGGAAGCTGCCACTTGTCGGGATAATTGGCGCGAGCTTTGTAGACCTGAAAGTATTCTTCTTGGATAAAAGGATGCAGGATTTCCGTGTAGGAAAAGTAAGCCTGACTTGCAAAGTCCACCGCGTCCAGATAAAGTTCTAAAAGTTTTCCATTTAACCCGGAGGGAACGTAGTAATTCTCCTTTTTAACTTCCACATATCTCTGGGAAACTTGTTCAGAATTATAAAACGGATGAGAATGCAGAAAAGACCACACGAATTGTCTAGAAACCTTGTCCAGAGTGAAGATAAATTGCGGATGCTGACGAGTGGTAAGATGTCCGGCCTTTTTCGTGGACTTAGCGACTTTATCCCGGATTTCAACAGATTTTTCCGACGCAATCATATCGGAAGGAAGGAGGATTCCTTTAGAAGAATAACAGGTTCTTGCCGTAGCGATGGAAAGATTGAACGGATCCTTGCTATGATCCAAAAGTGAAACGATCGGTTTTTGGGCTGACATCGGAGTCTCCGGGAGGGGTTTGACTATGTCCCCTATTTCACTATCCTGAGAGGTGAAATTTCACCGAAAACTCTTTTTTGGAGGATCGAGATTCAAAAGGTTAGAATCGTTTTAAATAAACCGGAAGTTTGAAAGAACGGACATTCGATCCGTAGAGTAAGATTTGATCCGCAGTTGCTTGAGCTTTTGGTTCTGTGTCGGTTCGCAAAACCTTAGTAACGGAAAGGATATTCGGAAAGCGATTTAAGATCGCTTTTGGAAATTTAGGATTTAAAAATTCGGCTCGTTACAAAATTGAAAAAATATCAGAGTCTGTCTCGAAAACTTTTACACGTTTTTGCGAGATCGTTACGTTCCTCATTCGGACAATTTGGAAGAAAACTTCGTAATTTACGATTAAAGAATTATATTTTTTGAATATAATTTTTTCTGCCTTTTTGATAATTTATTTCTTTTTTCCCTTCTTCGATTTCGAAGATTTTTTCTTCGGTTCTACGTTCTCTTTCGAAGTATCTTCGAACACTTCCCGGATTTCCGAATGAGTATGAAGTTCCAGCCATTCGCTGTTATCGTGAGCGAAACTATGACCTTGGTTTCCGAAAGTGCGTTTTTCCAAGAGCCTGCGTTTTGCGGACTTTCTTCTTTCCTGACTTTCGTAGAAATTCAAAAGATATTCCATCACGATCGGAAGAAGAACGCGGGAGAAAATCGTGGCGACGATGACTCCGAAGATTACTACCGTCGCGAGAGGTCTTTGTACTTCCGCCCCTGCCATCGTGGAGATCGCCATGGGAATAAAGCCGACCGCGGCTATAATTTCCGTGGTCATTACGGGACGAAGAGAATGAATCCCCGCAAGATAAACCGCATCCGTAATCGATGCTCCCTTTTCCAGCTCTTCCCGAAGAGTGGATGCATAGACAACTCCGTTTAAAACGGCGATCCCGCTCACCGCAATAAACCCGACTCCGGCTGGAATACTAAAAGGAAGACCTCGGATCACAAGACCGATGATTCCGCCTGAAACCGCGAGAGGAACCACGATAAAGACGCCTAACGCGTAGTAGATGCTCCCGAACGCGGCGATCAGCATAAAAAATATGATCGCAAGAGCGATCGGAACGACCAAGGCCAGTCTTTCTTTCGCTCGGGTGAAGTTTTCGAACTGCCCTCCCCAATCGGTTCTGTAACCTGAAGGAAGATTCTTTTCGATTTCCTCTGTAACTTTTTGAGCTTCGTTGACAAATCCAACGAGGTCCCTTCCTCGAATGTTGGTTTCTACCATGATTCTTCTTTTGAGAGATTCCCTATAAATCACGGCGGGGCCTTCCACGAGTTTGATCTCCGCAACCTGACCAAGCGGAACCGTGGACCCGGAAGAAGTGAAGACGGGAATGTTTTCCACTTGTTCCAAATCGGTCGCGTCGATTTTCAAACGAACCACAAGGTCGAACCTTTTAAAACCTTCGAATACTTTTCCGGTTTGTCTGCCTAATCGGAGAGCTTCTACGGTCGCAAGAATTTCCTCCGCTTGAACTCCGTAACGAGCCATGTTTTCCCGATCTACCTTGATCTCCACAAGAGGAAGTCCCAATACTCTTTGCACCCGCAGATCCGCGACTCCCGGAACGTTTTTGAGCTTGTTTGCGAATTGGCCCGCAATGTCCTTAAGTTTAACGAGATCGTCTCCGTAGATTTTGATCACTACGTCCGCTTTCGATCCGGAAAGAAGAGCGTTGACTCTATTTTCGATCGGCTGGGACAAACTGATCGTACTGGAAGGAATGAACTTTAAGACCTCGTCCTTCATCTTACTCATCAGTTCTTCCCTGTCTTCAGCGCTCGTCCATTCCTTACGGGGTTTGAGTTTTATCATGGCCTCGCCTTCGTCGGTGCCGATCGGTTCCGCCGCGGATTCTCCACGACCCATTTTGGAAACCACGCTGATTACTTCTGGAAATTTTTTTAAGACCGCTTCCATATCGGAATTCGTGTCCCTGGAATAATTGAGAGAGGTGGAAGGAAGACGTTTGATATCGATCGCGATTTCTCCCTCGTCGATTCGAGGTAAAAATTCGGAACCCAACGTAGAAGCTAAGAGCAACGCAAATACTACGACCCCGATGCCCGCATAACAGAATTCTTTTTTACGGGACATTCCAAAATCAAGGAGGAGTTTGTATTTTTCCGCGATGACGTCCCAATACTTACTGTGAAAAAAAACCGGATTCTTAAAGATAATACTCGCCGCCGCGGGAAAGGTGGTCAGGGAAAATAAAAGAGCAGCGCCGAGGGCAAGCGCCACGGTAATCGCCATCGGTTTGAACATCCTTCCTTCCACGCCTTCCAAACTCATCAGGGGAAGATAAACGAGCAGAATGATCGCGACCGAAAACGTGGCCGCACGGCCCACGCGAACGCAGGCGTCCGTGATGATTTCCTCCGCCGCAAGTTCCCTGTCCCCCAGTTTTGTCTGCATCTCGTAAAAAGAACGTTTTAAAATAAAACCGTGGAGAATCGATTCGAGCATTACGATCGTTCCGTCCACAAGAAGGCCGAAATCGAGAGCGCCGAGGGACATCAGATTTCCCACAATTCCGAATGCGTTCATAAAAATCGTAGCGACGAGCATCGGAATCGGAATCGCCAAAGAGACGAGTAACGCTCCTTTCACGGTTCCGAGAGCGAGGATCAATACAATTACGACGAGGGCCGCGGCTTCGGCGAGATTCGTAAAGATGGTGCCTAACGTTCTTCCGATAAACTCGGAACGGTCGTAAAAGGTTTCGATTCTCATTCCGGGAGGAAGTTTTTCCCTGATTTCTTCGATTCTTATTTTGACCTTCTTTACGACTTGGAGAGAATTCTGCCCCATAAGCATCATCGCCGTGGCTCCGACCGCTTCTCCTAGGGAATCTTTAGTAACGAGACCGAAACGAAGAGCCGGACCGATTTCCACTTCCGCGATTTGGCCCAACAAAAGTGGAATTCCATCGCCCGCGGTCGTAACCGCGGTGTTTTTCAAATCTTCGATGGATTTGTACTGACTTTCGCCTCGGATCACAATTTGTTCCGAGTTCTTGGAGATGTAGCCGCCTCCCGTGTTTTGGTTTGCGGATTCTAACTTATCGTAAATTTGAGAAAGAGTGAGGTTGTGAACCGCGAGCCTTTTCGGATCTATCTTGACTTGGTATTGACGAACCTGACCGCCGATAATGTTCACGTCGATGATTCCTTCCACGGACTTAACTTCGCGGGAAAGTTCCCAATCCATATAGGTTCTTAATTCCTCCGGAGAATGTCGATCCGATGTGAGAACGAATTCGTAAATATCACCTAGACCGGTTGCGATCGGAGAAAGCTCGGGCCTTCCGTAACCGGGAGGAATGATGGCTTCCGCTTGTTTGATTCTTTCGTTGACGAGTTGTCTTGCAAAATAGATATCCGTACCGTCTTTGAAGATGACGGTTACAGAACTCACACCGGTTCGGGAGATGGAACGGATTTCGGTAACATTGGGAAGACCGGTAAATTCCATCTCGATCGGATATGTAATGAACTGTTCCACTTCGAGAGGAGAAAGTCCGGGAGAAGACGTAACCGCAGAAACCTGAACGTTGGTCACGTCCGGGATCGCGTCGATGGAAAGATAGTACGCGTTGTAAATTCCCACAAGGGTAATCATGAATGTCAACACCAAAACCAAGGCCCTGTTTTTAATCGAAGCTCGGATCAGTTTATCAATCATGAGTGTGACGAATCTCTAAAAAAGACGATATGGACAGGAAAGCCGTTCTAGGTTGAAGTTGAAAGGTTTTTTTAAAGAACGTCATTTACACAAAATTGCTGACATTCCCTGTTTTTTCCAAAAGAAGATGATTAGAGTTGTTGAAAAATTCAATTGTGGGATCAACAAAACTGCTTCAATCGTCTATTTCAGTGAAACAAAAACAACCGGAGAATTAATTTTTCAACAACTTCATTCTTTTTCAGAAGGCGAAAAACTTATCTACGCATTTTGATCCATATTCTTGCAGGACAGGTTTCAACATCTCATAAAGTTTTCCGCCTCCCGTTGCGGGCAAAAGATGTCGAATTCTCACTCATCTCTACATAATAGAGTGTCCGAAATTCTGCAGGATAATAAGAGGAGGCTTTCTAAACTTGCAATATATAACGATTTAGAAACGCTCTTTGTTTTAAAAACGTTCGAATAAACCTATAACGCGATAAAAATGGCTTTGAACAAAACTACAACGTTTCAAAAACAACCTATCTCTTTTTTTATTACACCTGGACACGACGAATATTCGATTTTTATTATGGAATCTAATGGAAAAAAATTTTAGCGTCTTTTTCAATCGGATGAAAACAAAAGCGAGCTTTATCACCGCTTATTGAGAACGCAATAATGTATTGCAGTTGATTTCTAATCATTCCCTAATCGGGCCTTTCCGCGATAAAAACATTAATTTCATTTCTCTTGGAAAGAATTAAAAAGCGTTCGTGAAAACCAGAATCCAGACAAATATAACAGAAATTTTAACGTTATAATAAAATATTGAAGCTATTACGGAAATATTGGACAATTTTTTGGTTGAAATTAAGTCTAAGGATTAGATCTGTCGTTATATAAGAGGGAGAATTTATGATTCAAGTCGGCAAATTTCCGGATTCAGTCAACGAGTACGCCGCAAGATCGGTGGCCGGACTTGTTTTTATTCTCACGATTGCAACCCTATTCACTCAGTCAATTTGGCTGAATTTAGCTTTGCTCTACGGATTTACGGCCCGGGTTTTATACGGACCGAAGTTTTCCCTTTTCGCGAGACTCGCAATCCATGGAATCGTTCCTTTGCTGAAGCTGGGAAATAAAACCGTGGCAGGACCTCCGAAACGATTCGCCCAAGGAGTGGGGTTTTTGTTTAGCTTAACTTCTTTAATACTTCTGATACAAGGACAGATTTTGGCGTTTCAAATCACGCTCGGAATTCTCGTATTTTTTGCGGCTTTGGAATCCTTCGTGGGTTTTTGCGCAGGATGTTTCGTATTCGGCTATCTAATGCAATGGGGAATTATTCCGCAGGAAGTTTGCGAGAGATGCGATCGTCTCACATTTACTTCAAAGGAATCGAATTTAAATCCTTAGAGAGCCGCGAAACGCTCTGACGGCATAGTAAGATTCCGCACTGTTATGATACACAAAGACATGTCCGTAACGAAAATCGGCAAAGATAGCGCCGCCAAGCGTCCTAATATCGGAAGGCGTTTTTAGCCAACTCGATGTCTTCGTATCGAACTTTCCAAGTTTCTGCAAATTTCTATATTGCTCTTCCGTTAAAAGTTCAATCCCCATGGCGACAGCCGTATCAATGGCGTTATCTTTTGGTTTATGCTCTTTTCTTGATTCCAACGCTTCTCGATCGTAACAAACACTTCTCCGACCATTAGGGCTTTCCGCCGAACAATCGTAAAAAACGTATTCGCCCGTTTTTTTATCGTAATCGACAACATCCGGTTCGCCGCCTGTTCTTTCCATTTCATTGAGCGACCATAATTTTTCAGCGTTAGCTTCCAGCTTTGTTTGTATTTTATCCCAACCAAGTCCTTTATGACGGTTCATGTTTTTCTCAAAACGGGCTTTCAATATTTTGAACAATTCTCGACTTTGCTCCAATGACAACTCCTTACTTATTACCATTACTGATTTCTACATAAAAGAGTAATTTCGGTTTTATTGATTCCTATAAAATAAAGTACCGTTAATTTGAGCACAAATCCCATGTTTATACGCAGAATTTTAGACACTCTATTATGTAGAAATCAGTAATGAGCAAAGAAACAACTATAACACCGAATGAAAGTCCAAATGTGCTACTTTACTATTTCACCAAAATTTCTCTTAATTTCAGAGATATTTCTCCCGCTTTATTTAAAATCATAAAATGCCCCCCGTCAGCGATTGGCACCGCCTGCCCTATCAATCTAAACGGAAATAGTCTATCATTTGTTCCATGTATGTGAATTAAGTTATTGGAATATTTTTGATTATCCCATTTAAGAATAGATTTTAAAGCCCATTTTATAAACTTTCCATCTGTTCTGGAAAGAAAATTTCTTAATAGTTCTTTGTCTTCTAACGATGAAATCCCAAAAAAATATGCCAAAATTGGATTATAAATTTTTAGCAAACAAGATGGTATTAGATTCAATAATTTCATAAAACTGATGATACGGTAAATGAATGGTTTTTCTAAACTGGATTTAATGCTTGAAATTATAATGATTTTTTTTACCGGAATATGTTTTGCCATTTCGCTCGCAATTATTCCGCCAAACGATACCCCGATTAATATCAACTCATTTTTCGAGTCCACTTGTTCTATTAATCTTTTTGAATAGTCTTCAAGAGATTCATTGTCTTCCGGATCGATCCAAGTAATATGTCTCGGATGTTCTCCTAAAAAATCAATATTCCGGAATACACTTTCGTCTGCTCCCAAACCGCTGATTAGATATATGTTATTCATTATTATTTTTATTTCTTTGGTTACTTTTAAACTGTAACCGGCGCTTAGCAAAGAATCTTTTGGACCGTTACGTCCGAAAACCGAAATGACGAAGAAGTATGCGTAGTCGAAGAGGTATTGCATATGCTGAATCAAATTATTTTCAATCTGCCATATTCTTAAATTTTGATAACCTACTGATCCGGAGCTTGAGCCGGTTCGAGTTGCGGAGAAATCGTCGTTTGAAACAGAGAGGAGTATTCGGCTACGATTTCCTCGTCCGAGTTGCGAAAAAGTCCGATGATTTTTTCTAAGTTCAGAAATTTTTCTTGTTTGGTTACGACGGGAGTTTGCAGGTTTTGATTGAAATAGAGAAGAGATTTTCCTTCGCTTTGCCTGGTTTGCACGAAAAGATCGTGATCGCGTTTCCGTTTTTCGACGATTCGATTGAGACTTTCGCGGAGGGAAGATAGATCTTCGAACTGAGTTTGGAATACGCTCGGATTCAAATCAAATCCGATCGAATTTCTGCAGTTTCCGATCGCCGCCAAAGTAGTCGTCCCAGTTCCCAAAAAAGGATCCAAAACGACGTCTCCTTTTAAGGAATACATCAGTATGATTCTGTTTGCAAGCTCCAAAGGATATGCCGCACTTCTTTCCCTTCCTGCGAGCGGGCTCAGACTCTGCTTTTTTCCCTTGAAATCCCAAAGGTCGGTAAACCAAAAATTGCGTTCTTCCCAAAAGAACGCGCTTTGCGCACGGGCGAATTGTTCCGCCTTAGTCACGAACTTTCTTTTATTATTTTTTCTAAATATTAAAATATGCTCATGCTCCAATGTAACATACGCACCCGCTGGAAGCATTCCGGAGCCCATAAACTTGTTAGGTGAGTTCGTTTGTTTTCTCCAAATGATTCCGGGAAGACTTTGAAAACCGATCGAGTTACATCCTTGTAAAATTCTCGCATGATTCATATAAATCTGAAAACCTGCGGAGGTGTTTCTCGTCGCATCCCCGATATTGATTACGAGAAAACCTCCGTTTTTCAAAACACGGAAAGATTCTTTCCAAACCTTATCGAGTTCGATATGGATTTTTTCGTAAGAAAGACTGGGATCGGTAAGAAAACTTTCTCGAATTTCTTTTGAAAAGCTGAAAAAAAGTTGGTCCCACATCTCGATCATCGGATAAGGAGGCGAGGTAAGAATCAGATCCACGGATTCCGATTGGAGCGGAAATGTTTTTCTCGAATCCCGAAATTGAATCCTGTGAGTCGTTTGTTTCATAACT
>NZ_CP040840.1:3152500-3177500 GCF_006874765.1 Leptospira weilii
CCGTGGACAAAACCACCCCTCCAAGAAAGAGGGTCTTTTTCATTCTCACGTAACGATTCCATTCTTCCGGAAGAAAGAAGTAAATACAAAGAAGTAGGAATAAAATTCCAAACGCTGACAAAGGGATCGAAGAATCGGAGATTCCCCAACCCAAAAGAGATTTTTGAAAATACGTATAAGAAAAGTATAATACGAAAATTCCTAAGGCCCACTGGATCCAACGCATCCATTTCCCCGACTTAGGAAGACTCAAACCGAAAACTCCGATCATTAAAAACGGAAATCCCAAACCGACTCCGAATAAAAACATCTTAAACGCGGCAAGAAGCACGGAATCAATCGAGATCGCACCGGAACCAGCCGTGATCTGCAAAAGAATCGCGACCACAACCGGACCGACACAGGGAGAGGAAAGAAGTCCGGCGCCCATTCCCAGGAAAAAAGTTCCGCCGCAACCTTGCGCGGTTTTTACCTCCTTGGATTGAAAAAAAGGAAGATGAATCAAATCCAAGGATCCCAAAGCCAATAGAAAAATAAGAATGGAAAGCGCAAGGTTTACGATCGGGTAACGCAAGATTACGTTAAACGCCCCTCCCGAAAAACCAGCGACCAGTCCGAAAGAAGCATAGATTGTGATCAAACCGAGGTAGTAAATCGCAGGATGTAAAATTCTAGGAGAACCTTCCCCCCTAGCCCTTACGATTCCGACCGTGATCGGATACAACGGATATACGCAGGGTAAAAGGCTTGCAAGAATCCCACCTGCAATCAGAAGAAATCCAGAAGTCCAATCAAAGGTCCCGCTGGAAATGCCCTCCGAAACGGACTTTCGAATCCCGGAAAACAAAGAACCGGACGGAGCTTCCGCGGAAAGAGGTAAACCTCCCAAAGTCAGGATGCACAAAATCGCAAAACGAATTAGAAAATTCTTATATTGATAGATTTTCAGTAGCACGAATTAAAAGACCAAAAAATAAAACTTTGTTGCGAGAACTATGCTTCTTCTAAAAAATCAGGGGTCAACCCCGTTTCCGGATAAAATAGCTCTTAAACTCGTAGTTTAGACTCTATGCCGATTTCAAAAAATTATTTTTTTGCCGAGAAGAAAACGAATTCATCCGTTTTCTAAAGGCGAATCGTGCGATTCGACACGATGTAAGAATTCAAAAAATCAGTTCCAAAGCGCCGATTTTTTGAGTCCGAAAGAGAATATCCGATTCTAAATTCCAAAGAAAGCGCCGTATTTTCCGAACATTCCGCTCTCACCTAAATATTAGAATCTGCCGAAAATCACTTTGAATGCGCGTGGAAATCATCAGACCGCTCTACTGCATCCTTTTAGGAATCCTTTTAAACGTGGAGACAACCTGGGTCTCCGCGGAGATCGACCTGGACTATAACTACGAATATGAAAAAAACGGTCCCTATACGAAATTCTCCGATTGGGTGCCCTACAAACTTCACAAATGGGAACCTAAATTTTTAGAAGATTACTACCAACTCTACGGGCTCAAACTTCACTACGGAGAAAACGAACTCAGAAGGAACATTTATTTCCTAAAGATCGGACTAAAGAAACGATTCAGACATCCAAAGAACGCCCTTTGTCCCGTGAAAGACGAGGAAGAATATTATAAATACCGCAATCTTCTTTTTATGCACATCAATCTTCAAATCATGCGCTCGTATATGAGAATCGCGTCCCAATTTGATAAACGACATCTTTACTTCTACAATCTGGATTTCGCGTACGATCTAAATCGTTCCTTCGAGGTCGCAGACGGATTTTATAAGGAAGCGATTCCCTATTGGAAGGAAGCCCAAAGATATGCGGATCGTTCTTCCGAAATCGACTCTGATCTGGATCTGGGAACTCTGGAAACGGAACGTTATGAGATCATTACCGGAAAACTGGATTTCGGAAAGATCATCGAGGATCATCTTTTCCGTTTAGAAAAAAAAAGAAATACGATTCAAGAATACTTGGCAAAACACCCGGACGCGAACAAGCCGCTTCTCGAACAGTAGAAGCTATCTCAAAAATATCTTAGAATGATCGGAATCGGCGTTTTAAGCGAAGATAAAGTATTTTTGAGATAGCTTTTAGTAGTTGTCGGAAGTCCTTACGTTTTAGGGGTCAGATGCCAGAAATCAGTGGATAGTCTGACCTTGCCTAGGAAAGGTTGGCCCATAACCAACCACACAAATACTTGGAACCGAAGATAAATCTGTCGGAATTCCAACAAATCCTCTGTGAAACTTACGCCCAGAGTGACCTAAACACCGACCCATAGGAAGGTGTTTACTGAGTTTAGGAAAGCTCTGCGCTTACGTTCCTTCAACGCGATCCTTAGAGAACGTTGTGCTGAGTTTCCCTGATTTTGGGTGGTGGGGTGATGAGCGACCCGTAGGGAGCCATAACCTTACCCATAAGTAATGGGATTTCAAGATCAATTTGTCGGAATTACGACAAATCCTCTGTGAAATTTAGTTCCCACCCTTATTTTTGGGTGGTGGGGTGATGAGCGACCCGTAGGGAGCAAATCATTGAGCCTGGAGGCGGGAAAACTTGGAAGATTTTTCTCTATCAAAAAATCATACTTCTTGCAAGTAAAAAGTATCATTCTTGTCGGAACACTTGAAAAATATCAGTTTTCGATCCTTATTATCCCAAAAGTCTTCTTAATTTGTGGGGTTGGTTATGCCCCTCCTGCCTAGGCGCAAAAAAAGCCCGAGAAAACTCTCGGGCTTTTCCATTTCTGCAACTGAAACGCGAGCCTCTCGAAAGTCGGCGCACACTTCGACTAACAGGAATACGTAGTAAGAAATTCGAACGGGTGAGGTCTTCCTTCCCAAGGCCAAATTTCGGTTTCAAACTTATACGCTTTGTAAGTCTGAATAAATTCTTCCGTAAACACGTCTCCTTTTTTTAGGAACTCTTTGTCCAAGAGCATGTGTTCCACGGATTCACGAAGTGTGTGAGGCATTTGTTGAATTCCCTTCTCGCGGATTTCATCCAGAGAAAGTTCGAAAAGATCCTCTTCCCGAGGTGGCCCCGGATCGATTTTCTTTTGAACTCCGTCGATACCCGCCATAAGCATCGCCGCAAAAGCAAGATAAGGATTTGCGGAAGAATCAGGAAAACGGAACTCAACTCTTCTCGCTTTGTCTCCGCTTACGAAAGGGATACGGCAGGAAGCGGAACGGTTCTGAGCGGAATACGCTAAGATAGAAGGAGCTTCGAAACCGGGAAGAAGTCTTTTATAAGAATTCGTGGAAGCGTTTGTAAAAGCCGCACAGGCTTTTGCATGAGAAAGAACCCCGCCGATATAGTTCATAGCGGTATCGCTTAAATTTTGGTAACCTTTACCCGCGAAAAGGTTCACACCGTTTTTCCAAATGGACTGGTGACAGTGCATACCGTTACCGTTGTCTCCGTAAAGAGGTTTCGGCATGAAGGTTGCAGTTTTACCGTAGTTATGAGCCACCATCTTAACAACATATTTCAGTTTTTGAACGTTATCCGCCGCTTCGATCAGAGTTCCGAATTTAACACCGATCTCACCTTGACCCTGGGCAACCTCGTGGTGAACCACAAAAGTTTCCATACCGATCTGGTGAAGAGTCTTAACAATCGCGGCTCTCAGATCCACTTGAGAATCCACAGGGGCTACCGGGAAATAACCGCCTTTGGTTCCGGGACGGTGACCTGTGTTTGTGGAACCGGGAAAGTCGGTGTGGGAATTCCAAATCCCTTCCGAAGAATCGATTTCGTAGTATTGAACGTTGATCGCGTCTCTTACTTTGATGTTGTCAAAGATAAAAAATTCGTTTTCAGGTCCAAAATACGCAGTGTCAGCGAGACCGGAGGACTCAAGATATTTCAGAGCTTTTTTCGCGATAGAACGAGGACATTTTTCGTAAAGAGTGCCTTTGTAGATATCAAAAACGTCGCAGAAAACGACAAGAGTCGGATCGGCAGTAAAAGGATCTAAGAAAATCGCATCGGTATCCGGAATCAACTGCATATCGGACCTATCGATCGGTTGCCAAGCAGGGATGGAACTTCCATCAAACGGTAAACCTTTAAAGGAATCTTCGGTAATCGCGATCGTGTGATACGATACGTGGTGCCAAGCTCCTTTGATATCCGTAAAACGGAAATCGTAGAAAAGAACGTTATTCGCCTTGGCATATGCGATAACTTCACTAGGTGTTCTGGACATTCTATTCTCCTGTTAGTCTTCGAGTATTAATCGTTAATTCACGCATTAATGCGTCTGCATTTTTAGTGCAAATATCGTACCATTGAACCGAAATCCGATGATTTCCAAAAAAAGAACCGAAGTCTTTTTTTCTCCGTTTCAAGAACGAATCCGGAATCAAAGTAAAATTCCTTGAAAGACAGGCAAGCCCTAAAATACACTGCGGTTGCAGATTTTATCTTTTTTCCAATTCAATTGGCAACTAGCTCAAATTTCGTACATTATTCGTACCGATAATTTACATTCTGCATAAATATTATTCAGTATTTGAGAAACTAATGAAACAAATTCATTTCCTTACCGAAGCGGAATTGAAACAAAGACTAGATCGAAAAACTTTCGAATCCCTTTTTGAAAATTCTCATCCGGGCGAATTCGTTTTGAAAGAATTTTATGATCAAGTAAGAGTCTGGGCCCAAGAAAGGGATGCGAAGTACTGGATCGAATTTCCGGATTCTATTTTCGAAACATCTGCCAAACCTTTGGCACCTAAAAAATCGGCTTATCGTTCTATCTCACTTCTTTCCGACTTTTCAAATTTTCGTTTTTCAATGTCCCAAGTTCCGTCCAAAATTTTCCCCGCTTATGTTTGGAAAGAATTCATACATTTTCCTTTCGCTTCGAACGAAACCTCTCTTTCCTCTAAAATTGCAACGATCGAAAAAAAAATAGAGTTCCTTTCCGGCAGAAAAATAAATAAGGAAGGCAATACCTCCGTATTCCGACTCGAATTTCAAATTTTATCCGAAAGACCTCTCGATCTTAAAAAAATTTTGGAATCACCAATCCCTGAAAATTTTACGGAAAGAATTATCGAAAAACAAGGAAAGTTCTTTCTCATTACTCCGAAACTAAACGGAGTCCAAAGCCTTTTCGCAATCCACGTTCTCTCCGGTATGTCCGGAAAAATCGAATTCAATTTTTGTAAACTAGCGATCGATCTTTCCGAAAATCGGGAGATAATTCCGATTTGGTTTTCCCGTTCGGGCGCAATTCTTTCGGCAATCGACTTTGAAAATTCTCCCCTTTATACAAACAAAGATTTTTCCGCTTTAGAGATCGCAGTTCCACCTTGGCTGAGTCCATCGTTTTTATTTTTGGTACTAGAATCTTCTCTTCTGGATGTTTGGGAAAATTTAAATACATCTTCTTCGGATTCCAAAATTCCGAATTCCTTTCCTCAATTCGAAAGAAACGAATCCTGGAGAAATATGACGGAACACAGATTCGCTTCCCGTATATCAAGACATTCGGAAGAAGAAGAATTCTTCTTTCATTCCCTTCTTCAAAGAGAATACGAAACCGCCAAGAACGCTCTTGTTTCCACTTTAGAAAACCGAAGAAGAAAATTGGAAGAATTTGAAATTCCGGATCTTTTGAATCGTTTGAAAGTAATTCAGGATTTCTCCCAAATAATTTCTTTCGACGAAACCGTCTCAAAAGATTGGAAATCGATGCAAATGGAAATTACAAATTCCATTTTGGAAAGATGGAAAGAAAAAAAAGAATTAGAAACGAAAAAAATCGAAGAGATTTTCTCGACTTCCACATGGAAAATTCTCATCGAAATCTGGAAGTCTTCCGTCGGAAGGAAACCTTGACAGGGCAATTCCTTTGAAAATAATAGCACTGGAACCGTTTGATCGGGTCCAAACAAAGCGGCGACGTAGCTCAGCTGGTTAGAGCAACGGAATCATAATCCGCAGGTCCGGGGTTCGAATCCCTGCGTCGCTAATCGTTTCAAAGGAGTTGACGTTGAAACATCTTTTTCTATTGATTCTTTCTTTTCTGATTTCGACCGGTTCCGTATCGGCTCAATCCGCCGCTTGCAATGAAATTTGCGGTTTCTATTCCGGTTGTGTGGAACAAAACGCGCCTAGAAAATTAAGCGCGGACGAAAAAACCAAAGTTAAAACGGGTTGTATCAATTCTTGCAAAAAACATACCGCAGCCGTCGCGGCTTGTTTTGAGAACCACAAAAATCAATGCAAACCGTTTAACGAGTGTATCGTAAGCGCATACAATACGAATAAAAAATAAATCTTAGAATTTCATGAGCTTCCTTTGAAGAGCGATGCTGCTCTTCCGTTGAAATGAAAAAGAGCGAAAGCTCTTTTTTTACGCATTCGTTGTTGTTTGCGGGATCGCCGCTCGTGAGAATCGAACGTATTTCCAAAACAAAATTCTAATTTTAGAATTTCTGCATATAGTGGGCGCCGTATTTTTTCCAAACGAAAATTTTCTTTTAAACGGCCGCTTCCGTTACTTTCTCCGCGATAGAAACCGCCTCATTCAATTTCAAAGAAAGGATTTTGGAAATCCCCGGTTCCTCGTTCGTTACGCCAAAAAGGGAATTGGCCCTATTGATCGTGGACTGCGCATGAGTGATTACGATAAACTGAGACTTATCCTTGAACTTATCCAGAATTTGACAGAAGCGAAGCTTATTCGCCTCGTCCAGAGCCGCGTCGATTTCGTCTAAAAAACAAAACGGAGAAGGTTTTACCATATAGATCGCGAAAAGCAGCGCAATCGCAGTCATGGACTTTTCGCCACCGGACAAAAGCCGTAAATTTTGAACGTGTTTACCGGGTGGTTCCGCCATAATTTCGATCCCGGCATTCAAACTGTCTTCGTTTTCCGTTAATTCTAAAATAGCGCGCCCCCCATTGAAGAGAGTGGAAAAAGTTTCCTGAAAATTCTCTCGAATCTTTTCAAAAGTCTCACGGAATAGTTTTTCGGATTCCTCGTTGATTCGACTCAGAACGTCCTCCACGTCCGCTTTCGATTTTTCAATATCTTCTTTTTGAACTCGGTGGTGCTCAAAAATTTCTTTCACACTTCTGTATTCTTCGATGGAAAGAGGATTGATAGAACCCAACATCTGAATGTCGGATTTAAGCCTCTTAAGCTTTACTTCCTCTTTAGTTCTTTCTAAGTTTCTATTTTGAAATTCCGAAACGAGTTCCTGCTCGGAAATGGAATAGTCGTTATAAAGTTCCTCGGTAAACGAATCAATCTGTACTTTCAAACCGGAAACGGTTCTTTCCTTTTCCGTCAGAATAGGAATCAGGTTCTTAAAATCGTCCTGATTCTTTTGAATATCATGCTTTAAGTTTTGGATCTCTTTCAAAATATTCCGAAGAGATTCTTTTTCGGATTCAAGAGCTCGGCTCATATCCAAAAATTCATTGTAACTCGATTCTATCTGTTGTTCTAGCTCGGAAACTTCTCTTTCAAATTCCTGCTTTTTAGAGATCACATTTTGGATGGAATCCTTTGCGGTTTGAATCCTTTTTTGGATCTCTTCCTTCCGTAGTTGGATTGCCTTTCCCGCCTCCAGTCTGGAATTTCTTTCGGAGCCGAGTTCCAAAACTTTTTTTTCCAAAAATACAGTTTGTTCCTTATTGGCTTCCAAACTTTCTCTCAAGGATTCGATTTTTAAACCGGAATCCTTAATGCCCCTCGTAAGATTTTCGTTTTCCAAAATCAGATCTTCGATCTGCTGATCCAAAGCTTCCTTTCTGGATAAAAATCCGTCCCGATCGAAAAGAATGTTTCGAATCATATCCTCAAGATGAACGAACTCTTCGAGTTTGAATCGCAACTCCCCCAGATCCAGAGTTTCCAGAACAGATTGAATCTTCGATTTCTCGGAAAGTTCCAAATCAGATCGTAACGTTTCGATCTTTCGAGAATATTCTGACATCTTGGAAAGGAGGAACTCTTTCAGTTCCTTTCTGCGATTTTCGGTATCGATCGCCTCTTTTTTTCTGGACTCAAGTCGACTAACGAGTTCGAAAATGACTTCTTTGAGTTTTTCACGAAGCTCGTTGTGAGCCTTGTCGTTTGAGACGATCTTTGATTCCTTTTCAAGTACGGAAACGTTTTCGTCCTCGATTTGTTTTTCAAGGCCAAGTTTGGAGTCTTTTAACTTACGTATCTCTTCCTCAAGAAGTTCGACCTCCCCTTCCAACTCGGAAACTTCCTTCTGAATCCTTTCTAGATCGATAACTAACAAACTCAAAGAGGATTCTTCCCCATTGAGGATCGAAGTCATCTCCGAAACTCTTTCTTCGTATTCTAGAATAATCTGTCTGTTTTTCTCGATCTTTTCTTTTTGAATTTTCGTTTGGGAAAGATGATCGTATAGTTTCTTGTCGATTTCGGAAACTCTCACTTCGATTTCCGATTTATCTTTTTCCAACACTTCGATTCTTCCGGTTTCTTCGCCGATCGTATCCAGTAGGGTTTGGTTCTTGTCCTTGATTCCTTGAAGCTCGTCTTCGGACTCTTTCAATTTTTTGGTAAGGGTGGAAAATTTCAAATAACGTATAATCTTGTCGGTTTCGTCCAATTCCGCTTTGAGTTTGAAATAAGCTTCCGCTTTTTCCGCCTGCTTTTCCTTGACTTCCATTTCTTTTTTCATGGAACTCATGATGTCTTGGATTCGGAGAAGATTTTGTTTCGTATCCTCCAAACGTTTGAGCGCCTCTTGACGTTCCAATTTGAACCTGGAAATTCCGGCCGCTTCTTCAAAGATCAGCCTCCTTTCCTCCGGTTTGGAATGGAGGATTCGATCTACCTTTCCCTGTTCCATAATCGAATAAGAAGACTTTCCGATCCCCGTATCCATCAGAAGTTTTTCGATGTCTTTTCTTTGAACTCTGGAATCGTTGATGCAATATTCGTTGTTTCCATCCAGATAAAGACGGCGAGTCATCTTTACCGACGGATAATCCATCTTAATCAATCGGGAAGAATTATCGAAAATGACGGAAACTTCCGCGTAACCCGCCGGTTTACGCGCCTCGGAACCGTGAAAGATTACATCGTCCATCTTTTCCCCGCGAAGACCTTTCGCGGATTTTTCACCGAATACCCATTTGACTGCGTCTACAATGTTCGACTTACCGCTTCCATTCGGTCCCACGACGGCGGTAAATCCGGGGTCTAGAAGAATTTCAGTCTCATCCGCAAACGTTTTGAATCCAACAATATTCAAACTTTTTAAATACATAATTTTTGTGTTTTTCATTTCCGGATGTTCCGGAAAGATGATTCCAATTGACCAGATTTGGGCAGGGAACAGAATGCACCCTGGGTTATTATGTCTCACAATCTCTCCGAAAAGACAAGAGAAATATTCGGGAAAAAGCCGTATTTATCCCTCTACTTTCAAAGGCCCGGAAACCCAAACCTGACCTTTACTCTCAAACCGGCAAAAAATCCTGAAGAATGGTTTTTAGAACTCAACGGCCGCGCGCTCTCAAGCGCCGTAGCGCCTCTCACACAAGCGCAAAGAATTCTTCAAGCTCAAAAAATTTCTCGGACGGATCTGGTAGCGGTGATCGGTCTCGGAAATCCGCATCTCATTTTTGAAGTCCACAAAAATTTAGATCCCGGTCAGGTTCTTCTTCTCATAGATGAAAATCCTGAACTTATCTTTCCTCTTTGGAACGGAATTTTAGAACCTGTGATGGATGTTCCGGGAAGACATTTGTTTCTAGGACATTCCGCCCTGAATCTCCTTTGGAACTATTTGGAATCCCTTCCCGTGGAACGAGTTTCCGGTATCCGAATTTTTAGGAACACGGCAAGTACGTCTTTAAACGAAGCGTATTACGGAGAGTTGGAAATTAAGATCCGTAAAATTCTTTCTTCTAAGATGAGCGATCTTTTGACCAAGTTCGAGTTTGAAAGAATCTGGGTTAGAAACACGTTCGTAAACACCGCAAACTTTCCGGATTCCAAAAACCCGAGAACGAGAATCGAATTCCTAAAAGAAAAATTTTTGAATACTCCCGCGATGCTCGTTTCCGCGGGCCCATCCCTCAGAAGTCAATGCGAATGGATCTCTAAGATCAGAGACAAAGTGTTTTTATTTTCCTGCGATACTTCTCTGAAGGCACTTTTAAAATTCGGAATCGTTCCCGACGGTGTCATCACTCTCGACGCGCAGACTCATTCTTTCTTTCATTTTATGGGAGCAAAATCGTCTAACGTTCCCTTATTTGCGGATTTGGTAAGCTCCCCTTCGATCTTAAGATCGCAAAAGTTCACAAAAATAGTCCATTCTCTAACCGCAAAATACATTGTGGACGCAAGCGGCGAATTTAAACGGGAAGTGACCGCGGGCTCCAAAACCGCCGAAAAACTTCTGGGGCCGATCGGAGACGTCCAATCAGGCGGAAGCGTCGCGACGACCGCCTTTGATCTTCTTCGAAATTTGGGTTGTAAGCCGATTTTTTTAGTCGGTCAAGATCTTGCTTATTCGGGCAGGGAAATTCATTCCACGGGGACGCATCATAACGAAAAATGGCTCACTCTTGTCCGCAGAACGCAAAGCCTTGAAAAAATCAACGAGATGATCATCCGTAAAAGAGACACTCGCCTGGTTCCGTCTGCGAACGGAGGAGAAGTTCTCACCGATTACGTTCTGGATCTTTACAGACATTGGTTTGAGGAATCGTTTAAGACGCTCGACTTTCCGGTTTATAACGTTAACAGCAGAGGGGCAAAAATTGCAAACTGCGAAAACGTTTCCTTGGAACAAGCGGATCTGATTCTTTCCTCCTTCCCTTCTCACGGTTTTTTCTGGAAAGATTTTCTTCCTTGGAAGTCCGAAATATATCCCGAAATTTCCGAGAAAGCGGCCGAGGAATTCCGATCGAACCTTTTGAAAAAAATCCAAAACGTTTTGGAAAAGTTTTCCACTCCTTCGATTCGATACGAATCCTACGAATCAATTCTTTCCGACTTTCAAAAAGGAATCGCCGAATGGGAGGACTTGGGCTTCTTAGTTCGCAAAACAGAAATTTATATTTTACGCCACAAGAACACGTTAGACGAAACTAGAAAGAAAAATCTTTTTTTGGGTGCCGTTCTGAAAGAGTTTACAAGTCTCAAACGCAAACTTTTGGCCGGCGGCTCCGTTTCGCAGTAGTTCCCAATATTTTTTCGGTATCGTTTTTAACGTGAGCAGGGTCGTAAGAAATTCATGATTCATTTTTCTGAAAAGAATCGGATTTTGAATTTGTCCTAAAATCACCCGATTTTAACAAAATCTCTGCGGATTGCTGTAGTTGTTCCTACGTTTTGGGACAGATTCTTCGTAAATTGATTCTTAAAATATGGGAACTGCAACAAATCGCGATTTTACGTACAAATTCTGAAATTGTAGGAATTTCTACTTTTAGAAAATTCTTTCTTATTTTCAACGTAAGCGCCAAACTTCTTCCCATGTTGTAAGAGAAGCTCGTTGACATCGCGTGAGTTGCTTCCTTCTCTGCGATCTTTTGATTTAAATACCAAGCGGGAATTCCAGTCGCTTGCGATATCGCTTCTGTGGTTACGCTCTTCTCGTATGCTTTCATCGCTTGTTTCATGTTAGCACCGCCGACGAGCGCACCTACCAAACTTGCCGGAAGACCGGTTGCTTCTGCGATTGCTCCCGTTACTCTGCTTTGTACTTCGGATTTGACCGCTTCATGTGGTTTTTGGCCTCCGCTCATTCCGTTTAATACGTTAAACAGAAATCCCTTGCTTTCCTTCTCCGCGTCGTTTGCCTTGGCTTGTTTCTCGATTCTGTTTTGGATGTCTTCCGTGTAAATGGAATACTTCTGGCTGGCTCCGTTCAGTTGATTCTCTACATAGTTTGTTCCCAATCCTTTCAAGTTGAAGTTGTAACCCATTTTCGAGATATTAAATCCGGATGTGACGACTAAATACTGCATTCCGTAGCTGACTTCTACCGGTATTCCTTTCACGCTGATTGAGCCTTTTAACTCTCTGCTTCCGCCAAACACTGTATCATCGATGTTCGCTCCTTCATACATGTTTTAGATGTCAGTGAATAGTGATCAGATTTCAGGCGGGAAGGGGAAAGCCTTCCCCTCGCTTCATACCGAGCTTGCTGCTTCTCTAATTTAGCAATGTTTAATCGTTTATTCAAGCTCGGTATTCCGCTTCCCCTTCGCCGGGCTACTTCTTTGTGTCTCATCCCCGGAGCCCTATCTTTCACTTGTTACTAATCTCTCTCCGGTCTCAATCTTGAAAATCCTCGCACGATCCATCTCCCTTCTTTTTCAGGAAAATAGCAATCTATGCCATATTCAAAACGATCTGCTTCAAGCATAACCCAAAGACTTCTGCCACTTTCGCTAATATATTCTTTACTTCCTTTTTTTAAAAGACGCACAACTTCTTCAACGGTGACATGTTTTTCCATATCGGCAAACCCTTCTTTTTGGAAATTACCGCCATACAATTCTTCTCTTGTATGAATCGTATATCCGCTGTATTCATCGCTCACTTCTAAAAAGGGAGAAAAGTTTTTCTTCTCTTGGATGTCCTTCAAAAGTTTCGAAAGCATCACGTCCAGCATTTTTAGTTTCTCTTGCTTGGTATATGTTTTCACTTCCACTTTTGTTTCCTCTTTGTTTCCGGGCTTGTCGCAAGAATTTAGCAAAATGCAACTAACCAGTAATATCCTTAATATCATACTATTCTCATGTCTCCTTTACTTTACTTTCGGTAAGCCTAACTCTAAATGCAGGTGATTGCTGTGCATCACTTTAGCCCCTGGCTTATCAGCCGTTATACGCAAATTTGGCAATGGATTATCCTTAAAATATTCATGCACTGCAGGATCATTAAATTTTACAAAATTTGTATCATAACTTCCAACCCCTTCCGGAATATTTCTGGAAATCGTCTTGATATACTCAATCGTTTTGTCTCGATCGTAGGCCTTATTATTATCATAGTTCAAGCCAGTTGACTTCACTCCAGGTGTTACCATATATGACAGGTCTATCGCATTTCCGTCTTTATGATGCTTGGCATAATACTTTTCACCCGCAATTGCATGAGGATCAATTCCTCCAGATTTGTATCCTAAGTCATTGGTTACAATCGGATAATTTGGATTTGCCTGCTTCCATTCATTGATTGTATTGGAAATCGTATCTACCAATGGTTTCTGTCCAAAGCGATGCTCGTCCGCGGTAGGTTGTTTTGAATTGCTTGAAAACCCTTCGCCTTTCTCATGCAATCGATAGATCAGTTTATCACCTAAGACCGTATCATAATGTTCGGGGCCGGTAGATATTACGGCCGAACTTCTACCTACTACCTTGTCCCACAAATTGCTCGCTCCACTCACAACCGCATTATAAGCATTCGTAAAGAACCCAGTGCTTTGAGTCGGATGCGTAGTTGTAGCGACTTGACTGTTGTTAGCCGCTTTGGCATTACGATAATCGTTTACAAACTTTTCAAGCCCACTCGTATCGTAACCGGCGGCTTTCAAACCGGCAATACTTGCATCCGTTTGAGCTGGACTTTCCTTTCTCCAGTCTGCTTTGAATTCGGCAACATCGGCCGCACTGAGTTGACGACCTCCAGTCGGTTTTCCATCCGGATCAAAAGATCCCGATAACGCTAACGTCTGCCCTGGATCATGTGAAGATGGCGCTCCATGAGCAGGAGTGGGGCCATCATCACCGAAGCCGATTACTCCATGACTTCCGTCTCCTTCATTGCGTCTTCTGTTCTCAAGCTCCACGGCCATTCCGGACGCTGCTGCCGCGCCTTGTTCAGAATTATTTCTGTTTTGAGCGGTTCTTGATTCTGCTTCTTGTCTGGCTTGATACGCCTTCTCTTCATCCGTCTGAGCAACTCCTTGCGCAAGTGCGTTGTTCATCGCATACTGACTCATGAAATCACTGTTAGACGATAACCCGGTTTGAGAATTGTAGCTGAACGCATTCGTTCCCGATACGTTAAAGCTTGCGGTAAATCCGTCTCGTTCACCCCAGGAAAGTCCGCCACTCACGCCTCCAAAGCCCTGTCTGCCCGGACCTCCTTCCACTTTACCATATTGGTCCGTTGAAATGTCTGCGCCCCAGCCGCCATATTCACTTCTCGAAATAGTCGCACCAACTCCAGGTAAGACTACGTTGTTGTTAGACGATAATCCGGCGCTTGTGCCAAAACCGTCCCGGCGGTTGTAACTCACTCCTAAGTTTAAAGAACTTGAATAGGATCCTGTGGTCGCGTTTCTTCCCATTCCCAAGCCGATGCCAGCGTTACCCGAAATTCCATCCCTTTCGGAATAACTAAGTCCTGCGTTAAAACTAAGCGCACTCGTTCCAGCTTGTAAGCCTACGATTGCACCGAATCCACCATCTCTCGTGTAACTCAGATTGTAACTCACCATGCCGCCAGTGTAAGTATTCAAAAACGCATTACCGATGTTAGCTGCTCCGGCTAAAGCGCCATACACACCGCCTTCCACTGCACCTTGTGCGGTTTTGTAAGCTGCCAGGGCTCCTAAAATCAAAAGAGAACTTCCTCCGCTTAAAGGAGCAGCTACCGTTGCCGCTACTGTTACTACGGTATCGATTGTTTCTCGATTCTTGTAAGCTTCTTGACCGATATGATCCGCAAACTTGTTTGCTTGTTTGTTCACGTTATCAGAAGCTTCTTTCACTTGAGAAACAATCCCAGGGGAAGCCGCTTGAATCATCCTACCTTGCGGAGTGTATTCTAATGCCGCAACCGCAGCTTTTGCTGCAATTTGGATTGGCGCAGTCACCATGGTCGCCAAACTTCTTCCCATGTTGTAGGAAAAGCTCGTTGACATCGCGTGAGTTGCTTCCTTCTCTGCGATCTTTTGATTTAAATACCAAGCGGGAATTCCAGTCGCTTGTGATATCGCTTCTGTGGTTACGCTCTTCTCGTATGCTTTCATCGCTTGTTTCATGTTAGCACCGCCGACTAACGCACCTACCAAACTTGCCGGAAGACCGCTTGCTTCCGCGATTGCTCCCGTTACTCTGCTTTGTACTTCCGATTTGACCGCTTCATGTGGTTTTTGGCCTCCGCTCATTCCGTTTAATACGTTAAACAGAAATCCCTTGCTTTCCTTCTCCGCGTCATTCGCTTTCGCTTGTTTCTCGATTCTGTTTTGTATGTCTTCTTTGTAGATTTCATACTTCTGGCTGGCTCCGTTCAGTTGATTCTCTACATAGTTTGTTCCCACTCCTTTTAACTTGAAGTTGTATCCAATATTTGATATGTCAAACCCCGATGTGACCACCAAATACTGCATTCCGTAGCTGACTTCTACGGGTATCCCTTTGACACTCACCGAGCCTTTCAGTTCTCTACTGCCTCCAAAGACTGTGTCGTCGATGTTCGCTCCCTCGTACATCGACTTCCCGATCTTCTTCATCTCTCCGCTTTGATCTTGGAAGCTTTCTTGATTAAAGTTGTATTTGGAGCCTTGTTCGTGATAATTTTTTAGGCCTCCCATTTCTCCTGAAAATGCTTTCTTCAAGTCGCTTGGCAACGCTTGGAATGCGGTTAAGTAAGCCTCCTTACTCGATTCATACAATTTCTTTTGATAGCTTTCTACTTCTTGATTCTGTGCGTATTCTTCTTTGATTTCATTCGTCTTGTTGCTAAACTGCGCGAACATTTGTTCCACGTTCTTTTGAAGATTGTCGATATAGTTCTTTACGCCGATCGCCATTTCCGCGTTAAATCTTGTGGAATTCGGATTCATCATATCCACGCTCAAGTTTCCGGGATTAAACTTCGTCTCAATTCGTATATATTGATATTCTAAATCGGGAGAATAACTTGTTTCCTTCATCGCGCTTCCGTCGATTTCGATTTCCCCGCTGTAGATCTGTCTGTAGGCGGAAATTCCTTCTCCGTCCGTTCTAAATCCGTAGCCCGCTTCTCGGAGATACTTGTATTGGTCTCCATTTGTGAGGGCTTCGAGAAGTGTCTTTTGCAAACTCTCGCTTCTTTCTTCGTTGTCTTTTTGGAGTTTCTTCGCGTAGTCGTCTAAATACTTCGACACTGCGCTGCTTGCCGCTAGGTTGATCGCTTGGCTGCTTCCTTGTAACAATGTTTGCAAATTGGAAAGATCGTTCTGATTCGTTACAAGCGAATTCATATGAGAAAGTAATTCATTCACTTTCTCTTGTTTCTCTTCCAGCTCTTTCTCTTGTGCTTGGATGTATTGAGCGACTCCGTTATTGCTTACTTCTTGCGGTAGTGCGCTCTGGATGCTTGCAATCATTTCTTGCAATCCGTCTAACAGTCCTTCACCGATGTTTTTCTCTGCTAGCTCTTTCGATTGCGCCAAGAGTCTCTCCACCCGTTCTTTGTTCTCTTCTCCTTGTTTGTTTAAGTTAGAAGCCGTCTGAATCATTCCTTGGATTTGATTGTAGCTTTCTCCTTCCGCGATAATCCCCGCGACTTGATTCTTTCCTTCTTGAATCTGTTTGCCTATTTGCGTCGTATTCTGGAAGTTCTTGTTGAGCAGTGTATCTCTGTAACTTAAGAACGAATTTTTCGTAAAGGTAAGCCCCCGGTTATCCACTTCACTTGTAATCTCTTCTCCCAAGTTGTAGTATTTCTTTTTCAAGAATCCTACTGCGTTGTTCTTTTCTCTCACAGCGTAACTAGTGTAAAGCGCGGCTTCGTCGAACTTCGCTTCACTCTTGGCCTTCTCCGCTAACTCTTGATATCTTTCGGATTTTTCGAAGTATTCGTTTGCGGTTTTTAAGTAACCTCTTTCTTCATCGATTACTTCCGCTTGTAACGTTGTTGCGACTGCAATGTCTGCTATCATGTCCCCATACAGGGCTTCTTTGGTTTGGCTTGTGTTGTTGCGACCGTTAAAGTTAAACCCTCCGTTGACTCCATTGATTTCATTTTGCCAAAAGCTTTGGTTTTGTCCGTTCGTTGTTATCTGAGTTTGGATCTGGTTGATTTCCGTATTGTCTACGATATATGCTCCGTTTCCGTAGATCGTTTGGGCAAGTGCATTGATTCTGTTACTTGCGTTTAGTTCCGCACTTTTGTATGTTTCACTTCTTCCAAAAGAATCCGCGATCGTTCTAACGGTCGACGAAGCCGAATCGCTTCCCGAATCCGAAAAGGACATTTTCATGAAATACGGATACGATGTGGACTTCGGGTTAGTGACCGGACCTACCAGCGATCAGTATGTAATCAACCATTCCAATTTCATGAATCACTCCTGCGATCCGAATATGTGGTACGATCAGGATGACAACATCGTAGCAAAAAGGGAAATTCAAGCGGGAGAAGAGCTTACCATCGACTACGCGAATTTTATCGTAAATTTCGACCAAACCTTTGAGTGCTGTTGCGGGTCGCCAAACTGTAGAAAATTTATTCGGAAGGACGATTGGAAACTTCTGATTCATGAATATCAGATGAACTTTCCAAAATTTATCCAAAAAGAAATCAAAAAGCTTTATGTCAAAATTCCGGTCTAAAGAGGCTCAAAACGAAAATCTTACTTTCTAACCTTTAGAATCTTTTCCAGGATTCCTATCCTGAGAAGTCCTGGAGAATCTTCCGACACTGCAGTATTGGTGCTTCGGGCGTTTTCTATTGAATAGAATACGTCCGGTTCCACGTTCTTGACAATCGTCATTGCCTGACCGATTTTTTTTCTTTTTAAAACCGTAAAAACGATTTTCACCGGACCGCGGCTTCCCTGCCCGTTCATCGCCGTAACTCTGTATCCGGCCTCAGCAAGTTTGCTTGCGATTTCATCTCCGTTTCGTGGGGAAATGATTCTCAAAAGAGAAAAACCGATCGCCAGTTTTTCTTCGAGAATCATTCCGATAAAAGTGCCTGTCGCAAATCCTCCCGCATACGCGAGATAACACAGGATGTTATTTAGATTTTTAATGACCTGGGTGATCACGACGACCCAGAGAAGTACTTCCAAAAAACCGAGAGAGGCCGCAATTCCCTTTTTCTCTCTAGTCAGAAGAATCACTCGGATCGTTCCGATCGATACGTCGGTAACTCGGGCAAGAAAGATAAAACAAGGAAGGATGCAATAATCGAAGACAGGATTTCCGGGGCTCAGTTCCATACAAGACAAGAATCGCCGAAAGAAGGATTCTCGTCGATGAGAATTGTATCGTTCCACTTTTCTATATTTCTCGTTAAGACGAAACGTTTCCTATAGGAGCGGAAACCTTGATAAAGAAAATTGAATATTTACCGTTTCATGGTTTCGGAGTAAAAAAGATCAATCACCGACTTATTTTAACGTGAGTTCGGTATAACAAAATACGAAAGAATTTTCTAAAAGTAAAAATTCCCGCAATTCCAGAATTTGTTCGTAAAATCGTGATTTGTGGTGATTCCCGTATTTTACCATAACCAACCCACAAATTGAAAAGGCTTTTGGGATAATAAGGATCAAAAACTGATATTTTTCAAGTGTTCCGATAAGAATGATACTTTTTACTTGCAAGAAGTATGATTTTCTGATAGAGAAAAATCTCCCGAGTCTTTCCACCTATTTCGCGACCCTTAGAGAGCGAAATAGAGTTTATTCGCCCCGCCACCCAAAATCAGGGTGGGGCCTTCACAGAGGATTTGTCGGAATTCCGACAAATTTATCTTTGGATCCAAGTATTTGTGGATAAGGTTATGGTATTTTACTGATCCCTATAAAATAGAGTACCGTTAATTTGAGTATAAATCCCACGACGTTTAGACGCGGAATTTTAGGCACTCTATTATGTGGAAATGAGTAAGAATCAATTTACAAAGTTCAGATTCCAACTCTTTTCAGAAAAATGAATCATGGATTTCTTACGACCCTGCTCACGTTATTTTAGAAGTTATCTCAAAAATATCTTTAGAATTCGACATTTTAAGCAAAGATAAAATTTTTGAGTAGCTTTTAGTTTCTGAATGAATCTCTCCATTCGTTCGCATTACATTTTATAAGAAACAGAAAGTTCCCCAAAAAAACTTCGATCAAATAGAAAATTCCTCCCGAATCACCGGATGATTCTTGAGTATATCCAATGCTTCTCGTATCAATTTTTTACCGGTTTCCGTATGATTCCATACATTAAGTCCGGACGGGTGTGGCAACGGAATCCAATCGAGCCGGACTCCGTAGAATTCCCGTGAAAAAGTTTTACCGATCACGTCCTCAAGTTTGTATTTTCCGAATTCAAACAACTGATCGATCGCGAGTTTGCCGATAGGAATCAAAAGTTCCGGTTTATGAAAACGGACTTCAAACTCGAGAAACTCGGAACAGTTCTTCACTTCTTCCAAATCAGGTTTACGATCCCCGCTTTTCGCCTTACCGGGAAAACATCTGCAAACAGCGGACATGTTCACTTTACTTCGAAAAGTTTCCTCATCGATCCCTATTTTTTTGAACCAGCCGAAAAGAGTTTTTCCCGCCGTATAGGCAAAAGGTTTGCCAAATCTTTCTTCGTGAATTCCGGGAGCCTGGCCTAGACTGATAATTCTTGAGGAAGGAATACAACCGTGAACCGGATTGCCCTGCATTTTGGGACATTTCCTACAACTCAAAAGACGATGAATATGATTCGAATATTCTAATTTACTACTTTTCATGGGACGGAGAGATTGAATCGATAAATATTCTGAATATACACTTCAAATTCTCTTTCATTCAAAAATTTAAAACCTGTCCGTAATATATATTTTCGGATTTTTAAAATTCCCTGACTCCGTCGGAGATTCGAACCGAATATAATTCCGGCTCGATTCCGAATTTTCCGAAGTAACGAATCTTTATCTTTTCAAACAAAGTATTTTTTCTACCCACTTTGTCCAGTATCAAAATACAACCGCCAAAACCGCCTCCGATCATTCTCGCGCCCAGAGTTCCTTGGACTTTCAGTTCTTCTACGATAAAATCCGTTTCGTCACAGGAAACTTCGTAATTTTTGGAAAGAGAATCGTGGCATTCGAAAAGGATCTCGCCCACCTTTTGCGAGTTACCGTTCTTTAAACTTTCGATTACTTTCAAAGTTCTTAATCTTTCTCCGACGATATGTATCGCTCTTTTTATTTCGATTTCATTAAGACCTTTTTCCAAATCCTCCAGTTCGGCTTGATAAAGCGTTCGAATGGAAGGTTTGTGTTTTCTGATTTTATAAAACGCGGATTCCACTTCTTTTCTACGGCGATTGTAGTCACTGTCCTTCAGAGAATGTTTTACTTTCGAGTCGATCAGATAAAACTCGCAACCTTCCAAATCCATCTCATGAAAATCGTATCGTAAACTTTCCGTATCGAGAGAGATACAAAACCCTTCCTTTGCGGTGGAAATTACAAACTGATCCATAATTCCACAACGAACACCGACAAAATGATTCTCGGCCCTTTGACCGAGCAAAGCGATTTCTTCTCTGGAAAATTTCCAGTCGTGAATTTCACAAAGAGCAAACGCGACTGCGACTTCAAACGCAGCGGAAGAAGAAAGCCCGGCGCCTTGAGGAATATTTCCCCAGACTACAAGATCGAAAAAATCCGAAATGAAATTGAGTTTTCTAAATTCTTCGATCACTCCATAAACGTAATTTACCCAAGAACGTTCGGAATCGAACACGATTGATTCCGTTTCAATTTTTTCTCCGGAAGAAACGGAATAAATTCTAAATTTTTGTTCTTTATTTTTACGAATCGCAATTCGAATCGAAAAGTCGATCGCCGCGGGAAGAACGATTCCCCCCGCGTAATCCACATGCTCACCGACTATGTTGATTCTTCCGGGAGCCGAGAAAAAACGAATGTTTCCACCGCTCGAAGGAAATTCACTTTTTAGAATTTTTGTTAATTCCTCTCGGTTCATTCAATCCTTTTTAGAAATCCCGAAGACATTGCTAGGGGACTCTCGCTCTAGTCAATCCTTCTCTTTCTTTTGCAATCGTCCTAAATCGTAATTTCCCACTCATCCTACGAAATAGTGTGTCCAAAATTCTGTGTCGAAACGCGGGATTTGCGCTCAAATTAACGGTATTCTATTTTATAGGGACAGAGATTTGAAAGTCCAGCGTCATCGCAAGCACGTACGATTCGGATTTTTCTTGCCCGCCGATTTCGTTTTTCCAAACTGTGCAAGCGTTCCCTTTTCGCGCGAATTTAGAAGGCTTTCGTCACTAGAAATCTGAAAAGGGAATTTCGTAATAAATTATGATTCGATTAGAAACCAGATTCGCTTCTTCCTTTGTACATTCCCGGAAATTCGAATCTTTTTTAACGGAAGCGGAATCTTCTCGACGTATACTTCATTCTTTTCAGGGGAAAGGAAACGAATATTTAGGATGGTTGAACCTTCCCAAAGAAATCAAAGAATCGGAAATCGAAAAAATTATCCAAGTCGCTCAGCGATTCAGAGACTCTTCCGAAGTAATCGTTGTAATCGGAATCGGAGGCTCCTATCTCGGTTCCCGAGCCGTACTGGAAGCGACCCTTCCATTTTTCAGACGACCCTCCAAAGGGAATCCGGAAATCTTTTTTGCGGGACATCATCTAGAATCCAGATATTTGTCCGAATTGATGGAATATCTCCAAGACCGAGATTTTTCGGTGAACGTCATCTCCAAGTCTGGAACGACAACGGAACCAGCGATCGCATTCCGCCTATTTTGGGAGCTACTTCGTAAAAAGTACGGAGCGGGCGCGGCTTCGAGAGTTGTGGCCACCACGGACTCTTCGAAAGGCGCCTTAAAGACGTTCGCGGACGCGGAAGGGTTCGACACGTTTACAATTCCGGATAACGTAGGCGGAAGATATTCCGTTTTAACACCGGTCGGGTTATTTCCGCTGGCTGCGGCGGGGATCCCGATTCGAAAATTCATATTAGGATCTAGGAATATTTTAAAGGATCTTCACGCCGAATCCGATCCCGTCCGAAATCCGGCCACCTATTACTCCGCCTTTAGGAATTATTTTCTATCCGAAGGAAGACATATAGAAATATTAGCGAACTTTAATCCTTCACTACGATATATTTCCGAGTGGTGGAAGCAATTGTTCGGGGAAAGCGAAGGAAAAGAGAACAAGGGAATTTTTCCCGCCTCCATGGATTTTACGACCGATCTACATTCTCTCGGACAGTACGTTCAAGAAGGCAAACGAATTTTATTCGAAACGGTTCTAAGCCCTTCCGACGTTCGTTCCAACCTGATTTTGAAGCCGACCCCGGACAATTTGGATTCTCTGAATTTTCTTTCGGGAAATACGCTCGGACACGTGAACGAACAGGCCAGACTCGGAACCCTACTTGCGCATGCGGACGGCGGAGTTCCCTGTTTGGAACTCATTTTTCCGGATATATCTCCCGAATCCTTGGGAGAAGTAATGTATTTTTTTGAATATTCCTGCGCGGTCTCCGGTTATTCGTTAGGTGTAAATCCCTTCGATCAACCCGGAGTAGAAGCATATAAAAAGAATATGTTCGCCCTTTTGAATAAAGCCGGCTTTGAAAAAAAGGGGAACTTTCTTCGCAAAAGAATTTTAGGAGACTAAAAGCCAAAGTTATACCTCCATGATGTTGGAAAGAAAGACTCCTTTTCAACGAAACTAACTTTCTTACTTGACATCTTTTAAAATCGGGAGATGGATGAAAGAATGAAGAGGTGCGAAATCGGTTTTCCTCTAACGTCTCATATTCTGACGTTTTCGTTTCTGTCGATTTCCATCCTTTCTTCCAGCAATTTTCCTGGGAAGTTCCATCCTCACAAACAGACAATAAACGGGGTTGAATCCGAATACAAAGAGCCGGTTCAATTGGAGGAAGAATTCGAATTCCTTCTTGGTTCCCTCTCTTTAACACATAAAAACATTCCATTCGTATTCAAAGGCAAAATCACTTCCCTCCAGGATAGGTTCCAATTCCATTTCTGTAACATCCAAACTCTCAATCTGTCGAATTTGCCTCCTCCTTCTCTCGCATAACTAGTGTAATACTCCTAGTTTTGTCCTCACTGTTTTACAGTCCGTTCACTTGCCATATTGAGTGCGACGTATTTAGGTCTTTGATCCTCACTTTTGTCACAGTTGATTTCAGATATTGTCTTTATTATTATTTGCAACTTACGGATCTCCAAATTTTGTCAATCCAGGTTTTTTAAGAATCGATTCGTTCCTCTCGATTGGTATACTTTTTCTCGCGGAATCGAACATAACGAGATTCCAATTCGGAGAAAATCGATTTCCTAAATTCTAAAGTTCGCATATATTCTTTTTCCTAACCGAGTTAAAAATAGGTTTTCTTTCTCGAAAAACTTAGATAGTTTTTTTGGGGAATTTTCTCCTTAAAAAAAAATGGACCAAGAATTCAAAAGATGGCCTCATCTTCTCAAGATGATCGAAGCCGGCGCACGAATCGAACTTACGGGATATATATTCAACAATATCTTTCGACTGAATCTGGAAAAATTCGTAAAACTCTGCCTCGAAAACTACGACAAGAACGATCTGGTTCCCTTTGTTTGTTCCGTAATTCAGGAAATGCTTTTACGCGCCGGAATCTCCAACTTGAGAGAACATTTTTCCCAGGAAAACGGAATCGATTTTTTGGATCAAAATTCGTTCGATTATAACGAGGAGGAATTTAGAAAATTCTTAAATACCCTAGACCCACGTTCGGTGCGAGACTCCCTAAAGACGAAAGGTTTATTTTTAAAAGTAATCATCCGCCACAATCGCAAGAGGTTTAGCGCCGAAGTATTAAATAACTCCAAAGCGATTCCTTTTATGGAAGAATTTCTGAAACAATACGTCGCATTCTCTATGGAATATAAGGATTTAATGGATTACTATCAATTTTATCCCGAAGACAAGGAAGGCAGGAACTTAGGACTCGCATTTTCGATCCTGACGCTCCGGGAAATCGGATTAAGACCGGAGTTGTCTCGAATCAGTACCGGAGAAGGGATATATGCTTTCAGAATAGAAATCCCTCTCGGAGAGGAATACGGGAGTATTCGCGAACAAATCTTGAACGACAAGGAAATTTTTCCCTTTCCGAAAGGCAATCGTAAACGGGCAAACGAACCTCCTTGGCAAACGAACCCTTGTAGTCATTGCGGAAGAACCGTGGACGATCGGATTTTATTTTCCAAAATTCCGGACGATATTCCGATCAAAAATATTCCGAAATCCGTCCAAACGGAAAACAAAATCTGCGCTTGGTGTGTTGCTTCCTATCTCTGAACAGAAATCCGACAGAGTTCCAAAAATTCCTCCCAACGAGAGCCCAAACGTTCCGAAAAATCTTTTTCCTTTAAAGAAATATAATATTCTTTTTCTCCCAAGTCGAGCACCTCTCCGGGAAATAATCTTCCGGCTAATCTTTGTTTGGCGGAAAGTCCTTTGAAAATATTAGAAAGATCGAAAAAGGTTTCCGGTTGAATTCCGCTCAGAATCCCGCTGTTCAACACGGAAATTCCGACATAAAATAGATTTCCCCTTCGGAAAACGATCTTCCCGTCGTTGAGCTCTAATCCGGTATAATTCGCGGATTCCGGTTGGGGTAAAAGATACAAAAGACAATCGTTTTCCGAAAGAGAATTTGAAATTTGGAAAAAATTTTCCGGAAAATAAAGAAAGTCCGGGTTTACGATCCCGATCGTTTCTCCCATCCAACCGGCTTTTTCCAGTCCGGTTCTAATTCCTCCCGCGGTTCCCAAGATTTCTTTTTTTTCCTCCGAAAATACCAAAGGAAAAAGAGAAAACGTTTCAAGCTCTTTGCGGATCTTTTCCCCTAGGTAGTGTGTGTTGATGACCGCACCCTCCGCGTTTTGTTTCCAAATCTGGAATAAAGAATAATAGATGAGAGGGATTCCGTTTACGGGAAGTAAGGGTTTCGGAATGTCTTTTGTCAG
>NZ_CP040840.1:3182500-3215000 GCF_006874765.1 Leptospira weilii
GAACTAATTCCGGAATTTTATTTTTACTGATTCCGACAAACCATTCCAAACGAAAAATTGCTTGAAAGGAAACTTTAAATCCCACTGAGATAGGATTCAAACAAACCGTCCTTCCCTCTTTCGGCTATACCTTTTCTTGATTCCGGTTTGTCGAGCTTTAAGACGAGTTTCGAATCTTCCTTTTCGAAAAGAGAAGACAAAATGAAATAGAGAATCTGTATTTATGAAATCGATGTACGAATTATTCCTCAACTATTACCACTGGAAAAAGAGGAAATACATGAAAGAAACTCTCGGATTTCGGGATTTCGAAGTGGAGACCGGAGGAAATTCAATTTATTTTTTGGAAAAAAACCAGGAGCAGAATAAGACGATTCTTTTGATCCACGGTCTTCTGGACTCAGCAACGGGACTTAGAAAAGTGGCTCCTAAAATTCGGCGGGACTATCGGATCTTGATTCCGGACATACCCGGATTCGGGAGAAGCAAACTCCCGCCGCTAAAATATCTGTATCAAATAGACGTATTCGGAGATTTGATCTACGAGGCGATCCGAAAACTGAAAATCACCAAACTTGTATTAGGCGGCCATTCCATGGGAGCCTTGATCGCAATGCACGTGGCCCTCCGAGATCGCGAAAAAAGAATTTCCAAGTTAGTTTTGATCTCTCCCGGAGGAATCCCGCATCCCCAACGAGATGAGATGAAGGAACTTTTATTTCCCAAAAACGAAAACGATCTTTTAAAACTCATCGAGGCTTTGTATTACGAAACTCCCGAATTGCCGGGAAAAATCGCGAGAAAGGCTCTCATTCGATCTTGGAACGAACTTCCGAATCAATTTCTTACCGCAAATACTTTGGAAAAAGAGAAAGAAATTTTTCTCGGAAAAAAACTGGGAGAAATCAAAATTCCGGCGTTGATCGTATCGGGCAAGGAAGACCCGATAACGGACGTCGCAATGACGAAGAAACTGCATTCTTATCTGAAAAAGAGTAAACTCGTTCTACTTCCCGAAGCGAAACATGCAATTCACATGGAAAAACCGGAAGAACTTTCTTTAGAGATAAATCGCTATCTCAATTGAAAGGACGGCAAAAGGCGCATATTAGGAGTCAGTGGATAGAGTATCAGAGGTGAGGATTTTTTCGATTTTCTCCATAACGGCCACGCAAGAGGCCCCCTTGTTTTTGAACGTTTCCGCCTCGATCCCCGGATGACCCTTCCTTGAACGATTGATTAAAGTCCGTTGAAAATTTCTTTGACCGCTTTGATTACGTCTTGAACGTCTTCTTCTTTCATTCCCGGAAAAAGAGGAATGGAAAGGGATCTGGAAAACATTGCGTTCGAATTGGGGAAGAATTCTTTTTTAAAACCGAAACGAGAACCGTAAAAAGGATGCTCGTAAAGTGGAATGAAATGAAGACTGGAACCTATATTCCGTTTTTTTAATTCGGACGCGAAGATATCGCGATCAATTTTCGAAGAAACACGATCCACTTCCACTCTGAAAAGATGCCAGGAATGTTCTCCGTCCGGCGCGTTAAGAGGAAGGTGTAAAAACGGAAGATCGGAGAATTCTTTTTTGTATAACTCGGCTATTGAAATTCTTCGTTTCCAAAGATCGTCCGCTTCGGAAAGTTGAACGATCCCGAGAGCCGCGGCGACGTCCGCCATGTTGTATTTAAAACCGGGAGAAACGACTTCGTAATACCACCCGGGACGATCGTAGGTTTCCCGATTGATTCCGTGCAGACGCATGAGTTTGATTCTTTCGGCAAAGTGAGAATGGTTGGTCGTTACCATTCCCCCCTCTCCGGTTGTGATTCCTTTGGTCGCATAAAAACTAAAAACGGTGAAATCGCCGAAAGTTCCGATCTTTCTTCCCTTATGAACGGCAGGAAAAGCGTGAGCCGCGTCTTCTATCACATAAAGATGATATTCTTTAGCGATTTCTAATATACCTTCCATGTCGCAGATAACTCCCGCGAGGTGAACGGGCAGAATCGCCCTTACTGTTTTACCGGTCTTTTTGTGGAACAGAGTTCCGTTTTGATAAACACATTCTCTGCCGATGGTCGCGCGTAACGTTTCCGGAGTCATCAAATTGAAAATCGGATCCACATCCGTAAGAATAGGTTCCGCGTCGAAGTAGCAGATTACTTCGGCGGTTGCGGTGAATGTCACCGCAGGACAGATGGCGGCGTCTTCACGACTCATTCCGATCGCTTCCAAAGCCAAGTGAAGTCCGGCGGTAGCCGAATTGAGAGCGAGGGCGTAACCGGCTCCGGTGTAACGGGCAAATTCTTCCTCGAATTCTTTTACTTTTGGACCGGAAGTTATCCATCCGGAGCGGAGGACAGCGGAGACCTCTTCGATGGCCCTTTCGGAAATACAAGGAAGAGCGAATGGTAGAAAGGTTTTACGTGCTGTAATCATATATCGGACATAACCTCCGTTGCTTTTTTAACTTCGGCAGATTAGCAGTTTTCCTAAGTGCGAAATCGGTGAGAAGTGCGGGAAGCACCGCAAAATTTCTTACGGCCGCATCTTCGTAAAGCGAAACGCTTTAATTTCCTGAGGGGTTTGTGAAACCGAAACGGCCTGCCTTGAGCTACCGAACCAAGCCCTGGTGTCGCTTCTCTTTGAGACACCCAGCGCATTCGAAAATAAATTTACTAAAAATAGAAGGAACAATGATCAATAGAATGAAACTCGGCACAACGCTTCCTAAAGGGACGCGTTGTGGGAACTAAGTTTCACGGAGGATTTTGTCGTAATTCCGACAAATTGATCTTCGAACCCAAGTACTTGTTGGGGTTGGTTATGGCTCCCGTATGGGTTGCAACGTAGGCCAACCTCTCCTAGGCAAGATCAATCGATTCCTAACCACTGACTTCTAATACGAGCTCCGGTTTTGAATCAGAATTGAAATCTTTTCCCAGAAAATATATTTTGCCTTAGTGGCTTTAACTTTTGGAGAAATTCTAGACAGAATTCGGATCATCGACCGGGACGTAACCGAGCTGAGTCGCCTAAAATCCAGGCTCCCCGCGGATCGGCCTTATTCGTCTTCTTTACAAATTTCTTTCGACAAACAGATCAATGAACTCTTAAACGAAAGGGTCGGTCTCATGGAGCTTGAGGTCCTGGATCCGCCTTCTTGGATTTTAGGAGTTCCCACAATCGGAATTCCACAGGAAACACCGGTTCCGGTCAAAGGGCTTTTTCCGTCCGGAGATTTATCCAAGGAAAAACCGGACGACCAAGACGTAATCAACTTCCTTCGAGAACTTCCCAAGACGGAAATCCATCTCCATCTCGAAGCTTGTGTCAATAAAGACACGATGAAACGGTTGATGGCAAAAAACGGAATCAGCGTAACGGACGAAGAGTTCGAAGCTAAATTCAACTTCAAAGATCTCAACGGATTTATTCAGGTATTTTTTTTCATCCAATCCCTCGTAAAAGAACCCGCCGATTTTTCATTTTTCGTGGAAAGCCTCTCAGAATATATGAGAGCCAACAATATCATATATACGGAAGTATTTTTTGCTCCGTCGAAGTTCATCCAGAACGGGCTCGATTTCGAAGAAATGGTAAATTTTCTCGTAAATCGTATCCGAGAGGAAAAGGAAAGCGACGGAATCACCATACGATTGTTAGTCGACGTATCCCGTTCTTTCGGACCGGAAAACGCGATGAACAATTTGAACCGAGTTTTGAAACTCAGACATCCGGAGGTGATCGGGATCGGGTTAGGCGGCGCGGAGCTTATGGGACCCGCAAGAGACTACCAGGCCGTTTTCCAAAAAGCGAGAGAAGCAGGCCTGAGAGTGGTAGCACATTCCGGAGAAGACGACGGCCCTTGGGCGATTTGGGAAGCAGTGGAACTGCTTAAAGCTGAAAGGATAGGACACGGAACCTCCGCTATCCAAGATCCCGAACTGGTAAAATATCTGAGGGAGAATCACATCCCTATCGAAATTTGTGTGACGTCTAATGTGTTCACGGGAAAATACGTCCGAAAAGAACAGAACCACCCCGTTCGTTATTATTATGATCAGGGACTCCCTCTCAGCATCAATACGGACGATCCCGAAATATTCAACGTAAATCTTACATACGAATATTATAAACTATGGAGATTCTTGGATTTTTCTTTGGATGAAATCGTGGACCTCATCCGTCAGGGAGTCTTCGCCTCCTTTCATCCGAACAAAGAATCACTTTGGTCGGAAATGGAAAAAAAGATTTATCTCGTAAAAGCAAGATACGGTCTGAAACGATAAGATTTACCTTTACTTTGAGTCTGCTCTAAACCTGCAGAGCGACCTAAACACCGACCCGTAGGAAGGTGTTTACTGAGTTCGGGAAAGCTCTGCGCTGAGTTTATCGAGACAGATTCTTTATAGTATCGGGAAACGCGTTCCAAGTTAAAATTGCGAGCTTTTAAAAACAAGTTCTGACAATATCGTTTCGAGTATTTTCTCGACAACGATAAAAATCCGGTCCAAGTTGTGCCTATAAATGGATGTTTTTTTGATAATCCATTTGCCTTTTGAATCTTTTTTCCTTTTTGACCCATCCGGATCCAACCTACTTTTTAACACTATAAGTCTATTTGAAAAATATTTTATCTTAGCTTAAAATGCCGATTCAAATCATTCTAAGATATTTTTGAGATCGGCTACTTATATTTGAGTCCTTTTATATTTCCAAAACTTTTCGAATTTGCCAGATTTGCGCTTGTTTAGAGATGGGAGGGAAAGAAGTCCGAAAAGAAAAAACTCGAATAAACGAAACATCCTATTTTTATAATTATATAAAAATTAAGAAAGGTTTGAATTAATATTGTAATGTGACATAATTATATAATGATGAAAACCCTAGAAACCTCCTTAGAAAATCAAACAATCAAATCAAGATTGAACGGATTCCAATTACACATTTGGGATAGTACACAAAACAAAGAATTATTACAGCCGGTAAAAGAATTTAGCAAACAAATCTACAAAGACGCAGGCTATTCGGAATATGAAACCGTTGACTTAGACAACTGGTCAAAATGGTTTTTTGTAACCTACGATGGACATCTTCAAGCTGCGACTAGAATTGTAGAAAAAACACAAGAAAACTTGATTCCTTTGGAGATCGTCAAAAGATTTCCATCCGGAGAGCACTATCATCTCAAAGATATTAATGTAGCCGATTGGAACTCGGTTAGTTTTAAACAAACAATTATTGGATTTCAAGCTTTTAAAATTGCCGCAAGCGAATTGGCTCAGTATTGCCTGATTCGAAAATTTAGCATGGTTTACGGTATGATTAATCCGGCATGGAAAGGATTACAGAGAGTGTATTTTGACAATGGAGCAATTCCTTCCGAGGAACATTCAGAAATGGTTTACTACCCGGGATGTTTTCTAAATGGTAAACTAGCCCTCTTTCAGTTGATAGAAATCGGAGAAAACGCTTTACAAAATATCGCGTCAAAATTGTAGTATTTCTGTTGTAAATAGACATGGATTTTTCGAATTATCTTTGTATTGGCGTCTCCCTATATATTTTCTTCTTGGGAATGTATATTTTTAGATTTCCAGATCGTAAAAAGATACAAAGATATTTTTTGACTTTATCTGGTTTCTTTTCGATTTGGATTTCAGCCTTTGTAATACGCCAATTCATAAGCTATGAATATCGCCATTATGCTTTTGATTGGATGTTAATCCCTACGATCTTCTTTCCGATTCTGTTTGATCGGATTGTTTCCCTTATTTCTAACCCAGACCATAAATCGCCAAAGTGGCAATTAGTAACTATTTCGATTTTTGTAATGTATTTTTTATGGGCGGCAATTTCCTGCTCGTTTAGCATTCTGGACGACAAGGACGGATTCAAATATACTTCCACGATTCATTATCATATCCTTATCGGATATCAAATAGGGTTTGTGGGATATAACATCCTAAAATTAATCAGATCCATCTTTTTATTTTCCGGAGAACAAAGAGTTCGATTGACTTTGATGGTAATCGGAGTCTTTGTTACTTTAATTTTTGCTCTTATCTTTATCTATATACTTCCTCTATTAGGAATCTTTTATGGGTTCTTATCTTCGATAGGTGCGTTGATATTTTTCACACTTTGGGCAGTTGCCATTTTACAATACAATGCTTTTGAAATCAAAGCCGCCGTTCTCTCCGGTCAAAAGGTTTCTTTTTTCAATCGGGTAGTTTTAATTCCATTTTTAATTCTTTTTCGTTATTTAGATCCGAACGAATTTAGAGATAAATCCATTGCGTTCAAGATAGCTCTCACGACGGATATGCTTTATACCGATATGAATCTTTTATTTAATACTGATTTCGAATTAGATAGGCGGGCCGAGGTATTAGCAAGAAAATACTATCGATATATTAAGTAAATCTTTCTATTTTTTGTCCAATCTTGAAAACTCATTTCTCTGAAAGCCGTAATACAATTAAATTGACCGTGTCTCGATCTTTTTCTATTAAATTTATATATTTCTCGATAACTGACTTTGCGTTTGGAATTTTTTCAGCTCTACGAATTAAACGACTCCATTCCTCTATTTTAGTAGCAAGGTCCTCGCGAAATTTGACAACATTCGTCATCCTCGGTCCCGCTCCATTAAGAACCCAATCTTTTTTATAATTAAAAACTACTTCAATAATAAAAGCGGTTTGCTCCGTTACCTCAATATCATCCGATTCAATTCTACTCAAAAGCGCCTGAGAAATGAAAATCGCAGAAGCAAATTGATTTTGCGTCATTTTTTCCCCGGTTCCTTCGGTTCGAATGAATTTGATCCTTTGTCCTGGTGTTTTTAGTTCCATCTAATTGCATTACAAAATAATATTTTCTTCTTGATTTTTATGCTCTGAGCATAAAATGTAGTCAATCGGTATGCAGAAGGAATATTCCAGTCCATTCATAGTATTTGATAGAATCGCTCGAATTATGCAATCTAAATTCCTTCGAAGAGCATGCCTATTTAATTACAAAACCCTACTCTTTCTTTTGAAGAAAGATTATGGAGACATTCGATTCATAAAATGAGATTCTCCAACAACTCTTTTCAATGTTATTGCTACTTTCGTACTATATCTTTGTATTTCGACGAAAATCTCATTCATACAAATATCTCTCGCATACGATCGGCTTTAAACTGCGGAGCCTTTTATTCCGCATACGGAGAAAGACATGTATGACCCCAGTGATGTATTAGATGAAAGAAAACAGAATTTAAAATCAAATTACAGTCCGAGAAATTAACTCCATTGAGAATTCGATTTATACAAAGGCACTTTAAGTTCAGACCAAGCAAGTTATTAGTATTTATTCCCTTTTTTTTTGTCGGACAAATTATCCTCGGTGGATGGGAGACACATTCGATGATTTCTTATAACAAAATAAAAAATAAGACGCCCCTCAGTTTTAACGATATCGATTTCGAGGAATTGGAAAAGATTCTGAAAATTAAGATCGACGATTTTTCAAGAGAGTCAGTTCGTCGAAGTGATAATCTTAGACGAATTTTAGCTTTTAGAAAATTCGCTAGTTTTCACAAGAATACAAACCTTATGCCACTGGAACTTTTCGAAGATCAATGAATTCAATTTATTACTCTCGATTATAAAACACAACCCACACAGAACCACCGAAAATCAAAAGCGCCGATCCCAAACCTCAGTTCTTATAGCAATCCAATAATGAATGATTTTCAGATTTCATCCTCCAAGATCGGCCATCATCGATCTAACCGCGAATCAAACAGGAGGTTGATACCGAGTTTAATTTCGGGGACGGCTCAACTACGTTTAACAACATACGAGATAGAAACGGCATATCTGTGAGAGGCGTTGGAGTCTGGCCAAAGCAAGCTCGCGCAAGATTTTATTCCAAAAAAGTTTATAACAAAACTTACGGACAGAAACGAGTTCCGCAAAGTTGGGAGGATTAAATTGATCCTGAAACAGAAACGGAGGACAGCCGCTACTGATCCCTATAAAATAGAATACCGTTCATTTGAGTAAAAATCCCTCGTTTAGATGCAGAATTTTGGACACTCTATTACGTAGGGATAAGGATTCCTTATTGCCTCGCCAAATTTATACAGAAGCAGAAGGCTGGATTGTCGATATTATTCAAAAAAGATTTCTTGATCAAGCTTGTAAATTTCTATTTGCGAATCCAAAATCGTTTCCGGATTCAGCTCCTCAGACTGGAAGCCTCTCATTTTTACGAAAGCAAGAGAGAAGACCTGCTCAATCTGATCGGCTCCGTTTCTCTGAATTCGAGCGTATATTCTAAGTGTTCAAATCGCGTTGATAAACCAAAAGAATACAAAATTAGCAAATCAAACGGTTGTTAAAGGACGAAGCGGCTCGAAAGACGTTTTTTTGCAGAAACGCGCGAATTTAAAATCAGAAATTCAAACAGCGGATTCCGTTGAAACAACTCAACCAAATCCCTTTCTATAATCTAATTTTTTACTTTTCGAACCATCCAATTGTCCGAACCTCAGTCCATGCAACCAAGAATCAATATCATCACCCTCGGTGTTAAAGACTTTGAAAAAGCGGTTCGTTTTTACGAAGAAGGCCTCGAATTTCCCAAAATGAAATTTGAGGGAAATGTCGCCTTCTTTACGTTAAACGGAACTTGGTTTGCTTTGTACCCTCTGGAAGAACTCGCCGCCGATGTGGGCGTTTCCGCAAAGGGAAGCGGTTTCAGGGGATTTACACTCGCTTACAACGGACAATCCAAGGAGGAAGTGAATCGAGTAATTGCAAAAGCGGAACAAGCCGGAGCAAAAATCGTTAAACAACCTCAAGACGTTTTTTGGGGCGGCTATTCTGGCTACTTCGAAGATCCGGAAGGATATTATTGGGAAGTCGCCTGGAATCCCACTTTTTATCCCGGCCCTAAAGACTTCTGACCGACCATATCTTTTTTGCAAAATATTTGTACGGTTCTTTGAGTATAAATTCCGCCAATCGTCCAATGGATGACATTGTCCCAAAAATTTCTTAGAATCAGAATCTCCGGCTTCCCCTTAGCGCATTGAATCTTCGGAGTCTCAAATGCGTTGATCATACCGAATAAGTATCCTCCTTGTTTGAAAGTTTGTTCTGGCTCGGATTTCAAAGGAAGAGGGTTCGATATATTATAAACCCTTAATGTAGTATTGTAACAGACCTCGGTCGTAAAAGTTACAAGAATAAAGAATATTATTTTAAATAACTTCATGGCTCAACTCAATTATAACAAATCAGATTTAAGGTTCTCGGGGAATAAATCCCGAGTGTCAACTGCTCGTAGATAAGATCCAAAAACGTGGAATATTGACGCACTTCTTTGATTCCGTTCGGACAATAACCCGTTACATCGATCAGATACTCTCTAGGCACTATTCCCCAAAAGTAAAAAGATTGGGGAACCTCGTGTACCTTATGCGGTTTCGCGTTGAGTCTGGCTCTTTCCTCTAAATCGTTCTTACATTGCCTTCGAAGAACAGGTGGCGCGCAGGACTTAAGTGGTTTTTGAGGAAAACTCACTTGCACATTTTGGCAATTCGCGTATAAACTCAAAATCAAAAATATTATCGAGATCCTAATGATTGGCCGCCGCTTTGATATTGACATAACCCTTCCCAAATATTCCTACAAAAAGATTAAAATCAGTTTCATTCGCATCGGTATTTCTATAAACAGCTAGACAATACCGACCCTTTTCCAATAATGGAATTTCGATCTTACAGGAGTACGTGTTTCCTAAGTTCGTATTCGTACATTCCCTCTTAGAATCAAAAAGAAATCCCCTTTTTATAAGTCGAACCCTCAAGTCCGAATCCGTGGAATCGACTTGAAAAATTCCTAATACGTTTTCGGACTGGTTGAGGGTAAATTCATAATTTTGAATATTCTTTTCGGGATATATTTTCCCGTGGACAAACGACTGGAGACGAACGATTCCGTTTTGCTCGTTTTGAATAAAAACGAGCCGTTCGGAACCTCCGTTTACCTGACAGTAGATAAGCATACAAGCCGTCATCGCCAGAATGATTCTTAATGAATTTCGCATATTATTTGTTCTGTTGTCTGTAAACTTTAACCGGTCGATTACCTCCCCCGGCACTTACGTAGACGTAATTTAAGCTTAATTTCGGTACGGTAATACCCGAATAAATCTGGCGGTTGGTAACGTCTCCCAATCCGTCGCCTCCCACTTGCTCCCAGCCGTCGGAAGAACTTCCCGGATTTTGAAGATTCGTTCTCCAAATTTGAATTCCGTTTTCGTTGTCAAAACCCACATAAAGATACGATCCGTTGGCTACCACCATCGTCATACTGTGATTGGAAACGTTTCCAAAATTCGTAAAACCAGTTCCGTTATCTCCGACCACGGACCAATCTCCCGAATCGCAAGTGGATTTGTTTCCGCTCAGAGTCGGATCGCATTTCCAAAGCTGAGGTCTTCGATTCGTATAACTTCCGTCCGTGCAACCTTTCACAGTTTGCAAGCTTTTTCTAAGCCCGGAGCGATCCTCCGAAGTTACGCAGATCGTTCTTGTAACATACATTCTTCCGTTAAATTCTGCGAACTGAGAAAACGCTTTATCCGCCGGAATCAAATCCCGATCCCTTACGAGTTCGAGAGAAAACCAGTTGTTGTTAGGAGAGTTATGCCATTTTGAATTGGATCTAGGCGCCGCGTCTTCCCAACCGGAACAACGATTTTTTCCCTCACAAGCAGCGGGGTTAGCGCTTTTGGAACGTATAATACTTCCATTATGTAAGGAATTCGGAAATCCTCCGTTTGCGGCATAAAGTTTTTCCTTAAAAACAAAAAGAGAATCGATTCCCACATAATAACCCCAATTGGCCGTCGAACCGCCAAGCTGATCCAGTTTGTTGCCGTTATTTCCAGCGGCAAGAGTTCGAATAAAACGAGCCGTCGAACCTACGCGACCTTTATATTCATCATCCAAACTCTCCCCGCCGAAGTAAGGCATTCTATCGATTCTAAAACGACTTCCACGCTGTCCATCGGTCGCATCACAATTGCTTCCGATTACACATCGAGTTGAATCGGAAGTATGAAAGGTGATTCTACCGAAATCGGGCGCATTCGAACGGTTATTTTTTTTAGCGAAACCGACATAAACTCGATTATCAAAAACAGCAATAGACGAAGCTCCCGCGGTCAATGCTCCGGTAATCGTTCCCATATCAATATACTTAAAGTCAAGACCGGCATCCGCGTTCGAAGAGTAGTAGAGATAGTCTAAGCCGCCTAACGATTTCGAACCCGCTACGAACATATGAGGTCTTCCGCCTAACGATCCAGTCGCAAAAACCCCTCTTCCGTCCTCGTTATCCGGACCACATCCGGCGACAATGTCCGCGCTGTTACGAGTGCAACCTGCATGACCCATCGTGACGTAATTGGCGGAAATTCCCGACAAAGCAGTGTTACTCGATTGTTCCCCTACCGCATCCTTTGCGAAGGAAAAGAAAACCGACTCCGGAGAGGTTCCGTCGTAACGAAATCGAACAGCTTGATTTCCTTTCCTATTCGGGCCGAGATAAACTTGATAATTATAGTTGGTAAGAGAACCGAAAGACGAACCGTCTCCGAAAGGATCCGAAATTACGGGACCATCCGCGAAATTTACGGGAGAACCTCCGCAACCTACAAAATTCGCCCTATCTTTCGGTGAGGATTGTAAATTCTCTTGACCGGATGAGTCACTGATCGCTCCCCAAACATCGTTGTCAAACCCGTCTCCGTCCAACCGATTTGCCGCGATCACCGTGTAGTGACCGCCGGACTGAAGAAGTGTATGCGTTAGACATACTTTGGAAGGATCCGCAGGCGCTCCGCCGCAAACCTTCCCATTTAAAACTTTCGCACTCGTTACATCTCCCAAAGAGGAAACGCCTGCGAATTTATATCTCGATTTACACTCAGACGCATTCGAACATTCCGCCGACTTTGCGATATCCTTTCCGGTATATAAAGGTTTGGAGAAAGAAACGATCACCCGGTTTACGGAATTACAAACCGCATTCGTTAGTTTAAGTTGCTCCTTTCCCATAAAATCGGCGTTATTCGGACAACCCAAGGATTTTGGAGCGTAAGAACGATCGTGAATCCCCGGCCTGTTTACTAGGAGCGTGTATGCCTTGTTCGAATTCTGTGAACCGGAAAGCGTGATCGTAAACGTATCCCCGGCCCCACTGATACTTTTCAAGGAGAAATCTCTGGTTTGAGAATTTCTTTTGAAATCCGCGTTATTGGAACAGATTCCGACCAAAGCGGAACTATCTACGACCTTGTAATTGGACAGCTTCAACGCTTCCTTATTGTTTACGAATTCGGAATATACGACCCGAATCGTAGTAGGCGACAAGGACGCAACCGATTTAACGGTAGGAACCGCTTTATTATATTTATTTACTATAAGAAGCGTGTTTCCGGATATCGAACCGTAAGTCGCCGTGATCGTAGAATATCCCGTTCCAGATCCCGCAACGACTAATCCTTTCGATTTAGACGCGTTACTCACGCTTGCATGATTCGTACTGGAACTGAACCAAGTAACCGAAGAAGTCAAATCCCTTTTGGTTCCGTCCGAGTATACTCCCACCGCGAAGAACTTTGTCTTTGAAGTTGATTCTACGTTCGGCTTTGTGGGAGATACCACAATTGAAGAAAGAATCGGCGCGCTGACGTTTAGATCGGTGGTTCTCGAAACGGAACGGTAAGTAGCGGTGATTTTACTTGTTCCGACTTGCAAAGCGGTCGCTTTTCCCTTGCTTCCGACCGCATTGGAAATGCTAACCGACGAAGTATTGGAACTAGACCAAGTAACAGAGTTGGAAATGTCCTGTAAATTGCCGTCCGAATAAACACCGAACGCGGTGTATTGCCGGCGGAATCCTTTCATAAGATCACCGTTCTCCGGGCTGATTTCTATAGAAACCAATTCGGACGAAGTCACTTTGAAATTTACCGAGTTGCTTTCCACGGAATCGTAATACGCGTGAATTTCAGTGGCACCTACGGAATGTGCGACCGCTAATCCCCGATTCTCACCGGCGTTAATAGTATAAGCCACTAACGGTTTGGAGGAAAACCAAGTCACAAGATCGGTAATATCCCGTTCGGAACCGTCCGTGAAGGTTCCTTTCGCTTTGAACTGTTGGGTCAGCCCCAGGGCTTTCGATGTGGACTCTGGGCTAACGGTAATACTTGCCAATTTAGCCTCCGTAACAGTCATCGAAACCGGAGAACTTTGAATGGAATTGTAAGTTGCTTTAATATTCGAACTTCCTAAAGTAGAAGCGAGCGCAAGGCCTTTTTTACCGGCAGTGTTTTCGATCGCAACTCGGGAGGAATCGGAGGAAGTCCATGTCACAACCTGAGTCAAATCCTGGGTAGATTTGTCCGAATAGATCCCCGTCGCTGTAAATTGTTCCGTAAGACCTTTAGCAACGGAGGAAGGAATCGGCGTCACTTCGATAGAAGTAAGAGTCGCGGGAGTGACATTTAAAGTAGAAGAACCCGACAAGTTTTCGTATCTCGCAGTGATGTTTGCACTTCCGCTAGCGATTGCGGTAACCAAGCCTCCCGAAAGTATGTCGTTGCTGACCAATGCTTTATTCGAATCAGAAGAAGACCAGGAAACCGCACTTGTAATATCTCCCGTGGAATTATCCGTATATGTCGCCGTCGCTTTAAATTGGTAGGTGAGCCCTTTTGCAACGGACGGATTACTCGGCGTCACTGCAACCGAAACGATAGTCGGCGAAGTCACCATAGCCAATTTGGGCGAACTTGAAATCGAACCTAAAGTGGCGGTAATGTCACTGTCTCCCTGCTTGAGCATATGCGCCAATCCTTTGCTTCCGACAGCGTTCTCAATACTTATGATCTCCGTATCCGAGGATTTCCAAGTGACTTGTTCCGTAATATCCTGCGTAGAATAATCCGTAAAAGTACCCGTAGCCTTAAAGTTTTTCGTAAGCCCCTTTGCAGTTACAGACAGATAGGGAGAGATCTCGATAGAAACGAGTTCCGCTGCAGTTACGGATAATTCGACAGTGGGACTGCTAACTTTTCCCAATGCCGCTTTGATATTGGTAGTTCCGATCTTTTCTCCGCGAACTTCTCCTTTGTACAATAGAACGTTATCAACCACCGCAACTGAAGGATCGGATGAAAACCAGGTAACGGAAGAAGTGATATCGGAACTGGAATTGTCCGAATAAATTCCTCGAGCGGAAAAGTTTTTCCTTAAGCCCTTTGCGAGAGTGGTAGTATTCATCGGACTGATTTGAATCGAAGCGAGAACCGCAGGGGCCACCTTAATGGTAGTTTTCCCGGACGTCGTCCCCAACTTAGCCGTAATCGTCGCGCTCCCGACCGCAACGGCCTGTCCCATTCCTTCCCTACCTGATACGTTAGACACACTTAAAGCTTTCGAAGAAGAAGTCCAAGTGACCGAGGAAGTGAGATCCTGCTTGGAGTTATCCGTAAAAATACCGGTCGCTTTAAATTGCTGAGTCAAACCTTTCGGCATCGAAGGAAGAATCGGAGAAACCGAGATCGAAACCAAAGACGCCTGAGTAACCGTAAAGTCCGCAGAACCTTCGATTCCGCCAACGGAAGCAATAACTTTAACGGCGCCTTGATTCAAAGCGGAACCCAAGCCGTGGCTACCGCTCGCATTGGAAACAGTAAGAATGTTCCTATCCGAAGAACTCCAAGTAACCTGATTCGTGATATCCAAACTTGAATTGTCCGAAAAAATACCGGTCGCAATAAAATTTTCCTTAAGACCTTTGGCCTTGGAAGAATTTACGGAAGAAACGGAAATGGAAACCAAAGACGCCGGCACAACGTTCAACGTCGTAGAACCGACCGAAGAACCGATGGAAGCCAAAACAGTGGTGGAACCAGTACTAACGGTTTCCACCACACCTTTTGGTTGAATTGTGGCGATCGTATTATCCAAAATATCCCAAGTGACCAAAGAAGAAATGTCCTTATTCGAGTTATCCGAATAGATTCCGGTCGCGACCAATTGCTGCTTCTTTCCCAAAGGAAGATTCGAATTTATGGGAGCTATTTCAATCGAAGAGAGAGTCGCCGATCCGACGGTCATAGTTGCAGAACCTCTTTTGGACCCGAAGGATGCATGAATATGAGCAGTTCCTAAATTAACACCGGAAGCCAAACCGGAATCGTTCACACGAACCAAAGACGGATCGCTGGAAGACCAAATCGTCAATGGATCGTTGGAAAGATCCTGATGGGACCCGTCCGAAAAAATACCGATTGCGGAAAACTGACGATTCAAACCTTTCGGCAAAGAATCCTGATCTAAACTCGTAACTTGAATCGAATTTAAAGTCGCGGACCTCACGGTGATTTGGAGCTGAGAATACAAGCCCTTGTATTCGGCTTGAAGCGTGGAAGATCCCAACGAAATCCCTCGAGATCGATTCCCTTGAACCTCTACGATGGCTTGAGAATCGGAAACGATGGAAGTGGAATCGGTAATATCCATGTTCGTTCCATCATCAAAGATCGCGGTAACTTGAAGAGCCGTACTCGTTCCTTTAGCAATTGAGGAATCTTGAGCACTGAGTTCGATTCGAGTGATAACCGGATCCGAAGCGATCCCAAGAAGGAGAAGGAAGGGATTGTTGCCGCCGCCTTTATTACCGGCAGACAAACCTACGGCCCCGACTACGAGAGGCCAAACCATACAACCTTGAAAAAACAAGGAAAGAAAAATAGAAATAGAAAATATTTTCTTCATCGACTTGCCTTATGCTATTTATTTTTTTTGAAGTATTCATTTTTGTATTTCCGACATTTTATTTCCTTTGAAGTTTTTATTTCCTTTGAAGTTTTTATTTCCTTTGAAGTTTTTATTTCCTTTGAAGTTGACGAGAGAAAAGAAGTTTGTAAAGAAAAATATTTCCAATCCGGGAAAAACAGAGTACATCAAATAAATTTAATACTTAAGCAACCCATTAAGAACTTCGATTTCCGAATTTTATTGCCTTAAGTATTAAATCAAACGATTGAAAACGAAATAGTTTTCAAAAAACGCATAACTTAAGAAGTTATTCGTTCTTTCTCAAAAATTTTTCACCGTCCAAATTCCAGCAAAAGTGAAACCGATTCCACCGATTACAGTTAAGAGGATATATCCGAAAAATAAAACGTAATGGCCGGATTTTAACAATTGAAAGGTTTCGTAAGAAAACGTCGAAAAGGTCGTAAAACCTCCACAAAGTCCGGAAGCGATTAAAAACTTCCACTGAGGATCTAAAACCGGGAACCGGTCAAACAAGGCATATACGATCCCGATGACAAAGGAACCGATTAAATTTGCAGTCAATGTCCCCAAAATCCGAGAACGCTTCCGAACCAATATTGCAACAGATAACGGAATACACTTCCGATCGCCCCTCCGAATCCGATCAAAAACAAATTACTTTCTAAATTCATAATATTCCTTTTTTATTAATTTTATAGATTCCTATGCTTTCTCGGAATAGTGAAAGGTTTCGGCTATTCGGAGTCGACAGTTGTCGAAGGATTAACTTTCCATTTTTTATACGACTTTCCAATAATCCTTAAATTTTAAATAATGAAAATTCAAAGCCTCGGGATATTTACAGCGCGCCCAAATCCCGTCGAGCGCCAATAGAAGCGAGACGCTGAGTTCCTTGGAATCGTTCTTTAAAACTTTAAAAGTAGAGGAAGTCACAGAAGAAAATTCAACACAATAAGGGAAGCGCAATATTTTCTATTTGACTATATCGAAAGATATTACAACAAAGAGAAGATACTCGACGTTAAGCTATTTCAGTTCAGAAAAAGAATTACTACATAACCATGTCCGTTGTTTCGGGGAACTCTATTGCACAATTTTGAAATTAACAATAAATTCAAAAGGACAAAGTATAAATCACTCTTCTGTTTATTCGTTTCAATTTTCATCTTTAGTTCGTGTAACGTATACGCTGACCCGGATCAAAAAAGTTCAACCCTTCGCAAACCGACCATTGCTCCAGAAGATCTGAGTATCTATATGATGGTATTACGCGAAAAGCAAAGCGTCGGGTTTATATCACTTTCCGATAATTACCGTTTGCCGGATCGACCCGATTGGTTCGCAATGCCAAATCCGATACAAAAAAGAAGAAATGCAGAATACTTGATTTTGGGGTCGAAATACAGAGATAGGCTCCTTTCGAATATTAAAATTTCGGAAACCGATAAAGTATTCATCTATGATTATTCCACAGATTATCTAGTTTCTTTTACGGTCAAAAATTTGAACGCAGTCGCCTGTCTCAATGTCCATGCAAGTAGCAAGGATTGGCCCTATCGCCAAGGTGACTATCAAATTGGATTCGCAATTGATAAAAAATTACTCAAAGGCTTTAGAGACAAATACTTTAGCAATATTCTAGTTTATATAGGTAAGCAAAATCCGTTTAACAAAGGAAAAATGAAACGGATCCTTTGGAAAAAAATCGACCTTAAAGAATTTCCTAATATAAAGATGAAACCGGAACATGTTTCAATATTTAAAGGATATACGTTCGGACAAACCTATCAATTCGAGTCGGAAGGTTTAAAGTATCATGTTCAAGATATTTTAAAAAGCAATGAAGTTAAATGCAGACGATTATTAGTGATAAAATCCAAAACAAAAGATTTGGTTTTTGAGAATCTCTATTCCAAAGAACGTGAAGGAGCTAGTTTTGTCGATCTTGGTTTTGTAGGAACAGGAAATCATCAATGGGGGCAATGGACTGGAAAAATGTTCAAAAATAGGCCTCCGGTCATTTTTGGATTTTTGTATGAATCATTCACATGCGAAGATATAGACTTTCTGAAACTTCCCGCAAGCAGAATTAGGGTGAGCTGTGACAGCAGGCTCTAAAAGAAACAAACCTTATTATCAAAACATACGAAAAAGATTTTTTCGTTTCATTTTGGGTTTATCCATTCAAGAATCATACCGATCTCCGGGAACCACTTTATTTTATTACGAACCTGCCAGAATGATTACGGGTTGATACCTTGAATCTTGGGGCAAGCTTAGAATCAAAATAGGCCGATTATAGTACCGATCCTTACGCGCCGATTTTAACACAAATCCCCATTTAAGAACAGAATCTTGGAACTCCATTATATAATGTAAATCCGCATCACTATAATCATCCGGAACTGATCGAAACGGTTTATCAGATAGCATGAGAATGGCGGAAAAAAGCGCCTTTGTTCAATACTGAAACTACTCTTTATAGAATTCCCGCAAAAAGAATTGCAAACTCCCTGGCCTCTCAAAAATAGAAACCGGAATATCCAAAATCACTAAACAGCTGTTCAATTTAATCCCAAGAGAAAAATCGGCAGCGAGGTAATACAATGTCAAACGCTTATGTAATCGATGCGGTCAGAACCCCGAGAGGAAAAGGAAAAAAAAGAGGGGCCCTGGCGAGCATTCACCCGCAGGAACTCTCTGCCGCAACCTTAAATGCGATCCAAGAAAGAAACGGAATCAAACCTGAAATCGTAGAAGAAGTCGTTATGGGATGCGTATCTCAAGTGGACGATCAAGCGGCTTGCATTGCACGTTATGCGGTCATGTCTGCGCTTTGGCCGAACTCAGTCCCCGGTTATACCGTAAACCGTTTCTGCGGTTCCGGACTTCAAGCGGTCAACAATGCCGCTAACCACGTTCAATCCGGTTCCATGCAAATCGCCCTCGGAGGAGGAGTTGAATCAATGTCCCGCGTAAAGATGGGGGCCGATATGAACGGAAGAGACTTTAATATCGGAAATCCGAATATTCAAAAACACTATAATTTGGTGCCTCAAGGAATCTCTGCGGATTTGATCGCGACTAAGTTCGGAATTTCCCGCGAGGAAGCGGATCGTTTTGCGGAATCATCTCAGATCAAAGCGGACAAAGCGATCAAAGAAGGTTACTTCAAAAAATCCATCGTTCCGGTTAAAACCGAGGATGGTACCATAGTCGATACGGATGAAAATCCGAGAATCGAATCCACTTTCGAATGGCTCTCCGATTTGGCTCCGGTTTTCAAAACGATCGGCGAAAAAGAATTGGATGCGATCGCTCTTAAATCTTACCCGGAAATTCCGAAAATCAATCATATACACACATTAGGTAACTCTTCCGGAATAGTAGACGGTGCAGCTTCGGTTCTTCTTGCTTCGGACGAAGGGATCAAAAAATACGGACTCAAACCCCGCGCGAAAATCGTCGCGATGGCTTCCACAGGCGAAGACCCTACGATCATGTTAACAGGGCCTGTTTCCGCTTCTAAAAAAGCGTTAGCGATAGCCGGACTCAAGGCCGACGATATCGATCTTTGGGAAATCAACGAAGCGTTTGCTTCCGTGGTTCTTTACGCCCAGAAATCGCTGGGCATTCCTCTGGAAAAAATCAACGTCAACGGAGGTTCCATTTCTCTCGGACATCCTCTTGGGGCAACTGGGGCGATTCTTCTCGGAACCGCGTTAGACGAGCTTGAAAGAAGGCAGAAACGTTATGCTCTGATTACCCTTTGTATCGGAGGGGGAATGGGAATCGCGACCATCATAGAAAGAATGTAAATTCTTTTCTTTTCCATCCGGGCCGATTTTCACTTTCGGCCCGAATCTTTCTCCTTTCTTGTTCTTATTTTTTATTCCCCACTTTTTTAGAGAAACAGAGCGATAGGGTTCTTCGGAAATTACTATTCGGACGTGTGAAAAGAATACTGTAATAAGTTTGTTTCAAAATTTAGAATGTTCAATCTTCTTCAAAAAAACAACAATTCTGGATTCGGCACACTTTTGTCAGCGCTTCTATATCTTTGCAAAAACCGTTCGTTAATTTTTGGTACCATTTTCATGCGCCCGAGTAGTAACTCGCCCGATCTCCCGCTTATCAATAAAAATAGCCTTCGAAAGTTCCTATCGGCAATTCTATTCAACCCGCTTCTTTATTCCATTTGGAACAAAAATCTTCAATTCTGTTATCATATTCAAATTCTTCGAAAAACAACTCGGATCGCATGACACAAAAGATATTTCGAAAATTCCGTTACCTCTTTTAAAATTAAAATATAAAATAGGATTTTTCGGAATTACTTAAAAGATTGATAAAAAATTTTCGTCACAACAAAACTCACACCAACACATAACACTTGTTATAAAATGAGAACGTTTTTTATCCCCGCTTTAAGAATTTTAGGAACTTTTCAGCCTTTTTACGAAATCCTGTTTGACACTAATCCATGAACTTCTAAAGTTTCATCCTGTGTCCGGGATTCGGAAACCGAATACAAAGCTTCCGGAAGCACAATTAAATTCTAATTGAATCGTGAGTTAAGGAGTTATCAATGATTCGTAACATGAGTAAGGTGTTGTTTGCCCTAGCTGTGGTGTTTTCTTCGGCTGCGAGTCTTAGTGCAAAATCGTACGCAATTGTAGGATTCGGGTTACAATTAGACCTGGGCCAATTAGGTGGAACAATCACTAAAGACGGTTTGGATGCTGCAACCTATTATGGTCCAGTTAGATCAACCGACACTTGTACCGTAAGTGCAAGTGAGCCTACTTGTGTTCAAAACCCTTCTAGACCTGCGGGCGAAGGAAATTACGTAGGGGTCGGAACAAGAAGAGCAATTGCCGCTGAAAATCGACTGGTTACCCTTGATAGAACGACCGGTGGTATTATCAATGCAAGATCTACCAAAGGCGCAATGGTCGGAGGAAACCTAATGGTAGGTTACGAATCCGATTTTGGAAAATATTTCTTTTGGAGAGTTGCGGCAGAATACACACAGAAAATCGCCGGTGGTATCACAAAGGCTGATATTGCAGGCTTCAATATCGTCGACATGACTTGGGGATTCAGCGCTATCGTAATTCCAGCTACCGTGGGTATCAAATTGAATGTCACCGAAGATGCCGCAGTTTATATGGGTGCCGGTTTGAACTACTTCAGCGGTGGATGGTCGTTGAATGGAATGAACAATATCAAAGGCGGTCATGATATTTTAGCCGCTGCCGGAGTTACAAGTGTTGCAAACTTACTGAGCGATGGAACCGATCCAATTACCACTCGTGAACATATTCGATTCCGAGCTACTGGAATCGCTCCAAACTTCTTAATCGGAACTCAGGCGAGAGTAACCGATAAAGGCCACGTATTTTTAGAACTAGAAACGATTATGTCTGCCGCTTATGCAGTCGGTAAAACACAATCCATAGGAGGGGCCGCGACTCTCGCTCCTTTTCCTACTTATCCGATCGTTGTCGGTGGGCAAATTTATAGATTTGGCTATAAACACGAACTCTAAAAAATATAGAGTTTATAAAATTCTATTTGTAAAAGGCTCTCTTCTTTGAGGGCCTTTTTTATTTCGTACTTCTTTTCTTACTATTCAATCTTTACTACATAATAGAGTGTCTAAAATTCTGCGTCCTAAACCGCGGGATTTATATTCAAATTAACGGTACGTTGTTTTAAAGAAACTAAAATGTCGCACTTCCTAAGGGCACCACAATGACTTGAATCCAAAGATAAATCTGTCGGAATTCCGACAAATCCTCTGTGAAACTTACGCCCACAACGCGCCCCTTAGGAAGCGTTGTGCCTGAGTTTTCCTGGTTTTGGGTGATTGAAGTATACCGAACCGCACTAAAAGTTAGGGTTCAAGAAAAATTATCCGTTATGCACGATTTATAACGAACAGAAACCCTTTTAAGCTCTTGGTATTTTAGGCATTTCTAATGGATGAGATTCCCCTTCGAGAGATTTCAGGAATTCTATCAGATCCCTTCTTTCTTCCTCCGTAATCGTCATAGGTTTTAAAAGCGGGTCTTCGATTGAATCCTTCGCCCCCCCGTTTACGAAATGATCCACTACGTCTTCCAACTTCGTAAATCCTCCGTTATGCATAAATTCGCTTTTCCTACTCACGTCTCTAAGACTCGGGGTTCTTACTTTTTGAACGACTCCGCTAAGACCGGTGGTATGTTTTTCAGAATCCGAAAAATTCGGTCCCTTGTGGCATTGGGAGCATTTGGCCTTGTTCATAAACACGTCTAAGCCCCGTATCTGAGCCGGGGAAAGCGCAGACTCTTCCCCCATCACATAACGATCGAATTTAGAATTCTTGGATATGATCGTTCTTTCAAACGCGGAAATCGCTTTTACGATCCGATCCATCGTAATTCCAGGAGAACCGAATGCTTTTTCGAAAAGCTGTCTGTATTCTGGAACCTGATTGAGTCTCGCTACGATGGTCTTCTCGTTTTTGAGCATTACCGCCGTGTAAATCCTTTCCTTTACAATTTCTTCCAAATCTTTCGTCTGAGGATCAATGAACACATCCTTATACAAACCTACATTTGTAAGAGAAGAGGCCGGGGAATTGTGAATTTTACTTTTAGGTAAAGAATTTTTTTCCGAGTTCTGTATTTCCACCGAATGACAAATCGCACAATTTGTATCCCCATTGAGTGAAAGTCGTTTATCAAAGTAGAGCAGTTTTCCCAACTCCACTTTATCCTTGTTGTAAGGGTTGTTATTGGGATGAATGACGTTCTTTATAACAAAACTTTCCAGTTCCGCTTTTTGAACCGGTTCTTTACAGTCATAAAAAACGGGCAGAAAAAAAATAAAGAACAAAACGGACACAATCCTATACATATGGACCATCCTGGGTCAATGGTTCGAATGAGGGATCACACTGTCAATTCGAATTGAAAACAATTTTAATTACAGATTCGGAAGCGAACTCCAAAAATAAATCTAGCGTTTTCTAACGAAAACGAAGGTAAACATCAATTTACAAAAAAAGAAATTACACAAAGAAGAACCCAGAACAAGCCCTATCTCATACCCCTTCGGAAGCAAAATTTGAATTTAGGAAGCGTTGTGCTTGAGTTCCCTAATTTTAGGTGGGTGGCGAGCGCCAATAGAAACGAGTCGTTGAGTTTTTAGGTAACTTATCGAAACGCTCTCTAAGGATCCGCGTTGTAAATAAGAAATAATCGGATAAGTTTCAAAACCCTTGAAATCAGGAAAAAGATTTTTCAAAAACGAACCGTCAAATCTCGTTTAGATTTATTTGTTTTTATTTTAGGAAATTCGGATTTTTGGATCGATACGTCTCATACAATGATCGCCGAAATCGCTTGAAAATTTTGGACGCCAAAAGGTAATTACTACTCGAACGCACGAATAGAATACTATGACAAACTTATTTCGAAAATTAGAATATTGGAATCTTCCTTTAAAAAGTCGGGATTCCCGATTTGACTTAATTTTTGAGAACCGCTGTACTTTTGCAAAACCGACCGCTTATTTTCGAGTATCATTTTCACGCGGCCGAGTAGTAACTTTCGTTTCAAGGACTCAAAATCGTAATAAAAAAGGCGCTGGCAAAGCGCCAAACGCCTTTTAGTTCACTTGCGGTTTTCGAAAACTTTTTTCTAATTCCGTAATTTTTCAAACGCGCGTCCCGTCATGTAAGAACGCATTTTCGAAAATTCTAATATTCTTATTTAGCGGACGCCGCTTCACGAATCACGTAAGCCGCGATCTCGTTTTTCTGGATCTGAGTGGTTCCTTCGAAAATACAAAGGATTTTCGCATCTCTCATCAGTTTTTCGACGGGATATTCTTTCGTATAACCGTATCCGCCGAAAATTTGAACCGCGTCCAGAGCGCATTTCATCGCGGTCTCGGAAGCGTGAGCTTTTGCAATTGCGGAATACTTGGGAAGTCTCGGATCATCGGCGTCGGCCATCCTCGCCGCAAGATACGTCACTTGGCGGGAAGTTTCCAAACCGATGGACATATCCGCAAGCATGTGCTGAACGGCTTGGAAGCTAGAGATCTTGGATCCAAACTGCTCTCTTTGTCTTGCATATTTGGAAGCGTAGTCAAGGGCCGCTTGAGCGACACCTACTCCCATCGCCGCAACATACGGACGAGAAGCGTTTAGAGTTTGAAGCGCGTAAATAAATCCTAAGTTTTCTCTTCCAATCATGTTCGCTTCTTCCACGGCGCAATCTTCAAAGATGATTTGGCGAGTATCGGAAGCACGGATTCCGAGTTTGTCTTCTTTTTTACCGACGGTCAGGCCCGGAGTATCTCTCTTCACATAGAAACAACTCACTCCTCTAGTCCCTCTTCCCTTATCGGTATAGGCAAACACAGTATAGGCGCCGGCACTACCACCGCCTGTGATCCATTGTTTCGTTCCATTGATAACCCACTTGTCGCCTTTTTTAACGGCAGTCGTACTCATACCCGGAACGTCGGATCCCGCACCCGGCTCGGAAAGACAGAAAGAGATTCCATACTCTCCATCTATAACCGGTTGTAACCATTTCTTCTTTTGTTCGTGAGAAGCTCCTTTCAAAATAGGAAGAATCCCAAGACCTGTATAACCAAAACAAAGAGAAATTCCCAGACATCCTCTGGAAAGTTCTTCGGTGACGAGACACTGCTCCACCGAACCAAGTCCCCAACCGCCGTATTCTTCGGGGATAGTCAAACCGTTGACTCCCAATTCTTTTCTCATACGATTAATGAGTTCTTCGGGATGTTTATTTTCTTCGTCCCAGTGACTTGCAACTTCATGTGTGATTTCTTTTTTCACGAAATTGCGGATCTGGTCCCTGATTTCGAGCTGTTGTTCGGTAAATTCCTGGTACATCGGTTTTTCCCTTCTTACGAGAGTGTTCTGATCCTACTTTTTTTTTCTCCGTGATTAGATCAAACCAAAATACAGAGGAAAAAATTGGCGCTACGCTCGTTTTTTTCTTTTTTATTCATTTTACGTTTAAAACTTTTTATCCGAAATTCATTCTCTTAAAAAATTCTCTTAAAATGAGCCATTCTTTTCAATTTTAAAGAACGAACGTTCTGTTTTTAGTGTTTAGAGATTCGAATCCAAAAAACATTTCAGCGGCCTAAAATGTCTCAAAACAAAATCAGATCACTTTTTCTCTTTTCATTGTTTCGATTTCTTCCAAAGTATATCCTAGAGACTGGTAAATCGACGTATTATGTTCCCCATGTTTCGGAGGATCCAATCGATATGTAATCGGGGTTGCGGAAAACGGAAAGGGGGCTCCGAATTGAAAGTAATCTCCATATTCGGGATGTTTTTTATCTAAAATCATTCCCCTTTCCCTTAAAACCGGATCCTTACTGACTTCTTCCATCGTCTTAACGGGAGTCAGACAAGAATCCTCGTTCTCAAATAGAAAATTCAAATCTTCGAATGTCTTGGATGCGAAATAAGCGGTAAGAATTTCTTTCCACTTGGAAAAGTTTTTCTCTTCCGTTGGTAATTCTTCCAAATGTCCATCTAATCCCGACTGGCGTAAAAAGGTCTTAAAAAACATGTCTTCAAGTGCGCCTAACGCAACCCAACGTCCTTCCTTGGTCCGATATACATTATAATTCGGTAATTTACCGGATAGAAGTTCGTTTCCCCCTTCCGGATTTTTTCCGGTAGCCGCGAATATTCCCCCATACAAAGATAAAAACGGAAGGGAAGAATCCATCATAGAAATTGCGATCTTCTGTCCCTTCCCCGTCTTTTCCCTCGCATACAAGGCCGCCAAAATCGAAGCAAGAGCCGTCATCGTTCCTCCTCCTATATCCGCAAGCTGATAACCGGGAATCTGGGGAATTTTACCGGTCTGCGAAAGAACTCCCGAAAGTGAAAGATAGTTCACATCGTGTCCGGCAAAGTCCCTATATTTTCCTTCCGCTCCGTATCCGTAGATACCGCAGTAAATCAAACGCGGGAAACGCTCTTTCAAATCCTCGTAACCGAGCCCCATCTTGGCAAGTCCGTCCGGTCGAAAACCTTCCAAAAGTATATCAGCGTCTTCTAATAGTTTAAAAAATATTTCCCTCGACTTTTCCTTTTTCAAGTTGAGAGTGATCGCTTTCTTATTTCGATTGAGCATCAAAAATAAGGAAGGGGCTCCATTCGCTTTTTTAAACATAACCCGGGTGGCATCCATCGCTCTCGGATTTTCAACCTTAATTACATCCGCTCCCATATCTCCCAAATACATGGAACAAAGCGGACCTGGAAGCAATAAACTTAAATCGATTACCTTTACTCCGGAAAGTGGACCTCTGTTCATCGAATCAAAACCTCTTCAAAAAGAATCTTTTCCCATAGAGTAAAAAAGAATAAATTGAGATACCCTTTTTTATTTCCATTTTGAGAATCCCCAAAATTCATAACCTAGAGTTTTTGAATTGCTAATTTTATTTTTTTCGAAACCCCATTTTGGTTTTTGGAAATTTTTTATCGGATTTTTTGTCGTCTTTTCATTTAGAAACATATATTGTTATACTTTAACGTTAAGGAAAGGATCGCCGCATGTTTTATCGAGTTATAATTTTCATTCTGGCATTCGTTTCTTGTTCTCCCTCTTCCGTTTATAACCCGAGTATTTTTATGAGCCGGGCTTGGTTGGAAAACGCGATCCTGGACTGTATCCTTAAAGAATGCCATCTTTGTAAACTTAAGGTTACAAACAAACCTGTGATAAGTTTATTCGCAGGAACGGGAATTAAGGAAAGTGTCGACGGAACGACTCAAACCGCTTCTTTCAATACTCCTTTTGGTTTGGAATTAGACACCTTCGGAAACATTTTCGTGAGCGACCAAACTGCGAATCTGATTCGTAAGATAGACCGCTTCGGCAATGTGACCACTCTTTTCACAAGTTTAACCTTGCAAGCTCCTTCCGGAATCAAATTCGATCCGATCACAGGAGATAAATACGTTTCCTGCAAAGAAAGTGCCCAAATATTCAAAATCGATCATATAAATCAATTTTCCTTATATGCGGGGATTTCGGACATAGATGGATTCCAAAACGGGGATAGGTTGAATTCCTTATTCAAAGGTCCGTTCTTTATGGACTTGGATCGGGAAAGGAATTTATACGTGGGAGAATTGGGCAACCACGCAATCCGAAAAATAAATTTAAATTCCGAAACCGTGAGCACGCTTTCAGGAGGAGTTTCGGGTTATTTAGACGGGGATTTGGTCTCGGCACAATTCAAATCTCCATTAGGAATTACTTATGATCAAAAAACCGATAGTCTATTAGTCGCGGATCTTCAAGATCACAGAATTCGTAAGATCGATCTTAAAACTTCGACTGTTTCCACTTTTTTGGGGAACGGAATCGGAGCAAGCATAGATGGAAAAGGCTTAAACGCATCCTTTAATGGTCCCGCTTTTATTTCTCTCGACAACAGCGGCTATATGTTCGTATCGGATACAAACTCCAACAAAATCCGAATCGTCGACCCGGACCTCAACGTTTCCACGATTACTCATACGTTTGCCGCAATCGGCGCGGTCAAAATAGATTGTCTCAATCAAAGACTTCTTGTCGCGGACTTTGGGGCAAATCAAATCTTTCAAGTTCAATTTGAATGAATCGTGAGAATCGAAAATCCCGGCGCCACGCGTCACCTAAGAAACATTCCAAAAATCAGATTAAGATTTTGTTTCGAACATATTGGCGGCACAAAGCCAAACACCCGCAAGAATGAGAACGATTCCCGCCCACTGAGGCCAGGTTAATCTTTCTTTAAACACGATGGAAGACGCGATCAATACGATAATAAAACCCGCACTCGTAAAAACAGGATATGCGAGAGAAAGTTTTAATCCTTTTCCTAAAACGAAACGATATCCCAAAAGCGCTAAACCGAAAGAAACCAATCCTCCGATAAAAATCGGATTGAAGACGACTTGCGGAATTGCTCGCAATCCCTCCATTTTTTCGGAAACGTCGTTTAGAGAACTAGCCTTAATCAGAATATTGGCAAGCGCGTTAAACGCAAGAGCGACGGTAAAAACGATAAGAACTTGTATCTGCATAGCGGCCCCGGTTTCAACTTTACAAAAGCCAGTCCATCGAAGGAGTTGGAAATATCAAGGTCAAATCTTTTCGCTATGTTCAGAAAAACGTTTTCCTTCCAAGGACTCAATCTTTCTTATATCGACACAGGTTCGAATTCCAATTCAAAACGGACGATCGTTCTCTGTCATGCAAACGGATACAGCGCTTTTACGTATAAATTTTACATTGAGGCTCTTTCTAAAACGCACCGAGTCATCGCTCTCGATTTTGCGGGTCACGGGGAATCCGATTCCACTCTCGATTTTAAAAACTGGTATTTTTTTAGAGATCAAATCCTTGCCTTGATAGAAACGGAAAATCTACAGAAAATCATCGGCATCGGTCATTCCCTGGGAGGCGCAAGTCTTTTACTCGCTTCGTATCACTCTCCCGAAAAGTTCGATAAGGTGATCGCACACGATCCGGTCGTATTAGATTTTTTGAAAGTAACTTATTCCCGACTTTTTCACAACCCTCTTGCCAAAGTTGCCATCAAAAGAAGAAGGGAATTTAAAAATATAGAAACCGTTTCCAAACTCTACAGAAGAACCCCTTCTTTTTTCAAGATGGATTCTGAAATTTTCGACGATTATATCCGAAGTTGTTTTCGAATCGGAGAAAACGGAAAAGCTCTTTTACGTTGTCTTCCCGAAGTGGAAGCGAAAATTTTCGACTCGGTGAGTTATCGAAGTTTGTTTCAATTTGGAAAAATCAAGACGGAAACACATCTTACAATTCCCGATCCGCACGAAGTTTGTTCCCCAAAAAGCGCGAGAAAAATCAGTTCGGGAAATAAAAAATCAACCTTAGAGATTTGGCCGGGAACCTCTCATTTTTTTCCCTTTGAAGAAAAACAAAAAACCTTAGAGAGAATTCTACGAGTTCTATGAACGAGAAACGCGAAGGAAAGTTTTTTCGTAAACAAACCTAAAAAAAACAGCCTACTGACAAATCATCGTTTTCGATTCAAGACGACCGAAATGATTTTTCTCATCGTTTAAAAACGTAGGAATTCCCACATGGTATGGTTTGGGGCCAAACTCAAAAATATCCTAGAATCATCGGAATTGGCATTTTAAATAAAGATAAAGTATTTCGAGGCAACTTACGCCCGTTAATTTTTGGTGTCATTTTAATATGTCCGAGTGGTAAAACCAAGATCGAACCCGATGGGAAACGGACTGAGAAATTTTTACCAAAGGAAACGGGAATCTTGGCAGTATAAAGAAATAGTTCCATTGCAGGAACGTCGACTCTAAGCCGGACATCGCTTTAAATTTTTTTTAATGAATCGGGTTCTTCCGCTCATTCACGACCGATTTACAAGATAAATCTCCTAAGATCTTTTCCCAACGAGCAGACCCGACGGCATTATACCAGTTATGATCATAATTCGAATCCGCAGTATCTTTTACGGTAAAATTTACAATGTAATTACAACCGGGCGGCACATTGTATTCTCGAATATTATATTTTTTGTACGCTCTTGATATATGAAAAGTAAAATCGTCGGTTTCCGCAATCGCCCACTCATTATCGTTTTCATAATCGAAATCAAAAGGCCCGCAATTAAATTCCATCTCTACCCGTTTACAAAATTTCGCAAGGGAAGCTTTCGAGTAGAAATAATAATAATCTTCCAGTCGCCGAATCGGAACGTCCATTTCAAACGTTTTGAGAATTTTTAGCCACTTGTTGTATATCAAGTATTCGGGGTCGTACTTCGATTCCTTGAGTTTTGTGCGTAAATTGTAGTAATTTTCCCGCATAGGATTAAAAGGAGTCCAATTGAGTTCGATTTCAATTTCGAACTCATCCGATCGAAGTACGGCATTCGATTCTAAAATCTGAATATTTGATATGGATAATGTATTGCGGATTTGCTCGCAGATTTCTTCGAGGGAAAGCGAAGTTCTCAAAGCGTAGATATACGAAGTTTTCATACTTACGGGATACGATTCAATTGATTCGGATCCTGAACAAGAAACAAAATTGCCGCCGAAATGTAGAAATTACGAATCGCTTTCGTTCCTGCAACCAAAACTCCCGGTCATAAGATTTCTAAAAATGAAAACCCTTATTGAAATTATCGTTTTACATCCTACTCACCCTTAATTAGTATTGGTTTATCGTTAGAGTTGTTGAAAAATTAATTCTCCCCCTATTTCCGTTTCATTGAAATGGGAGATTAGAGCAGTTTTTTTAACTTCACTATGGAATTTTTCAACAACTCTATTAGTAATAATAAGAAATGGTTCGCAATTTTCTCAAATCCGGATTTCTTGCGCTTCTCCTCGTTCTTTTTGTGGGAACGGAGTTTCATACCCACGCAGAAAAAGAGACTCGAACCTTTTCTCAATCATCTTACTCCGCATATCAGAATTCCAAACAGGCTCCCGCTTGTCCGGTCTGTCAGTTCCAAAGAGACACACATTCTATCTGGAATCCGGATTTCCTGACTCAGAATTCTTTTTCGATCTTTCAAAAAGAAAAATTAGCCCCTTCCAAAGTTCTTATTCCTCTTTCTAATTTCGTTCAAATCCGGCTCGGTCGTGCGCCTCCTCTTTCAACCTCCATCTCTTAAATCATTCTTTTCTAATTTTATTTGATTGAACGGACTTTTTGTCCAGGAGGTTCGGCTTGAAAGAGCAAGTATATTTGCATTTTATAATATTCATATTTTTAATTTTTATTTCTCCGATTTCCGTTTTCGCCTTAGACGTTGCACTAACCGGCGTCGTCAAAGACAAAAACGGAAAACCGATTTCGAACGCGAGAGTCCTTATCCAAGAATCCAGAAAAAACGCAGTTACGGACGAAAAAGGCGAGTTCGTTTTAGACCACGTCCCTCCGGGAAAATACATTCTGACCGCGAGCGCAAGAGGTTATCAATCCGAAACTCTTTCGGTTACGATCGGAGAAAAAGACCAAAAAGCCCAATTCATTCTCCTCGAAAGTTCTCTGGACGGCTTTGCAATCAATGTCACTGCAAAATCCACAATTTCGGACTTTCTAACCTCTCCGCAACCGATTACGGTTTTGTCGGGGAGACAGCTCGATCGCCAAAGAGGAGAAACGGCGATGTCGGCGATCAACAATACTCCCGGAGTTTCCAACTTAACCACGGGTGCCGGAACTTCAAAACCGATCATCCGAGGTTTGACAGGGCAAAGAGTCCTCGTAATGACCGACGGAATCCGCCAGGAAGAACAACAATTCGGAGACGATCACACAACTGAATTAGATTCTTTTAATATTCAAAAAGTTGAAATAATTAGAGGTCCGGGAAGTTTACTCTACGGTTCGGACGCTCTCGCGGGAGTAGTCAACGTGATCCGAGACAAAGCTCCCCGCTCGGGAGAAGGCGTTCCCAAAATGGCAGGAATTTTCAATTCCAACAGCTATTCGAACAACAAGCAAGACGCGGGAAATTTTGCGATATACGGCAACATGGACGGGTTCGGTTACCGAGCCAGTGCAAATACTAGGAAAGCGGGAAGAATTACGACTCCGAACGGAACGATGCCCAACACAGGCATGATTGAAAAAAATCAAAATGCATCGGTCGGCTTAGACGGAAAATGGGGAAATTTTTATCTGGATTCTTTTCGAAGAGAACAAACCCAGGATCTATTGGACAATCCGAACGAAAACCCGGGTTCAACGGTTTATCAAAAACTTCTTCACGAAAAATCTCATTTTCATTCTTTCCTTATTTTTCCCGCCGGAAATTTGGAACTCGATTTTTCCTATCAGAGGAACAATCGAAGGGAGATCGAATCCAAAAACAAACTCTTTCCCATCAAAGACGTTCTTCGGGACGAGAACGTAGACATCCTCGACAAATCATTTCGGTTCTATCAAGCTACTTACAAAGCGAAATACCAAGGCCTGAATCTTTTTTTAGATACTGTGACAGCGGACGCGAAGTTTCATCATAAACCTATATTCAATCTTTTGCAAGGAACCTTAGGCGTTTCCGGTTTGGAACAAAAAAACAGAACGATCGGAACCGAACCTTTGATTCCTTCCTATGGAATTGTAAACATAGCCGGTTATTTTTTGGAAGAGCTCAAACTCGGTTCCTTGATTCTGAGTGCGGGAATTCGAGGCGATAAAAGGTCCGCGGATATCAAAAACAACACGATCTTGGGTGTCACGGAACAAACCAAAAATTATTACGCGACAACGAACTCAACGGGTCTCGTTTGGAGAATCGATAAGTCTTTTTCCGCGATTTTAAACTATGGACGCGGATTTAGGGCGCCCACCCCGTTCGAACTTTTTTCCAACGGAGTTCATGAAGGTACAGGAAAATTCGAAATAGGAAAAAACACTCTTAAACCCGAATATTCGAATAACCTGGACTTTTCCTTCAGGTATGCTTCCTCTAGGATTCAAATGGAGATCAGCGTATTTCAAAATCACATTCAAAATTTCATATATGCCGCAAGCA
>NZ_CP040840.1:3220000-3252500 GCF_006874765.1 Leptospira weilii
TGGAATGGCGAACTCGGTCGTTTTCGGATTCGGAGAAAATATTTTGGCAGCCCCCGATTCTACGTGGATCAATTTCAGCCTTGCGCTCGCGGGCCTTTTGGGGATTTTATGTATCTATCTTTACGTTAAACGTAAAGATCCGAACATTTCTAAACAGACAGCTCCCGATAAGACCGTCGAACAAAACGAAGATTCTTTCCGTAAATATCTTTTCGAAATACAGGAAAAGCAGAAATAATGGACCTTCTACTCATTCCATTTTATATCATTCTCCTCGGGATCGTAGTTTCTCCGTTTTTATACATTCGATTTGCAATTCACGCCAAGACTTCCGAAACGGAATCTGAAAAGTTGGAACTGATCAATCGAAGGGAAATAATCTTGGAAAACCTAAGGGACATCAAAATAGAATTCGATACGGGAAAACTTACCGAAACCGAATTTCAAACCATCTCCTCAGGAATTGTAAAGGATCTGGAAGATTTCGACGAAAAAATCTCTCAAAATATTCCGAAACAACCTCGGACTCAAATTTCGACTCCGTCCTCCACTCTTCCAAAATATTGTCATGAATGCGGCTTTAAGATCGAAATTTATGGAGCGAAATTTTGTCCTTCGTGCGGAACCAAATTAATCGTATAACAAACGTTTGTCGAAAAGAATATTCAAAGTTATCAATATACTTATGTTTTTTTCCGATTCTCTTCTTACCTACTTGTGCAGGAAAAGACTTAAAACTCCAAGGTGAGCCGAATCGCCTTTCCGAATTGCCCTACTACGGGGCCGGATTTCAAGTTTCCGCGTCCAGGATCGAAAAAGAAGATTTCGACGAAATTAGAAAGGATCTTAAAAACGAATTAGCTTCGAGAGTTACGAAGGACAGAGTCGAAAAATGGAAAGAAGTAAGTTCTATCAACGGTTCGGAAGGTATTTATATTCTATTTCAGATTGTTCCAGAAACGAGAGTTCTTCCGGAGTTTTTGGAATTTCAATTTTCCTTAAACGATAAACCTTCGGAAAAAATCTGGAATTACTACATTCAAACGTTCACCGCGAGAGTTCGAAACTATCGTTTTTCAGCTCTTCCTTTTTACGGAGCCTTCGGTTATCCGTATCAAACTGTTCCCCCCGGTGTTTATCCTTCCGGAACGATCCTTTACGATTCGGACGTGATCACCGCGACGGAACATATCTATCGTTTTTTGGTTCGTTTTCCCAAGGATGCGCTGGTTTCGAATTCTTCGAATAAGAATTTTTTCCAAGTCGTAACCCCGACAAAATCCATTCTGCGTTTTGAATATTATGTAAAATGAATATATTTTTCGTCTCGTTTGCAATAGAGTTTTTGAAAAATTCAATGGTCGATATGAAAAAACCTTGAATCCTCATTTCAACGAAGCAAAAACAAATGAGAATTAATTTTTCAACAATTCTAATTGCTTGTCTCTACATAATTGAGTTTCCAAGATTCTGCCTTTAAACAGGATTTGTGCTAAAGTTAACGGCACTTTCCTTTATGTAGCGTGAGTTCGGCGGTTGACAGTTTGGGCGAATAAGAAACTAAAGTGCAGCGGCTTCCTAAACTCAGCGAATGCCTCTCTATGGATCGGCATTCAGTCGAAACATAGAATCGCTTTCGCATTTGTTATATCGAACTCACGTTATGTAGCAACTGGGAACTACATGATGAAAATGAAATATATATATATAGGAATATTTCCATAAGAATCCATACGCCTTACATAACAATAACAGGAAATTCAAAGTTCTCTTTGAAAAATATTCGCATAGAATACGGAGTTTTCACTCAAACGGAATGTAAAAACGGATACGAAAAAGAATAGAAAATACAAGTCCAAAAGCCCCGACTAAGACCGGAGCTTTTGGACTTCCATTCCTTCTTTGGAAAGACAGGAGATTGATCTTTATTTTAGAAAAGCTTAAAGTTCCAATCAACCTTTAAATCTTTCGATCAACATAGACCCTGCAATACCGCCGTGAGCACAGGCTGTAATCACGACCTTGTTGGCAGAAGAATCCTCCTTTAGGTCCATGATCGCATTTGCAATCAAACGGATTCCGGTCGCACCAAACGGGTGACCAATAGCGATAGAACCGCCATTCGGATTGATCTTTTTAGCGTCGAAAGATTTTTCCCAATCCCAACCGGTGTCCATTTTGATTTGTTCGAGAGCTCCCACGGCGGTTGCGGCAAATGCCTCGTGGATCTCTACGTAATCGATGTCTTGAATTTTAAGACCCACATCGGCTAACAACGCTTTGGTAGCCTCTGCTTGTCCGATTCCCATATTGTTCGGATGAACGCCTTTCATGTGCCATCCGGACATAACGGCTTCGATTGTCAGTCCGAGTTCTTTCGCTTTTTCAACGGTTGTAACGATTACACCCGCGGCGCCGTCGGAACGAGGACTTGCGTTAAAGATGGAAACCGTCGGGCCATGGGATTTTTTAAGATCCTTTGCGTATTTTGTTTTGAACTCTTCGAATTTCATTCCGGGATTGTCAAACATAAGCATAGCACGTCCCATACGAGTCGGGTTTTCCACCAAACCTTCGCGCAGGCCCACCGCTTCGTCGATGGCAAGTTCGTTTCCTTCGTCGTCTTTCATCGGAATAATGTAAGGAGCGTATCTGCCCGCTTTAGAAGCTTCTAATGCTCTTTTGAAAGATTCAAAGGCTACTTTATCCTGAACTTCACGGGAGAGAGCATAGTTTTGTGCTACAATTTCCGCGGTTACTTGCATTCCGTAAGAGGTTTCTCCGTCTCCGAGTCCGTCTTCCAGAGTATCCCTTAGCTCGACGCCTTCAGGAAGATTATCCGGAAGAAGTTTTTTGAGTTTATCAAGAGATCCCGCTTTCTTATTCAAACGAGCGTTTTTAACGATAAAAGGCATGGAAGTTTGAGATTCCTCGCCGATTGCGAGGAACACTTCCCCTTCGCCGAGTATGATTCTGCGAGCCGCTTCCGCAACCGCTTCCATACCGGAAACACAGTTATTCGCAACCGTGATACAAGCGATTTCGTCTCTCATTCCGACCAAGTTAGCGATCACTCTTGCAGAATTAGGCGCATTACTAAATCCCTCTCCGACCACGACTCCGTCGATTTGAGACGGCTTCAGTTTGCTTTTAGCGAGAATGTCTTCCGCGACTATTTTCCCCAGATGATGTCCAGGGTATGGTCCCAGAGCTTTCGCGATCTGAGCAAAAGGAGTTCTTCTTGGCGTACAAAGAGCCAAAGGTTTTGCTAATTTCATTTTCTTTCTCCAAACTTTAAATTCTTAACAATCAATATCATATTCACTTTTTAGAATATTCAAAATTCTCCACATATTCGCCCACAAGTCTTTGAAACTCTTCCGGCGCCTTTTTGGGACGGGCTTTGGTAAGAGAAACCACCAACTGCTCGTCCTGCACCGCAAAGTATCTCAGACCGCTTTCCGCATCCGTAACTTCGTGTCTCATGTAGCTCCGGATTTTTTCAAAAGAATGAATCCACGTACTGACTTTGATCCTCCGCCCCGCAGGAACGGGATGAAAAAACTTAAAAACACCGCCCATAAAAAACATCGTGGTGTCCATCTCCACAAAACGATTCAGTGTCAGTCCAGTCTCGGTGGAAAAAAACCATCTGGAATCCTCAATAATTCTCCAGAGGTAAGCCGGATTATATTCTCCGAATATATTTCTCTCGCTATAGAGAGTAATCATTTCGGTATCCACAGTTTTACAAGTTCCTCTAAAATCGGGGATCTGCGGAAATTGATCGAATCCGTTCATCTCCGTTTTTTCCAAAGGAAGTAGGTCAATCGATCTTCCGCCTTTTTCCGAAAACGTGAGCGTTTTAATTTCCGCCGCCGGAATTCCCGCATCCGATAAAACTTTTTGATCCCAAAAAATCTTACCGTCTCCCAATGGGAATGCTTTGGTTTCCGTTCTTAGATTAGTTCTTTCCATTTGCTGAGCGAGAAATCGAATCTGAGATTCCAAAGGATGAATCACAACTCCCTGAGATAGAATTTCCCTTAGAGAAAATCCGTTTTCTTCCAAGATTCGAAATCTGCCTTCCAGACAGAAATTCTCATAAGTCCTGCTAGTCACATGCCTTTGAGTGTCGAGATCGGATATCCGAGTCACGAGTTGAATTTCATTCGCGATCATATCGACCTCCGCGTGTTAGGAAGATTCTAACCCTAGTTTAGACTGAGCTAAATTTAGATCAAACAAAAAAACAGAACGAACGTTCTGTTTTTTTGTTCTTATTTTTCAAATTCATTGACAGAAGATCTTTCCGGTTAAAGACTGAATCGTATAGAATTACGGTATGAAAACTCAACCGCGCAAAAAGAAAGAATCAGGCACCGGTGTTCGGGAAAGAATCTTAGACACGGCCACCTCTCTTTTTTATAAACAGGGTTTTTCCAACACCGGAATGAGACAGATCATTCAGGAATCCAATTCCGTGGCGGCGAGTCTATACGATCATTATCCTTCCAAAAAAGAATTGGGACTCGCTTATCTATCGCGCCAGGAAGAAAAAACCCTCAGCGATTTACAAGGTTTGATGGATCGTTATCCGGACCTCGGTGAATTTTTAAGAGCCTGGGTAATTCTCAAAGAAAAACAAATCCGCCACGGAGAATTTGTGGGATGCCCTTTTGCAGGTTTTGCGAGTCAAGTAATGGACTCTGATCCCGAATATACCGAATTCTTAAAGGATATCGTAACCAAATGGATTCGGATGATCAGCGATTACCTTCAAAAAGCGATCGGTTCCGGTCAGCTTAAAAGAAACATGGATATTCAATACGTAGCGAGAAGAATTTTGATGGCCTATCACGGTTCAGTTACAATGTGGAGAATGACCGGGGAACTTCGTTTTATCCGTGAAATGGACCATTCCCTCCGCGAAATCGTGGAAGAATACAGGTACTAGGGGTCAGATGTCAGGAATCAGTGGTTAGTTAATTTACAGAGTAAGGTAATTTTACCTTGTTAAAACCCAGTCGCCCTTCCATCTGAACCCTGATTTCTATTCACTGACTCATAGAACGTTTACACATATCATAAAGCGCGATGAACGAGTTTCAGGAGTTAAGAAACTTAAATGTTGATGAAGCCTACCGATTCCCTGTAAAATAGAATACCGTTAATTTGAGCACCAATTCCGTCTTTAGACGCAGAATTTTGGACACTCTATTATATAGAGATGGGTAACATTGTTGTAAAACGAAACGGCCGATTTCAGTAACTTGTCCAAAATCCAAAACGAATTTTCCATTATGAAAAACATGATTTTATTCCCGGCTATTACAGTATTCTTGATATTTTCAGGTTGCTGCAAAGCCAACGGCGACTCAAACCAGACAAATCAAAAAGGAGGAAAGATGAACTACGAAGTCAACAAATCCGAAGACGAATGGAAAAAAGAACTCACTCCAGAACAATATAAAATTCTAAGACAAAAGGGAACCGAAATGGCATTTACCGGAGCCCTTTATAAAAATCACGATAAAGGAACCTACGTTTGCGCCGCCTGTGGCGCCGTTTTATTTTCTTCCGAAACCAAGTATGAATCCGGGTCCGGTTGGCCTTCTTTCTATCGACCCACAAAAGAAGGCGCTGTGAGCGAAGAAAAAGACAACACCCATGGAATGGTGAGAACCGAAATTCTCTGCGCTAAATGCGGAGGACATTTAGGCCATGTCTTTTCCGACGGACCGAAACCCACCGGATTACGCTATTGTGTCAACTCCGCCTCTTTAAAGTTTCAGAAAGAATAATTCCGAAAAACGTTTGAATTTTCGGAAATATTCTTCTTTTCGTTTTTTGATTTTCAAGGGGTGGCAAAGACAAAAATAATACCTAAATCCGGAATCAATCGGGAGAAATTGTATGAATGTTCATCTCACCTACGTATCCGACAATCGTTCCGTTCGAAATCCGATTTTACAATTTTTAGCGGAAAAATGGTACACGATTCTTTATTTCTGGCATATGATCATCGGAATTTTTATCGAACTGGAAAATTCTCCCGAAGGTGATAAACGCCCCGTAGTGTTGGTTTCCGGACTTTTAGGTAGAACTCTCTCTTGGGAACCGATGTTGAAATATCTTTCCGCAAACGGACATCCGGTTTATACGGTTCCTCTCGGATTTCAATTGGGAAACATCCGAAAAAAAAGCAAAATTTTAGAAACGTTTCTTATCGAAAAGAATATCAAAGACTGTTATATCGTAGGTCATTCGATGGGTGGCTTGATCGCTTCCGGCCTTACCTACAAAGGAAGAGATCGTGTTAAGAAAATTTTCATCGCGGGAACTCCCGTAAAAGGAACATATCTCTCATATTTCCTACCCATGTTCATCTGTAGTTGGCAGATGATGCCGAATTCCAAGTTCATCCGAGAAGTCGGTGAAGTATTCGGAAAGTTGCCTAATGTACAATCCGTTTTTACGAAAAAAGATCAGGTCATTCTTCCCTCCGAGAATTCTCGTTTAGGTCACTTCGACGACGTGGAACTTCCGGAAGCGGGTCATCTAAATCTATTTATGGGCCCTCTTGGAATCGAATGTTTGTCCGATTTGATCACCGCGGAAGAAAAAAAGGACCCAAAACCGACTATTAGAAAAGTAGAATCTTCTAAACAACCGAAAGATGTCGAATTCTCGAAAACGCCCTCCAAATCCCCCGCGTCTGCCTCCAAAAAAAAGTCCGCCCCTAAAAAAAATTCGTCCCCTTTAAAACCCGCGAAGTCGAAATCGATTCCTAAGAAAAAGTCGGCTCCGGTAAGGAAAAAGAAGAAAAAATAAACCGCCGCGTTAGATTTTAAACTTGTAAATCCCCGCGAAAAGAACGACTAACGTTCGAAACGTAAACCGCATTCATAAAACGGAAAAATTCTTTGTGATTCGAAATTTTGAATTTGATCGGCAAAACTCGACAAAAAGTCGAACCTTTAAAATTACAAAACTTCCGTTTGAAGGAACGGAAGTAGAACAATAGCAAGAAAATTTCGATCCTACGCGTATACGCGTAGTAGGCACGACCGGCGGTTTTCCGCTCAGTGCTCGCCGACGTCACAACCAATCTACACAAGTATTTGAATCGCAAATAAATCCGTCGGAAGTACGACAATTCTCCGTAAAACGCCGTGCCCCACCCTGATTTTGGGTGGTGGAGGCGGGTTCGCGGGAAAACCTCGGAAGATTTTTCTCTATCAGAAAATTATACTTTTTGCAAGTAAAATGCCTCGTTCTTGTCGGAACATTTGAAAAATTCGCGTTTTGAATTCTCCTCACTCCGAAATTCTTCTCAACTTGCGGGGTTAGTTACGGTCCCGATATATTCCCAAACTATACTTTAACGTGAGTTCGGCGTAACAAATGCGAAAGCGATTATTATGTTGCGACCGTAGGCAGCAACACTTTAGTTAAAGCGCGGTCGCGAGCCATTTTATCTATGAAACTCTCGCGAGCGTTCGCCCAAACTTTCAACCGCCGAACTCACGTTACTTTAAAACGCGCCGCAAACAAAGGACTGGAGCTCATCGAAAGACCGACATAGGCCGCGGCAACAGCATCCCAGGAGTCGTCGTGTCCTTTGAGCAAATCAATATCGAGCAGGAGTTTCAAAGCTTGACGGATTTGTTTTTTATCCGCGGTTCCGCTTCCGGTAGTTCCTTTTTTAATCTGAGAGACCGTAGGTTCCAGAATTTGAATATTCATTTCCGCTAAAGTAACTAAAAGGACTCCCCTTGACTCGAATACTCTCGACGCGGTCTTTTTATTTTTCGAAAAAAACATTTCCTCAACCGAAGCGACGGAAGGCTTGAATTCTTTCAAAATTTCCGTAAGTCCCTTCCGCAACACCAAAAGATTATTCGGACTCGGAGTTCCCGAAGGAACCTCCACGGTTCCATAGGTCAAAATGCGGATTTTAGAGGCGCTTTTTTCCAAAATCGCGTAACCGGCTCGATGAGAACCCGGATCAATCCCGATGATTCTCAAGTTAAAAATTCCCGAGTAAACGAAAAGACCCGCTTTTTCCTTTCGAAGTATAGAAAAGAGAAACGGTTAGAAGGTTTTTCAGAGAATCATTCAAATTCTTTTTCGAGTGAAGCGGCTAATTCGAAGTTGGACGTTACGGAAGTAACATCGTCGTGCCCGTCAAGTTGCTCGATCAACTTCATCACTTTTTCCGCGACTTCTTTGTCCGCGATTTCGGAGCTGACAAGAGCGATATAACGAATTTCCGATTCTTCCGATTTCAGCCCTTTTTCGTTTAGCGCCTGTAATACGGATTCGTAATCGTCCGGGGTAGTGATGACTCGATAAACTTCTCCCTCGTTGATTACGTCTTCCGCTCCTCCGCCTACCGCAAGGTCCACCAGTTCGTCTTCTCCGATTTGAGAAGATTCCAAAACGATCACTCCTTTCTTTTCAAAAAGCCTACTTACGGAACCGGAAGTCGCAAGCGAACCCCCTAGTTTTGTAAGAATACTTTTAATCTCCGGAGTCGTTCTAGACTTTTTGTCGGTCACTGCAGAAACCATGATTGCGATTCCACCTGACCCGAAACATTCATAAAGACATTCTTCGTAAACGACCCCTTCCAGATCTCCGGTTCCTTTTTTGATCGCCCTTTCTATATTATCCTTGGGCATGTTTACCGATTTGGCTTTCAATATTGCAAGTCTGAGTCTAGGATTTCCTTCCGGATCCCCTCCTCCCATTTTTGCCGCCACCGTGATTTCTTTCCCGACTCTTGTAAAAATGGCTCCGCGCTTGGAATCGATCGCGTCTTTCTTACGTTTGATCGTTGCCCATTTGGAATGTCCGGACATGATTTATCCCCTACGAATTGCTTTTGATAATCGAATCAAGCTTGGGTTGATTCTGGATGATACTTTCCAGAAATCAAAAAAAAGACATTCTGTCCATCCTTTTCAAAGGAAGAATGAACAGGCCGCTTCGAACATTCACGGATTTGAAGAAGCAGAGAAGAATTTTAAAATCCTTTTCCATTGTAAAGGGAGAGGTTAGAATGGATTCTATGAACGCTTTTTCAAAATTTTCTCAAAAACAATCTCGCGTTTTTTTCTCGTATAAAAATCATCCGGTAAAGTTATTATCTCTCTTTTTTTTCATTCAATTTTTTGCGGCCTGCGATTCGGGACAAAACGCGGAGAAGAAAGAAATTTTATTTCGGCTGATCTCGGAATTTCAAATCGATTTACAGAAAAATTTAGAATCGGCAATTCGAACGAAGGGAATCGTAGGCGCAATCGATGTCTGTCGAACGATTTCTCCCCAAAAGGAAGCGGATCTCAAGAGGGAATTTCCCGGAGTTCTTATAAGAAGAGTTTCGGAAAAACCCAGAAACCCGAGTCATCAACCCGAGGTTTGGGAAACCGAAATCTTCGATCAATGGAAAGAATCTCAAAAAACCGGAATGGCTCCCTACACGATCGTTTTATCCAAAGACAAAGAAGTTCGGATTTTACAACCGATCATCCTTCAAAATCCGACCTGTTTACAATGCCACGGAGGTCCTCAAGATATAAACCCGGCGGTATCCAAAAAAATCGCCGAGCTTTATCCTAACGACCAAGCCAAGGGTTACAAATTGGGAGAACTGAGAGGAGCCTTTTCCGCGACTTGGTAATATTTTATGAAATACTTACAGCTTGTTCCAAAAATAAAATGCTTACGGAACTATATTAGAGTTGTTGAAAAATTCTATGGTTCAGTTTAACAAAACCGCTTCAAACATCCTTTTTAATGAAACAAATGAGAATTAATTTTTTAACAACTCTTTTGTTGATTTTTTCCATCGGACTGAACGCCCAACGCCAACAGATAGAGACGATAACAATCAAAGGTGAGAATTATACTGTACGCTTGGACGATTCCGGATTTTCCGTAGTGAATTCCAAATGAAATAGAATCCTGAGTTTGCCTTTTAAAGACAGTGAAGAGATAAAATCTTTTGAGTTTAAAGACTTTAATAAAGACGGTTACGAAGACATTTTTTTGGAATGGTCTAATCTTTTTGTAAACGATTTGAGGAGTCTTTATTTGTTCATTCCATCCAGCGGAAAATTTAGAAAAATAAAAGACTTTTTTATTCCGGCTCCGACTCCAATCCAAGGAACCAAATACTTTTATTCTTATTACCAAGCGGGTTGCGCAAACTACGACTGGAAAAGCGGCTTATTCACCATCGAAAACTATAGAACCGTAGAAATTGGAATCATCGAAGGCAATGGTTGCGAAACTCAAAACGGTAGCATCGACATTTATAAAATAAAAGCGAATCAAAAAGTGCTCATTGAATCGCTACCATTGGACACAATCGAAAACTATCAAGACAATAAATTTGGATTCATAAAAGAATATTGGGCGAAAAATTATCGAAAATTCAAATAGAATCGAAACAATTTTCCCGACATCACAAATAAGTAATCTCAAAAACCAACATCTGATAAATACGAATCGATATTTTACTGATCCCTACAAAAAAGAGTACCATTAATTTAAGCATAAATCCCGCGTTTGATAAAGAATTTTAGACACTCTTATTATGTAGAGATGAGTAAAATTGAAAAATGGCTTTAAAAGATGCTAACCAGCGTCAAACTTTGTCTCCTCGCTTCGTTCGGATTGCTCATGCAACCCTCACTGCGGGCTTCGACACATTTGCTTTGTCACTCGCCTTGCAAAGCAAGTCTCGCGCCAATTCTTTCGCGTGCTTAGGCACACTCCAAGAACCGCAGCAAACTTCGAGGAAACTCTTTCGTTAGGCGCCATTTTATGAAATATATAGTACTAAAAGAAAGCTTAGAGAATGCGAAGGAAGAAATATTCGAGAGCCTTCCTAATAGGATACGACCAATTTGGGCAAGTTTTATTCTTACCCGATTTAGCAAATTTATAGGTGAAATTCCAGATGTAGTCCAAGAGCTTTTCGAAATCGTTAACGATGAGAAAGAATGGTTTCGAGCGAAAAAACAGTTTGAAACTATTAGGAACTTCAATCTTAGAACAACGAACTTTCAACCGAATTCATATATGGATCTTGCTGAGTTAGTCGCCAAAATTACGTATAATGCCTCCGGCAATGTAGTGGGGCCTTTTGATCGAGATAGTGGTTCGTGGATTACAACGTTTGCTTTTTCAACGGCCAATTACTTTAGTAAAGATGTTCTCGATTATGAGATAATAGTCGGACTTTCTATTGCCCGTAAGATTGGGGCAGTAAGTAAAGACATAAAGCGAATCTATGACTTATTAGAGTTCAAAAGTATTGATGATGTTCTTTGGCTTGATTGGGATCCATTAGGTGTGAATGATACAGAACATCGAGATGAATATCAGGGTTATACAGCGAAAATATTCAATTTAAAGAGAAATGGTGCAACTGCCCTTCAAATTGCCAATCATTTGCTCGACATTGAATTAAATTCCATTGGTGTAGGACGAGGTCGAGACTTTTCTGAAAAAGCCGCTGAGAAGATATTTCGAATATAATTTTTGACTATTCATAAAACGTAGCCTAACGTTGTTTGGGATTGCGAATGCGATCCTCATACCGACTTCGCACATTGCTTCGCCATTTGCCGTGGCTAAAATCGTTCGAACGTCGCACTGGTCTAGTCACGGAAAAGATCGTACTCGTGCAATGCCGTTCCATTTAAACGACATTCTTCGGATATTACGAACAGGCGCTCAATGAAAATCGTTACCCGTCCTATCAAACTTGTCATCGCCATTTTCAAGCGCCTTTCTTTTTGCTTGGCTTCAAAACTTTAGAAGGCTCGTAAGTTCGTTATAAAATTTCGATTTCGATAGCTTTATTTCTTGGATGCGTTATTATGATCCTTCTAAGGTAAGCCAACCGTTATTGGCACTTTAAAAATTGGGAGAAGAAATGGAAATGAGCGTAATATATCTATACGTAGATGACGAGGGATGGAAAGAATTCGACCTGTCAAATAAAGAAGAATTATACAAACGGAATATTAAAATTTCACCAAGCTCAAAGATCGGAAACAATGCAATATTCAAATACAACGTAAGGATCGGAAACGGAGCAAATATCGGAAATAGTGTTACATTGGGATTCAATGCAAATATTGGAGACGGTGCAAAGATAGGAGACAATGTAAAGATAGGAGACAATGTAAAGATAGGAGGCGGTGCAAAAATTGGGCACAATGCAAGTATTAGGGACAGTACAAAAATTGGAGATGGTGCAAAGATTGGAGATCACGCAAAAATCGGATACGACGCAAATATTAGAGATGGCGCAAATATTGGGGACAATGCAATCATCGGACACGGTGCAAAGATCGGATATGGCGCAGTTGTAAAATCGATTATCTTTTCAGGGTCGAATCACATTGTCTCGTATTGGGGAGAAGATCGTATCGATATAGGTTGTATATATAAATCTATTGAAGAGTGGATAGAAAGCTATGAGTTAGTTTTAGATGAAGAAGGTTATACCGAGGAACAAATTGAGGAATATGCCCGATACATTAAGTTGATCAAAGCTCTTCATGATTCGTAAAACGAGGCGACTCATGTATAATAGCCAAAATAAGATCGGCAGATAGTATCAGTAATTTTGTGTAAATGACACTCTTTTTAAAGGCAGTGTCAGCGATATTGTGTAAATGAGATACTTTAAAACGAATCCAATATCAGTCAATCCCCGAAAATTTATTCATAGAACTTCGCCCTACCTCCCATTCTAAATGCTCGTCGAGTAAAGTTCTAGGAAGGCGCTTCACGAATACGACTTTGTCGAGATAATAACCGTTCACGAGTGTTCCCCTCCGCATATCACCAAAAAAACGCGTTCACAATACGGATTCGAATTCCCCTCACTGCTCATCAAATTGTTAAACGAAGAGGACGAAAGTTCAGAGTTCTTTCCAAAAGCGGATTGAATTTATTCTCAAAAAAATTTCAAATTTAGTTTTTCATCAAAGCATAAATAGTTCTAACTATAAAAGTTTATAGCGTCACCGAAATAAACTCCTTCACTTTTGAAAAACACCTCTTTCAACTCAAAATCTTTTTACTGATCCCGATAAAATAGAGTACCGCTAATTTGAGAACAAGTCCCGAGTTTAAGCGCAGAATTTTGGACACTCTATTATATAGAGACGAATACGATGGCAAATTTATTGGAGATATGGAGAAAGAATTTCAAGAGTGACGGAAGACTTGAAAGATAAAAGTAAAACTACCGTTCAATCGTAAAACTAAAACGAAAGGATTAATAGGTACTCCGCTGAATCCTTGTATGCGTTCGTCGATCCGATTCCTCTTTTGATGATCAAGGAAAATTTGGGCGAGAATTTTTTTGTGGTACGTAAAGTTCGATTCGATATCTCAAGACGACTTCCAAGGACGTATTTGCCGAATCCGCAATTTTTCCCGAAGATTTAAACCGAATTCAGAAAGAATGAAATCGAAAAAAGAAAACGTTCTTTAGAATTAAAATCCCGATCTTGGAAAAAACCGGGGAATTGGCCGCTAAAACGACAAAGCGCTTTATATCCGTAAAAAGCTCGGGCGTTTCTATCAAAAGAAAGATGGAACGAAACAGATAGAATGCTTTATGTTTTTTGAATATTAAAGCGGAAAATTTCAGCCAAGCTAGGTTTTTAGAAGTAATCTCAAAAATACTTTATCTTTTGCTTACAATGTTGCTTCTAAATTCCTAAGATATTTTTGAAATAGCTTCTAAAACGAAGAATTTTTCATCCGTAAAAAACGAAAGAATCCGGTTCTTTCGCAGTTTGAATTCGATCTTTATTCTTATAAATCGACCGCTTGACTCAATCTCGCTCTACAATTCGAAACCACAAACAACAAGGCAATTTATAATTTGCGGAAAAACAATCCGTAAAAAAATCGACAGTCCGCTACAGATACATTATTAAGCCTTATCAGCGAAGGCAAACACGAGATTCCCTCAGTAGTAGGAAAACCATGAAACACCAACTCATCTATCAGGACGCAACCTCCAATAAATTTTGGAACATCGAAGCCGCAGGAAATACGTTCACCGTTACCTACGGAAAAATCGGAACCAACGGACAAACTCAGACGAAATCGTTTGACACCGAAGAGAAATGTTTGAAAGAAGCACAGAAATTGTTAAGCGAAAAGCTGAAAAAGGGATATCAAAGTTCCGGCGAAACCGACATTGCCGTCTCGACCGCTTCTCCGAAATCCGAGGAGAAAAAACCGACAAAAAATAATACGGAAACTTCTCCAACAAAGAACGCCGAATCTGAACAAACAACGGATCCATCCGCAGCAAACGACGTCGCAGTCGAATCAAAGTCGGAAACGAAAAACGCAAAAACTCAAGTAAGATCGGCGGCGATTTCAGGAAATGGCGCCGTAGTCGACAAAACTCCGCAAACACATTCAAAAAATGGAATTCATTCTTTTGAGAAAAAGCAACTCAAAGAACCCGTAGCCAAAACTCTGGGGCTTTCCGAAGAGGATTTGCGGATCAAAACGAGCGCTGCGGTTCCGATCACTCCAAAAGAAGCTCCTCAACCTTTCGATCTCAAAACGAGGATAGAAAAACTTTCTTCCTTAAAAAAAGTAGTCAACTCGTGGACGGTGGATTGGGCCGATCAAAATATTCCTTTGTTTATGAGCAAGGAAGAGGCGCATTTCTGGTTTTTGGCGCTGTCTTGTATGGAAAATTTAGACGGTTACGAGGAGAAAAAAAGTCAACGTACGATTCAAAAACTTCAAAGCTTTTTAAGTTCTCAAACGATCGACGGCAATCTGAGCCTCGAAAAAGCGATGACTCTTCTGGAACGAGAAGAAGATAACTGGAACTGGAACTCGAAGGAAAAAAGAATCACACCTCCTTGTTATATTACACTTTCATTCTATGTTTTGTTCGGATTGGAAAAAACAATTCATTTTTTGGCGACCTATCATCGGAAAAGCCTATATTATGAAACTGGAACTTATGCGGAAGGTTTTGCGAGCCTTTTGCCAATTTTGGACGAATCGGAAAGAGCATATTGTAAGGAATGGATCAAACTTTATTTAAAACCGAAAGAATTGGAATCGGAAGAAGCCGCCATCGCTCCTTTCCTGATCGCTATGAACCTGGGAATGAAGGAGGAATTATTATCAATCGTGGAATCCTGGAAGGATAGAAAACCGGCCCGAAGCCATAGCAGCCATAGCGATTCCGAATATAGAAAAAATATCATCTTTCAATTGGACGATTCTGAAATTGTAATACGAAATATGCGTAAAATCGGACATTTGCTCGATTCCGCCGAGGAAGTCAAACGATGGCTTTTAATTACCCAATATTCCGATCTGGAATGGGTCGCGCTTTCCATCAAAGAAGTTTTCAACAGCTCCAGCTATTATAGAGATCCGTATAAGGAAATGTTAAAGTTATTTTTGGGAATCAAGGCTCCCGAGATTGCCAAACCGTTGTTATATCTCTACGCGCTTCCCAAACTCGCGGCGGAAACCAAAAGCTGGTTTCTCGAAAATCCGTATTTTGCGATCGAAGGTCTCGTTCCTGCGGTCGTAGACAACGACAAAAAGATTTCCGAATTGGCGATCGACATTCTCCAATCCCTTTTTGCTAGAGGTTACGGAAACGTGATCGTCCAGGAAAAGGAAAAACATTCCGCGGAGATCCAAGAAAAAATTAAAAATGAAATATTAGAAAATTCTACTTTAACTGCCGAGCCTTTCGACGATTCTACGACTCCCGAGTGGCTTTCCGATTCGATCCGCGAACTTCCCAAAAGCAAGCCGATCACCTGGGTCGTTTCGGAAGAACTTCCTCCGATTCTCGTTCAAAAGCGAAAACTTTCCGCAATTCAAACGGCCGCCGTTTTGTCCGAGCTGAAAGAGAAAGGTCTGGAAGGGAATTCTCCCCTTTTGAAAAGCTTAAAAGAACAAGCGGAACAAGTCAGTCTGGACGACTTCGTTTGGAAACTGTTCGAAGTCTGGATTTCTCTAGGCGCTCCGAGCAAGGATAAATGGGCCTTTACCGCCTTAGGTCGATTAGGCGGAGATCGAATCGCTCTCAAGTTGACTCCTCTGATCAAAGTATGGCCGGGAGAATCCCAGCACCAGCGCGCCGTTTTAGGTTTGGAAATTTTAAAAACGATCGGCTCGGATACGGCGCTTATGCAGTTGAACGGAATCGCTCAAAAGGTGAAGTTCAAAGGTCTCAAAGAGATGGCCAATACCTTTATGGAATCCATCGCCAAGAAAAAAGGACTTAGAAAATCAGAACTCGAAGATCGTGTGGTTCCGGATTGCGGTCTGGACGGAGAAGGGAAAAGAGAATTCGATTTCGGTCCTCGTAAATTTCAATTTGTACTCGGTCCCGATCTGAAACCTATGGTCAAAGACGAAGATGGTAAATTCAAAGACGATCTCCCGAAACCGAATTCAAAAGACGACGCCGACTTAGCGAACGCTTCCGTGGAAGAATGGAAGCTGATGAAAAAACAGATCCGCGAAATCGGTAAAATCCAAGCGCAAAGAATGGAACAGGCCATGGTAACCGGAAGAAGATGGAAAACGGAAGAATGGGAAATGCTTCTCGCCAAACATCCGTTAATGACTCATATCGCCAAAACTCTTCTTTGGTGGGTTTGTTTTCCCGATCGAGATAAATCGATCGAAGTTTTCAGACTTACCGAAGAAAGGGATTACGCGGATATATATGATAAATCTTTAAACCTTCAAGGAGGTGCTTACGTCGGACTCGTTCATCCTTTGCTGCTTTCGCAAGAGGAGAAAAAAAACTGGGGACAATTGTTTGGCGATTACGAAATCATTCCCCCGTTTTTACAATTGGGAAGGCCCGTATACGTTCTTTCGGCGGAAGACAAACTCAAACGGGAAATTCCCGGATTTACGAATTCTAAGGTAAAAGCGGAACTGCTCGTATTCGGATTGGAAAAAATGGGTTGGTCTCGAGGCGCCGCAGGAGACGGAGGAGGAATCGACGAGCATTCCATACAATTTCTCGGAGATGATGTAACGGCGGTTATACGATACGACGGAGACGATCTTTCCTACGGAAACATAGGCGGCCAGGATTTGGAATTGGAAGGGGCTTATTTCGTCAAAGGTCTTCGCGAACCTTCTTGTTACGAAGACAAGGAAACGAAACTTTCTTTGGAGGAAATCAATCCGATCGCGTTCAGCGAAACTCTTCATAGTTTGTTGCAGGTCAGCGGATTTTCATATGCCGCTTCGAACGAAAACAGTTTGAAAGAAGCCAAGGAAATTCTGCTCAAAAGTCTGCAAACTCCGGAAAAGAAGGAAGAAGTTTTCGACGAAGTCGATTATACGGAAATTTACAACGGCTTCTCAGCCGCTTGGAAAAAACTTCTTTCCGATTCTCACGAAATTACAAGATCTAAAAACCACAAAAACATTCCGAAAATCACAAAAATATATATTGGAAGTTCCGATAAAATCACATCAATTCAGGAGCTGAAATACTTCACCAAACTGGAAGAACTGATAATTTCTGAACCCATAAAAGACGCATCCGTTTTAGGAGAGTTGAAAAATCTCAAAAAAATCGAGTTGCGTAGATTGAACGTAAAAGACCTGATTATCCTCAATTTCTGTATTCAATTGGAGGAAGTGGTACTAAAAAATATTGAAGGTTTTGAATCCGATTTTGATTGCAGCGGCTTGTTAAAAGAATCCAAAGCGAAGATCGTTTTAGATCTTTCCCAAAATAAATTCGAACGTTTTCCCAATGCGGTGACCACTTTCCAAAGTTTAACTTCGCTTTCTCTCAGAGCTTGTAATCTTTCGGGGATTCCGGAAAGTATCGGAAATTTAAAACGACTGAACAATTTGGATTTGACAGGCAATATACTCAGTAGCCTGCCGGAAAGTATTGGAAATCTAGAACAATTGACCGATCTTAGTGTTCGTAGTAATCGACTTGCTACCGTTCCGGACGCAGTGTCTTCTCTGAAGAATTTAGAAAAACTTTACCTTAAAGAGAATCAAATTTCTTCTCTTCCTTCTTCGATTCAAAATCTGACTTTCTTAAAGGAGCTAACGTTATCGAAAAATCAATTTTCGGATTTTCCGGAACCGATTTTACATTTAAAGAATTTAACAGATTTATCGTTAAACGAAAATCCGATCCGTATGTTACCGGAAAGGATCGACAGCCTATCTTGCCTTAAATCTTTAGATATCGAAAACACGTTGGTCGAGTCTTTACCGGAAAGTATAGAGAAATTGACCCAATTGAAAACTTTACTTTTCGAAAAGACCGGAATTAAAGACGTTCCTGATTTTCTAGACAACATGAAATCTCTTACGAAGATTACTTTTAAAAGTGAAGAATTCAATAAACTCAAACAATGGTGTGATTTTGAACATAAGAAATATATGGTAGAGCTTCAATCAAAGAAATTTTCGGAAGCTGCGACAAAGATCAAATCCTTGTTTTCCGAAAAAGGAACCGATTTTTTTAAACTCAATCAATGGGAAGTAAAACTAAAAATTTCCGAAATATACGACCGTAAGGCTGAGAAGTTCGCCTCCGAAGTGTATGCGTTAGCCGCTGTCTTAAAGGACCAGGAAATTTTTTCCATCGCCTCCCGAATGACGGGAGACCGATACATCAACGCAAGACTTCCGTTCAATCGGGCTCGTTATTTTGCATTGACCGAACAAAAGGAGCCTATGTTGGAAGCGATTCGAAAAGCGATCGAGTTAGGGACTGAAGCGAGTAAATTTACAAATGACAACGACTTTGACTTTTATAAAAAAGATCCGAATTTTTTGGAGGTGATCGGCGAAAGTTAATATCGGAGCCGGAATTTTCGGATACGAGTTAGTATATTAGAATATTTATATGAAACTCACTTTCGATCGAATTCCACACGATCGTTTGTAGGATTACACTATGACAGAAAAACAAAATTCACTTTTAGACATTCAGAAACCTCCCGCCGAAAAACTTTTCGCGGAAGAATTGGAACGATTGCAAAAAAAGGACGAGGCGAAACCCAAACCTCCCGGCTGGAGACTTTCTCCGCAGGCGGTCATCGATTTTGTGTTAGGCGACGAAGGTTTCGGAATTACCCCGAAGTTCGTGGGGGAACGGAATTTTATCGAATGTTGCATCGTCGCCCTTGCCACAAATCGGGGATTGATGCTGATCGGAGAACCGGGAACCGCCAAAAGTTATTTAAGCGAACTTTTAGCGGCGGCGATTTCCGGAGATTCTTCCCTTACGATTCAAGGAAGCGCCGGAACTACGGAAGACCAGATCCGCTATTCCTGGAATTACGCCCTGATGCTTTCGGAAGGCCCTTCCGAAAGATCGCTCGTACCGGCTCCGATCTACGAAGGTATGAAGTTCGGTAAGATCGTGCGTTTCGAAGAACTTTCGCGCTGTCCCGGAGAGATTCAGGATACACTGCTCTCGATATTAAGCGACCGGGTTTTACATATACCCGAATTGAACGGAAACGAAAACGTACTCTTCGCCAAACAAGGCTTCAATATCATCGCCACTTCCAATACACGCGACCGGGGGACGAACGAAATGAGCTCCGCTTTGAAACGAAGATTCAACTTCGAAACGGTGACTCCGATTTCAAGCATTTCCGAAGAACAGGCGTTAGTCGAAAGAGAAATGGAACGTCTGCTCAAACAGGCGAACGTTCCGGTCGGACTTCCCCGAGACCTGACTCAAATACTCGTAACCTGTTTTCACGAATTACGAAATTCTAAAACGATTTCGGGAAAGGCTCTGGAGCCTCTCGGCTCCGCATTGAGTACAGCGGAAGCGGTCAGCGTCGGATTTTCCGCCGCCTTACACGCGTATTATTACGACGAAGGGAAAGCGAATACGGATCATATCGTATCCAATATGCTCGGATCCGCAGTTAAGGATTCCGTCGAAGACTTGAAAAAGATCAGACACTATTTCGACCAAGTGGTGGCGTATCGAAACGAAGAAGCCTGGAAAGAGTTGTATCGGTCTCGAAAACTTTTGGACAGAAGCTCCGATTTCTAGAAGTTGTTATCTTAAAAATGTCTTAGACGTTTGAAGGCACATCGTAAGTAAAGATAAAGTATTTTTGAGATCACTTCTAATGAAAAGTTCGAACCCTAAAAACACTCAAACGACGGATCTGTGTCGGAACCGAAAATGATAAGCGACGTAGAACTATGACGGATTCGATTTTCTTTTTTCCGGTACGGCATCATAGCGTCGTCGCCTCGCTGGCGCTTCGAAAATCGATGAACGAGCTGAAACCTTCGGCGGTTCTCATCGAAGGTCCTTCCGATTTCAATCCCAAGATGAACGAGTTGTATTTGCCGCACACTCTGCCGATCGCGATCTATAGTTTCGTCCGGAACGAACTCTCGCAAGGCGCCTATTTTCCGTTATGCGATTATTCCCCCGAATGGGTCGCGTTACAAACCGCAAAATCTTTACAAATTCCCGCGTTCTTTATAGACCTGCCTTGGGCCGATCTTTGTTCGATCCACGACATTACGAAAGATCCCGTTCATGAAACGGAACGATTTCACTCCGACGATCCGTTTCAAACCAACGATTTCATTTCAGCCCTCTGCAAAAAAATGGGAGTTCCTCGGTTTCAGGATTTATGGGAAGAACTCTTCGAAGTCGATCTACAAACGCAAACATACGAGGAACGAGTTGCGATCTTCTGCGATCAGGTTCTAAAAGAATCCAACCCTCCGGACAAAACGACTCGAATGAGAGAATCGTTTATGGCCTTTCAAATTCGACTTGCACGGACGCGGTTTACCGGACCCGTATTCGTCGTTACGGGCGGACTTCATTCTTCCGCATTGAGGCAAAGAATGTCAAGGCCCGCGGAACCGGACGAGTTATACTGGAACGACCGCAAAACACCCGATTGCGAGCAAGGAATCGCTCTCACTCCTTATTCCAACGTTAGATTTGAAACGCCGAACGGTTCCGGAATTGCAAACCTCGGTTTTTACGAATTTGTCTGGGAAAGCATTCAAAAAAATGAATATTTTGATCATCGTCCATTGGTCCGAAAGATCATCACTTCACTGCGGAAAAAAGGACAAAGGATCGGTACAGCCGATCGAATCGCGGCCGAAACCATGAGCAGGGCTTTGGCCGATCTAAGAGGCCACAAAGATCTATGGAAAAACGATCTGATCGACGGTTTTCGCGCGACCTTGGTCAAAGACGAAATCGCAAGAGACGTCGGACATCCGCTTCTCGATACGATCTCGGAAGTGATGCGGGGAGATCGTATCGGTCGTTTGGCCGAAGGAACTTCGCTGCCTCCGATCGTTTCAGACATTGAAACTATATTAAAAAATTATAACCTTTTAGCCAAACGGGAAAAGCGGACTTTCGAACTCGACCTGTCGCAATCGGAACAAAAAGTGCAAAGCAGGATTCTACATCGATTGGATCTTTTGAAAATCGCAGGATATTCCCTAACTCAGCGCGCGGATGCGATCGCTCACGACGTAAGGGAAAAATGGGAAATCTCGATGCAAACGGATTTTCACGCGTCCTGTATAGAAGCTTCTCGATACGGAAGCACACTTTCGGAAGCGGCAGCGGGAGTATTGAATCGGCGGATCCGCACGGAAACGGATTTGGAACTCGCCGCCGCCTGTCTTGTAGACGCGGCGTTAGCCGGCTTAGGAAAGCATACTGCTTTTCTGTTAAAACGACTTTCGGAATTGATTCCGATCGAAAGCGATTTCCTCAAAGTCTGCGCAGCCCTGGAACAAATCGCCTATCTATACGTATATGATGAAATTCTAAAGTTAGAGAAAAGAGAAAACCTAGCGGGAATTCTCCGCGAAACCTATCGTAGATCCCTCAACCTTTTGGATCGGCTCGGGGCGACTTCCTCTCAGGGATTGGAACAGGCACGAAGCGTGAATATCGCAGTGAGAACCTACGAATATTTTTCGGAATCTTTAACGTTGTCTTCGGACGAGATAGAAGGTATCTTATCGCGGATAAGCGCGGATTCGGAAATAGATCCTTTCGTTCGAGGAGCGGTTTGCGGCGCTCGATGGAAATTGAATTTCGCGGACACGATCGTGGATCAGCTGAACTCTTTCTATGATCCTAGCAAACTGGGAGATTTTCTATCGGGGCTTTTTTTAACCGCTCGTGAAACCGTACAGCGGAACAAAAACCTTTTGACTGCTTTAAACGATAGAATCTCCGACTTATCTTATACGGAATTTTTGGAAGCGTTACCGGCAATTCATACGGCTTTCACATTTTTCACCCCGAGGGAAAAACACAATATAGGACTCAGTCTATTCGAGATTCTTCAACCGGGAACCGTAGAGACGTTTTCAAATCAAGAAGATCCTAAAACGGTTTTGAGGGCGATGGAATTCGAACGGATTCTTTTCGATGCGGCTTTCCGATACGGAATACGAACGAATTAAATTACGGAGTTGAAAACGGAGTTTCGGCGAAAACCGCAAACACATTAAAAAAATGGAATACGACAAAGACGATTTCAATACGTTCGTGCGATGGCGCTTGATTTTAGGAACAGGTTCCGAACAAGCGTTAGGCGCCCCTCCTCTCTCCGAACAACAAAAAAGAATGAGCCGGGCCCTCGAATATCTTTATGGAAGGGAATACGGCTCGGATCGAAATACGAGAACGGGAAGTTCGGGAGAATACGACTCGGATCGAAAAACAAGAACGGGGAATTCGGGAGAATACGACTCGGATCGAAAAACAAGAACGGGAAGTTCGGGAGAATACAGCTCGGATCGAAATACGAGAACGGGAAGTTCGGGGGAATACGGCTCGGATCAAAATACAAGAACGGGAAGTTCGGGAGAATACGGCTCGGATCGAAATACAAGAACGGGGAATTCGGGAGAATACGGCTCGGATCGAAATACAAGAGCGGGAAGTTCGGGAGAATCGAAATTAACCGTGCCTTTATGGATCAACGAAATACACGAACTGTTTCCGAAAACAACGATCGAACGGATCGAAAAGGACGCATTAGAACGTTATCAAGTGATGGAGATGGTGACAAATCCGGAACTTTTGAAACGAGTTTCCCCGAACAAGACCCTTCTCAAAGCGGTACTGCATACGCGTCATCTAATGGAGCCTAACGTGTTGAACCTCGCCCGCGAACTCGTGCGAAAGGTGGTGGAGGAATTGATGAAAAAATTAGAGACTACCATTCTAACCTCCTTTCGAGGTGTGAAAAATCGAAATCGGCGCTCTTCTCTTAGGATTTACAAAAACTTCGACGTCAAAGGAACGATTCGCGCCAATCTAAAACATTTCGATCCCGCTTCCAAAAAACTGATTCTGCAAAAACCCTTATTCCATTCGAGAATCCATCGTTCCATGGCCGATCGTTGGCGGCTGATTATCCTGGTGGATCAATCCGGAAGTATGGCGGACAGCGTGATTCATTCCGCGGTTACCGCTTCGATTTTCTGGGGAATTAAAACGCTTAAAACGACTTTGGTTCTTTTCGATACGAACGTTGTGGATGTGACGGATCATTGTTCCGATCCTGTGGAGACTCTCATGAAAGTGCAGTTAGGCGGAGGAACGGATATCGGTTCCGCAGTTTTATATGCGGAAGGAAAAATCGAAAATCCTCGCAGAACCATGATCATACTCATCAGCGATCTTTTCGAAGGCGCCCCTCCCTCGAGACTCGTTTCCGCGGTTCATAGACTGGCGGAAAGCGGAGTTCGAATCTTGGGTTTAGCCGCGTTAGACGAAACTGCAAACCCGAGCTACGACGCGGAAATGGCGGATAAACTCGTCAAAGCGGGAGCCGAAATAGGAGCTATGACTCCCGGCGAACTTGCGGAATGGGTCGGCGATAAAATCGGGTAATACGAAGATGCGCAAAGACATTCTCTCTTTATCACTACAGGAATTGGAAATATTAACGAGCAAAGGAACCGTTAGCCGCGCCGTTAAGGAAGTCGAATCCGACATCCAAGGAGAATGGAAAGAAACCCAAGACGGAAACACGGAAGTCGTCTGGGAAGACTCCGTCACCTGCGTTCTCCCGGAAGCGGCGTCGATCCAGGACTTCGTATGCACATGTCCCTCTGCGGGAATTTGCAGGCACATCGTTCGTACCGTTGTCGCTTATCAAAAACGTTCGGCCGCGGACGAGCCGAAACTATCCTGGAATCCGGGCGACATCGACGACGAAAGTCTGCGATCTTTTTTATCGGCCTCCTCCCTTGCAAAAGCGAAATCCGTTTTCGATTCGGGCATCGCGATCGAACTTGATCGAACGGAGACTCCGACCGCCAAAATTGAGGGATTGGGAAACGTATTCTTTCCCGTTCCAAACGATGTAAGATACGCGCGCTCCGATCGAAAGGGATCGATCGGAGAACAGGCGGTTGCGATCGCGGTGTGGGCATTTCGTCTAATGCATAAAAACAAAGGATTTGTTTCCACAGAACGGAAAAAAACCGGAATTCCGATTCACATCACCGATGGCGCGGACATCGCCCTAAAGGAAATCGTCGAATACGGTTTTCAAAGCGTATCTTCGGAACGTATCCGAAACGCGTTATCCGATCTAGAGCGATCCTGTATCCGGGAAGGACTGTTATGGCCCGCAGACGTTTTGGCCGAATTGCGGGAAAAATATTCAAAATATTTGATACACGATTCGCAGTTCGACCCGAATCAAATCGCATATCTTTTGGGAGAATGGTTTGTCAGAACGGACGCATTGAAAGAGAACAAAGGCGAGATTCCTTTCTCCATGATCGCCGGAGACTCCAAAAAGTATTCTTCCGAACTGACCACACGGACCTTGATCGGACTCGGATCGGATGTACGCGTTTTTAAAAAAGGTTTTACGGTACGTTCCTATTTTACGGCCCAAAATTCCGACGAAGTGTTGTTATGCGAACGTTTTTTGGAAAGACCGGCCGAAGAACCGTTTCACGCGGCGGGAAATCTTTCCGCGCTCAAGGGAATTCCCCTTATAGAATTCGGAAAGAGTTCGATCGTCAGCTCTTCGGTTAAAAGAACCGCTTCCGGTAGATTACAATTCGGTAATAAAGCGATTTCGAATCCTCATACGCTTCGTTTCGAATCGTTGTACGAAGGAATTTTTTACGACGATTACGACAAGGCAATCCGAACAATTTCGCAGCGGCCTCCCCGAGCCTTGGGACCTCGCTCCGCGGCGGGAAATTTTTTAGTCTTGAAAGCGGATCGATTCGATCCGCCGTATTTCGACGACGTTACCCAAAAGATGAAACTGGAAGTAGAGGACAAAAACGGAACGGTCGCGTATGTTTCTTTTCCGTATTATAGCAGGGCAGTAAACGGACTGGAGAATCTTCGACAGTCGTTGTTTGATTCTTCTCTTTGTTATCTTTGCGGGATCGCGAGTTCCGTATCCGGTAAATTGCACATTCAACCCGTATCGGTCGTGATCGAACGAAACGGGGATCGCACGATGTTACAGCCGTATTTGGACTCGAAAACTTCCACGTCGGATTTTTCGATGTCGAGTCGGTCTTTTTCCGAACAAGATCCCTTGAAAGAATATATCGCCGAACTCACATCCGCGGTTTCCGATCTTTGTACGGTCGGTTTGAAAAGATACGATCAAACGAACCTTTGGAAAAGACTGATCCAACGATCCAATTCGCTCGGACTCGGAAAAATCACGATCCTTTTGGAATCGGTTCTTCATTCGATGCAGAATTCCGGTAAAAAGGACGTTTCGCCGGTTCTTACTCTGACGGCCCTTCTCTGCCTTTCCAGAGACGTCGAAATTCCGTCCTAAATCGAACCGGGTCCGAAAACATTTTTTCACGAAAGAATTTCATATTTTCTGAATATTCTAAAAACAACATGAGTTCTAACTGAAAAAGAATCTTTTAAAAAGAGGGTTTCTACAATTTTAGAATTTGTTCGTAAAATCGCGATTTGCTGTAGCTTCGACTTTAAAGAATAGATTTACAAAGTTCAAATTACAACTTTTTACAGAAAAATGAACCATGGATTTCTTATGCCGAACTCACGTTAAAAATAATAGAGTTGTTGAAAAATTCCATAGTTCCAATTAACAAAACTGCTTCAATCGTCCATTCCAATGAAACAGAAATAAACTAAGAATTAATTTTTCAATAACTCTATTATATGGACATATCAACATTTCTACGATCGCCTAAGAATCTGTCCCAAAACCCGTCGAGCGCCCATAGAAGCGAGACGCTTTAGTTTCACAAGTGTGGGAACTCATACAAAAATCTAACGATATTATAAACTACTTGAAAGTTCTCAAACTGCCCAAAACGACGATTTTTGCAGGAACTACTACAATTCATGAAGAATGATTATGTAAATTCTTTGAGGCTTTTGAACCAGCCCTCATGTTTTCGAAATATAAATCAAAAAACATACAATTTTCAGAATATTCTAAATTAAGAATATATAACTATTTCAAAAATACCTTATGCCTAAATACCGATCCCGATCATTCCAAGATATTTTCAAGATCGCTTATAGAACTTTTCCCAAAACTTAGATAGAAACGTTGTCGCAAATTTTTCACACAACGAAGGAGTTCCTACAGATTACGTCTCTTTGGCTATGGATCGGCTTTCGAATCGATTCTATTGTCGTTCGACTCCCGTTGGAGTTCCTACATTTGCAAAACTAAAGCGCAGAGCGGCCGCTCTGCAGAATTCGGAACAAGTTCTATTCAAAATCGACCGTGTTTCAAATCCGTTGTTTTTCACGTCTAAAACGTTCGCCAAATGTCAATCGACCCGGTTCTGATTGAATTCTTTCCCCAATAGATAGCGCCGAAAACCGCAAAGCCGATCAGACAACAAGCGCCTTGCCAAAATTGCAACAGAAAGAAATATCCCAAAGAAAACATTCCGAAAAATAAAGCGACGGTTCCCAAAAACCAAAGGACGATTCTTCGTTGAAAATCCTCCAGTCGTTCCTTGCTTTCATTGCCTTTCCAAAATCCGAACGGCTGCGCCCTTTGCACAAACGCGTCTAACGTTTCTTGCGGCACGGGAGGAGTCAAAAGCGTAACGACGATCGAAACGATCACCGAACCGATCGCGACCCAGAACAAAAGATATTCCGATCGAACTTCGGGAAATAACGGATACAAGATCATGGAAAGAACGAGGGCGGTGATCATTCCTGAAAGTTCCGTCCAAGCGTTGGTTCTCCACCAAACCCATCTTAGAATTTGAGGCAATCCCATTCCGGAAGCGAACGCCAACAAAAATTTCCACGCACTCGCGATGGATTGGATTTGAGTCGCGACCAAAATCGCTACGATCGACATCAACACGACGGCGATCCGGCTGACTCTCACCAAAGTTTTATCGCTCGCGCCCGGATGGATAAATCTCAGATAAAAGTCGTTCACCAGATAACTCGCGCCCCAGTTGATATGAGTGTCCGCCGTGGACATAAAGGCCGCCATCAGACTCGCGAATACGATTCCCAAAATTCCGCTCGGCAAAACGAGTTTCATCAAAATCGGATAACCCATCTCACGATCCCCGCCCACGATCTGCCCTTCCGAAAAATATCTTGTCGGATCGTGCAACGGAAATACGACTAACGTGACGAGCGCGGTTAAAACCCAAGGCCAGGTTCGAATGATAAAGTTCGCTACGTTGAACCAGAGCGAACCCTTCTCCGCTTCTTTCGGATTTTTTGCGGTGTGAATTCTCTGCGCCAAATATCCCGAACCGTCCGAATAATACTGAGCCCACCATTGCACAGATATAAATATTAGAAAAACGTTAAACGGAAGGGAGGCGCCTTGAAAATCCGGCCAAAAACTCAGGATCGATTCGTATTTGTCCGGATAGATTTCTTTCATCCCCATCAGCAGACCGGAAATCCCCCCTTGGCTATAAACGGCGTACACCGCAAAAAGAATCGCACCGCCCATTCCCAAAGCAAACTGAACGAGATCGGTCAGAATCACTCCTTGGATTCCTCCCATACTGCTATAGACGATCACGACCAAAAACAAAATCAAAACCGTGATCGTATTATTCAAAGAATCGAATATTAAAAAAGAAGGCCATAGACTTTGAACGATCGCGAATCCGTTCTTCCCGAATATATCCTTCCAATCCAAAAAAGGACCGGTAATCTTAGACATCGCTTTGAATACCCATCCGAGTACAATCGAATTTACTAATATACTCAAATAGAACGCTTTGACCATCCGAAGAATTGTCGCGGGTTTTCCGCCGTAACGAAGTTCGACAAACTCCACGTCGGTGAGAACTTCCATCCTTCTCCATTTACCCGCAAAAAAAACGGTCATCGCCATATAACCGATGGCCCAACTCCACCAAAACCAGTTAGCCGAAATTCCGTCGGCCGCGACAAAACCGGTGATCACAAGAGGAGTATCCGCGGCGAATGTAGTCGCGACCATCGAAGTTCCGAGCCACCACCAAGGAAGTTTCCGATCGGCGACAAAGTAAGAAACAAGATTCTTGCCCGCTTTGGGAGAAAGCAGAACTCCCGCAGCAAACGCAAATAATAAATACGATAAGATAAAAAACCAATCGAGAATACTAAACATACTTTCTTCTTAAAGGAATTCGTTCGAAAACGAAATTCTACGGTATTGATAAAACTTTCGTCAGTTTTAAAACCTTTCCTAAGAACAAAACCCTCTTTCCAAAATCGGAGAATCAAAATCGAATTCTCTTGATCCCTCGTCTTAAAAGAAAAATATGACTGTTAAGGTTATGGCAAACATCATCGTTCAAAAATACGGCGGAACTTCCGTGGGAACCCCGGAAAGAATCCAGAACGTTGCGAGAAGAATCAAATCCTATCACGACAAGGGACAACAAATCGCCGTCGTGGTTTCCGCTATGGGACATACCACGGACGAGCTCGTGGACCTCGCCGCAAAAATTTCCGCAAATCCTCCCAAACGGGAAATGGACATGCTCCTCTCGACGGGCGAGCAAATTTCCACAGCACTCCTCGCCATGGCTCTTTGGGAAATCGGAGTTCCCGCGACTTCTTTTACGGGCTCTCAAATCAAACTTCTAACGGACGGAAATTTTTCGAACGCAAAGATCAAAGAGATCGATCGATCCAAGATCGATAACGCGTTCAAAGAAGGCAAGGTAGCGATCATCGCCGGTTTTCAAGGAATCGACGAGGAAGAAAACATCACCACACTGGGAAGAGGCGGTTCCGATACATCCGCGGTAGCGGTAGCGGCGGTTCTCGGCGCGAAAGAATGTGAAATTTATACCGACGTTGACGGAGTTTATACGGCCGATCCGAGAATCGTTCCGAACGCAAAAAAACATACGCAGATCACTTACGAAGAGATGCTCGAACTTGCAAGTTTAGGCGCGGGAGTTCTTCATTCTAGAAGCGTAGAATTGGGAATGAACTACGATGTGGTCATACACGTCCGTTCCAGCTTTAACGAAAACCAAGGGACACTTGTGATGAGCGAGGATAAAATTATGGAAAAATTAAAAGTCAGCGGAGTCACCGCAAAGAGTGATCAAGCAAGAATCACCATCGCGGAAGTTCCCGACAAACCCGGCTTAGCGGCGGGACTTTTCGGGGAATTAAATTCCAAGCATATTCTTGTGGATATGATCGTACAATCCTCTCCGCATAACGGAATCAATACGATCTCATTTACGATTCCCAAAAAGGACGTTCTTCAAGCAAAACCGATTCTTCAAGGATTTTCAAAGGCACATAACGCAATGGAACCAGAAATCAACGAAAGTATCGCGATCGTTTCCGCGGTCGGAGTGGGAATGAAGTCTCACGTAGGAGTCGCGGCGGGAATGTTCAAAGCTCTCGCGGACAACGGAATCAACATCGAAATGATTTCCACCTCCGAGATCAAAATCTCTTGTGTAATCCCCGAAGATCAAGCAAAGATTGCGATCAACAAAATTCACGACGTATTTGGACTTTCGACATAAAGTCTTCGATTTCCAGAATAGAGTTGTTGAAAAATTCAATGATAAAGTTTAACAAAATTGCTTCAATCGTCCATTTCAATAAACGGAAGCAAATGGAGAATTAATTTTTCAACAACTCTAATCATTGAAAGGAAAGACGGAATTTCCAAACTCGTCGAGAGATCCGGATGTTCCGTCAAATCACCCGCCGCGTTAAGAAAATTGTAGTCTTTCCCGTAAATACGGGAAACGACGCCCTTTGATATGCAAGCATCTCGTCATATTGAAGAAACATTTTTGATTTCGAAGATACAACGACCTCGCAAGTCTTATACATTAGAAAAATCTAAATCGATATTCAACAACATACGAAAACCCACCAGCGCGCCAGCGTCTCGGTAGGAAATCGAATTCAATCCTCTTTCGTAGAATGGAAGACGGCAAACAATTAAAAAAATACAAAAATCCAGTGCATCGCCGTAGTTTCGTAGCCCCATCAGCGGACTGTTCACAGCGATAAAAATTCCCCACATAAGAATATTCGCAGTTCCTAATAAAGTGTTGAATCGCCACGGCGACAATATGCCAGGATCGTCTCGGTTCCGCACGAAAAAGAAGGACCCCAAGTATAAAAGCGAGCTCTTGCCTGAGTTTCCCCTGATTTTGGGTGGTGGGGAGAATAACTCTATTTCGCTTTCTACGGGGCGCTTTCTTTCTCAACTGCGTTGAGAGCCGCTCACGACGCTCCGCTGTTCGCTGGCTATTTCGCTTTCTACCATCACCTTACCCATAAGTATTTGGATCCGAAGATAAATCTGTCGGAGTTACGACAAATCCCCCGTGAAACTTAGTTCCCACCCTTATTTTTGGGTGGGGGTGGAGGCGGAAAGACTCGGGAAATTTTTCTCTATCAGAAAATCATACTTTTTGCAAGTAAAAAGTCTCATTCTTGTCGGAACACTTGCATTTTATTGTATGTAAAGTTCTATCCACTAAAATCTAACCCCCTAATCACTAACACGTCGGAACACTTGAAAAATATCAGTTTTGATCCTTATTATTCCAAAAGCCTTCTTAATGGGTAAGGTTATGGGTTTAAGACCTCATATTATTTCGAGAAGGGACTCCAAAAAAATTACCCTATCGCAAATCGATTCAAATGCTTTGGGTGGCGTTTTTTCATTCCGCCCCATGACCAAAAAATTCGAATCAACCTCAGAAGAATCGGTAAATATCACATTTATGAATGCGACATAGACCGAATTTTTGTTTTTCCCAAGATAAAATAATGATTTTTTTATAAATTAGCAATTTTTTGCTCGAGCTTTTCGTCCCATCCTTCGTTAATCACTTTTTAATTACTTAATAGACAAGTTGCGGGAGGACGCAATGAGCATTCGATTTCGCATTTCTTTGTATCTTTCAATCGTATTATTTATCGGTTTTGGAATTCTTGCAACAATCAACTCATATACAGCCTATAAAAAACTAGAACAAGAGGTGGTCAACAGTTCCGAAGTAACCGCGGAACGTTGGACCTTCGAAATCAAAGACTATTTAGATACGGGTATGGGTATAATCCGGGGTTTCCGATTCCCGCTTTTATTCGATTCTCCTCCCCGAAGCAAAGTCATCCTAGCTTTGCAGGAAATACTGAAGGTGAACGAGAGTTATTTCGGCGCCCGAGTAGCCTACGAGCCGAACGGCTTCGACGGACAAGATGATCAATTTGAAAATACTCCCGGGCATGATGCCACCGGAAGATTCATTCCTTATCTTCATCGTGGAAAAACGGATGAAGAAATCGTATTGGAAGCCGCTAAGTATTACGATAACCCTGGTCCGGAAGGAGAATGGTATCAAACCCCTAAAAAAACGCTGACTCAATTTGTAACCGACCCGTATTATTATGAACTCGACGGAAAGGTCAAAATTCTTATGATATCTCTGATCGCTCCGTTCCGTGTGGGAAATCAATTTTACGGTGTGGGCGGTCTCGATTATCGATTGGAGGAATTGCAAAAACTGATCGGCGGTAAAAAACCGTTCCAAGGTCAAGGTTACTTATCCCTCATTTCCCCAAAGGGAATTTATGCCGTGAATGGTTTTGACGGTAATCTGGTTGGAAAACAAATTCCCGATGCCCAAGAATTGGAGTTCTATCTCAAAGAAAGTCAGGAAGAGACCGGAAAAAAATTTACCACCGACTCAAACGGATATACGCATTATTTCTTTCCGTTTCATATCGGCAAAGATAAACGTTTTTGGGCGCTGCAAGTAAGTATCCCCAACTCGATTTATCGAGCCGCGATCATTTCCATTCTTTTTCAAAGTTTCGTTGCCACCATACTCATACTAGTCTCCGTTCTTCTTTGTGTTAATTTCATATTCCAAAGATTGATCTCGGCCGGACTTCTCAAAGCCGTCGGATTTTCAGAGG
>NZ_CP040840.1:3257500-3262500 GCF_006874765.1 Leptospira weilii
ACAATACAGACTCGACTTCTCTTTAAAAAATAAAAGATCCTTAAACTTAGTCAGAGGGTTTTTGAAATCCAAAGAAGTATGGAACTATTCCGATATCCATCCGTGGATTCGGGAACATCCGGAAGTTTTTAGAACCGGCCCTTCGTATCTGGAATTGGAGGTATATCGAGGATGCGAATTGAGTTGTAGTTTTTGTCCGAGACAATTTTCGCCTAACGATCAGGACGGTTCCTTTCTTAGTCCTGTATTCCTGGAAAATTTACTGAAACAACAGGAAGAATCCTTTTCCAACGAATACAGCGTTTGTTTCGGAGGATTAGGCGAGCCTCTTTTGCATCCCGAATTTGAGGAGTTGCTTTCTACCGCTTTTCAATTTTCCTCCTCTTTACTACAGGAATTTTTCATAGAAACAGCTCTTTACACCGACTTGAATTCGACTTTAGATTTTTTGAATACGTTAGATTCCTCATTTAGACAAAAAATCACTTGGATCGTAAATCTCACGACCCGAAACCAGGAAAAATATAACTCTCTCTACGGAAAAAAAGAACTAAACCGAGTACTTTCGAACCTGGAACAACTCGGTAAAATTTTTCCAAAAAACAGAATCTATCTTCAATTTTTAAAGATTCAGGAAGCTGAAGACGAAGTGGAAGTTTGGGTGGATGAAACCGAAAAACAAGGTTACGGAATCGTTCTTCAAAAATACAATCGTTACGCAGGTCTTATGCCGGAAAAAAGGGTCACCGATCTCACTCCGATTCAGAGGGAATTTTGCTGGCATCTCAACCGGGATCTTTACGTGAATTCGGACGGAACCGTTTCCGTCTGTAAACAAACTCCGGGGAAGGTTTTCGGAAATCTTCATAAGGAAACCCTAATGCAGATTTGGCAAAAAGGTCTGCCTTCTTTTGCCAATTCGTTAAACGGAAAACATGAAACTACGGGCGCGCCCTGTCTGAATTGCGATGAGTGGTATACGTTCAACGCGTAACATTTACGCGTTTATTCAGGCTCGGACGAGTTCCATAAGACTTCCCGGTAAGGTTTTACGAGAACTTCCTTTCAACTCCGGAAAAACTCTCATCGACAGAATCCAAGACAGAATTCGGGTCGTTCTTCCCGAAGAACAAATCGTGTATTTGATCCCCGAAGAGGATAAGGAGCTTCGTTCTTTTTTAGAAAATAGGAAGTATCGTTTTTTTACCGGAGATCTTCTAGACGTAAGACAGAGATATATAAAAGCCGCAGAATTTTTCAAAGCGGACACGATTCTGCGTCTCACAGGCGACAATCCGTTTTATGATACGCTTCATTTGAACCAACTTTTGCAGTCGTTTCAATTTACAAAGCCAGATCTTGCTTACGTAACGGGACTTCCTTTGGGTATGGGCGGAGAAATCTTTACAAGAAAGGCCCTTGAGTGGCGTCCTCAAGTTCTGGAAGAAAGACACAAAGAACACGTAAGTCTTTCCATAAAAGAGAACCCGCATCGGTTTCGAATCGCCAAACTTTCCTCTTTACTTACCGAAAAAGAAAAGAAAGTTTTGCCGAAACTCAGACTTACAATCGACGAGCCGAAAGATCTCGAAACCGCCTCCCAAATTTTCAATCTGCTCAACGACCGAAATCCTTTTTTCGGCGCTAAGGAATGTATTCAACTTTTCGAAAGAGAGCCGAACGTTTTTGCGGGGAACCAAGACGTGGAACAAATCCGTTTTCAAACTCAGTCCGCAAAAGTAACGAATCAATTTCGCGTCGGAGTTTTAGCGGGAGATCCGAAAAATTTCGGAAGCGGCCATTTCGAACGTTCCAGAATTCTATTCGCATTATTGTCCGCTGCTTCCTACGAAACGTTCTGGCTTGAGGAATTTCCGGAAGACGGCGAATTGGATTTGCTCGTCGTGGATTCCAGAGACATTCTAATTCCAGAATATTCAAAAACGCGCATTCTTCTTTTGGATCATTTCGGTCCGGATAGGGAAAAATACAGACATTACGATCTTCTTCCCCATCCGATAATTTCGGATCGCTTTTCTTTGGATCGGATTTTGATTTCTCCCGGACTTTTGAATGCGAACCCGATATCGAATTCCTTTCTTCTCTGTTATGCCGGGAGCATAGATTCCAATTCCTCAAAAGAATTGGATTTTTTCCTCTCGTCCCTACTTTCAAAAGATAAAAGTCAGCTTAGAATCGTTCGCGTCGGCGGCTTTCCTCCCGTCGGAAATTCGATCGAGTTTATTCCCCGAGTTTCCCAGTTTCAATTCCAGAATTTATTGGCGTCTTGTTTCGGTTTTGTCGGCTATTTCGGCCAGTCTCTTTTTGAAGCAGTTTTTTTAAAGAAGAAGGTTTGCAGTTATTCGATCGGCCCGACTCATTCCTCCCTGGCCCATCTTTGCGAGAAAACATTCGGAATTCCTTTTGCCGGTGAATTGGGTTCCGGCGGATTGAATGTCGACACGGAGCTTTCAATCGCTTCCGACTCCGTTTCCGGTGAGGGATATTCTTTGTTACTTCGGGAAATTGAGGAATTCCTACATTCTTAGAATTAACGTGAGTTCGGCGTAAAAAAATGAGAAAGAATTTTCTATATTACTCGAACGCATAAAAATGATACTCGAAAATAAGCGGTCGGTTTTGCAAAAGTATAGCGGTCCTCAAAAACTAAGTCAAATCGGGAATTCTCGACTTTTTAGAGGAAGATTCCAACATTCTAATTTTCGAAACAAGTTTATCATAGTATTCTATTTATGCGTCCGAGTAGTAAGTAGGAACCTCTACTTTTAGAATTTGTTCGTAAAATTCTGCGTCTAAGCGCGGGGTTTGTGTTCAAATTAACGATACTCTATTTTATAGGGATCGGTCATTATTCCATAACTTTATTAGTAAAATATTATATAAACTCACTTTTGAATTCCATCAAAAATAGACTGGGGAAAAACGTTTCTACGGTTTCAAAATATGAAAACATATTCAATAAACTTAAATTAATTTTCAAGTTTCGCTTTGACCGGTTGAATAAAAACATGGAAATAGCGCCCTCTTTTTGTCAACGATCACTTTCGAAAAAAGCACATTTTCAATGTAAAAAATGTAATTTCAATTTTCGACCGGAATTCGAAAAAAATAATCGCCCTTTGTCCCTAAATCGAGAATCCTTTCCCAAGATCCTTGCATCGATACGATATAAAATTTCCCCCAATCAATTGAATAGAACCGAGTCAATCGGTTTTCAAAAACGCTTTTTAAATCCATCTATAACCGAAAACGGTTTCACTGAGTTTAAATGAATGACATTCATCCAGGCGTCTCACTCTTAAGGGTAACAACTTTCATTTTATGGCTTCGAACCTTTTTAGAATGAAGATTCAAGCACGAAAATAAATCGTCACTTCAAGCCTAATTTTTCCCTTCTTAAAGTCGGAACAGTTTGAATCCTCTTGACCCCGGGAAAAAGCAAGAAAACCTGTTTCTTTATAGACATGAAAAAACAAATAGGCGATCGCTACGAACCGAAAGAAGTCGAGAATAAATGGATTTCGCTCTGGGAAGAGAAAAAGTCCTTTGCGCCTAATTCCAATTCCAAAGAATCTTTCTCCATAGTAATCCCTCCTCCCAACGTTACGGGGTCTTTGCACATCGGGCACGCACTCAATCATACGATTCAAGACATTCTTATCCGAATCGAACGTAAGAAAGGCAAGTCCACTCTTTGGCTTCCTGGAACGGATCACGCAGGAATCGCAACTCAAATGGTTGTGGAAAGAGAGCTTGCAAAAGAAGGTAAAAAAAGAACTGATTTTACAAGAGAAGAATTTGTTAATAAAATCTGGGAATGGAAAGATCACTCGGGTGGAATGATCACTCGACAACAAAAACTTTTGGGAGAATCGGTCGATTGGTCCAGAGAAAGATTCACTTTGGACGAAGGTCTTTCCAAAGCAGTATTCAAAGTTTTTAAATCTCTTTACGACGAAGGTCTGATCTATCGCGGAGAAAGGATCATCAACTGGTGCCCCGCTTCCAAAACCGCGATCTCGGATTTAGAGGTGGAATTCCGGGAAACAAAAGGCAAACTCTATCATATTAAATATCCCATCCACGGTAAAAAGAATCAATTCCTAATCGTAGCCACGACAAGACCGGAGACCATATTCGGAGACGTAGCCGTTTGCGCGAATCCCGAAGACACACGTTATTCGCACTTGAAAGACGTCTTGTTGGATCTTCCTTTTACCGACAGACAGATCCCTCTATTGTTCGACTCTTTCGTAGATAAGGAATTCGGATCGGGCCTTGTAAAGATCACACCCGCACACGACGCAAACGACTTTGAAGCGGGTCAAAGACTCGGACTCAAACCGCTTCTCGTCATGAATCCAGACGGGACCATGAACGCAAACGCAGGCCCGTATCAAGGCCTGGATCGTTTTGAAGCGCGCAGGAAAGTTCTCGCGGATCTCGAAGCGAAAGGTTTGATCGAAAAAATCGAAGACCACGTTCATGCGGTCGGACACAACTCAAGAGGAGGAGCGGTGATCGAACCGTATCTTTCCACGCAGTGGTTCGTTAAGATCAAACCTCTCGCGGACTTGGCAATTCAAGCCGTTCAAACCGGTCAGGTTGAATTTGTCCCGAAAATGTGGGAAAAAACTTTTTTCGAATGGATGAACAACATTCGTGATTGGTGTATTTCCAGACAACTTTGGTGGGGTCATCGAATTCCCGCGTATCACTGTAAAACTTGTAAACACGTGGAAGTCGCGGAAACTCCCGTAAAGTCCTGTCCTTCCTGCGGTTCGAAAGAAGTGGAACCCGATCCGGATGTTTTGGATACTTGGTTCTCTTCTCAGCTTTGGCCTTTTTCGACCATGGGTTGGCCGGAACAAACTTCGGATTTGAAAAAATACTACCCGACTTCCGTTCTTGTCACCGGCTTCGACATCATCTTCTTCTGGGTTTCCAGAATGATCATGATGGGAATGAAGTTCATGCAA
>NZ_CP040840.1:3265000-3305000 GCF_006874765.1 Leptospira weilii
CAATTTCCTGTAGAACAATACAATCTGTTAAGACACGCTTTGCATCGTAATTTGGATCCCGATACGTTGATTCGGAAAATGAATCGACAAGAACTTCTTTCTTTCATTTATATTCTCACTCAGTTCGGGGACGTCGTCCGAGCCGAAACTCCCGCGGAGTATCTGGACGTAGAAAAAATTCCTCTGGTTTTAGAATGGCAGAAAGGCTTATACATGATTCCCTATGAGGTTTTAGATCATCTTTCCACTTCTCGAATATTCAAAAATCAGAATTATCTCTTTGCACTCATTCCGTCCCTACCCGTAAAAGAAAAAAAAGCGTGGATCGAATGGATCGGCTCCGGTTACGGAAAGACCTTTCCAAGAGAGATCAACCACGAACTCTACTTTCAGTGCAGGCATCTTCAAAAACCGTTTCAAGGTAAATCTCTTCTCAGGGAAGAAACGATTCAACTGAATCAGCTCTGGCCGAGCGGAAAAAATGAAATCGTGGATTGGTTCCACAAAGGAATCACTCCGTTTTATTCAGCGATGAAAGAACTTTCCAGAACGGAAAAAGATCCTTTTCTTCTGCACATTCTCGACCTAATTCGCTCCGGTAAGCTGATCTTAAAGAAAAATCCGGAAGAATTCAGAAAGAAAGAGGAATATATTTTGGTAGCCACGGTGGAAGGGAACACTCCGCAACTCAGAGACACCGTATTTTCCTGGGAACAAGAAAGAGAGAATAAGGAAGATTTTCTTTTTCAATAAACGTATCCGCTCAAACCATCTTACAGCAAATCATCAAACTAGACGCAAGCAAAGATTATGGAAGTCAAATCAGCAAAAGAACTTAAAAGAGTCTCCAAAGAATTACAGGAGAATTTTCTCAATCGTTGGAAACTCCTAAATTTGGAACAGGACAAGGATCGTCTTAAGGCACTCAATGAAAAATCCGAAGATCCGGACCTCTGGAACAATCCGGAAGAAGCGAGGACCGTAAGTCAGAAAAAAAACGAACTGGAAAAAAAACTCACCCCTTGGTTTACGATTCAACAAGACATATTAGATTTTCCTGATTTAGTAGAACTGATTCTCGACGAAAAAGGCGAAAACGGCATCGGAGAGCTTTCCATAGAATACAACAGACTTCAGGAAAAATTCGAAGAACTGGAACTTTTAGGCGCTCTTAAAAATTCAGAAGATCTTAAACCGGCTTTCCTAAACATTCATCCCGGAGCGGGCGGAACCGAAAGTCAAGATTGGGCCGAAATGCTTCTTAGGATGTACATTCGATATTTTGAAAAAAAGGGATATCAGTATTCTCTCATCGATATTCAGGCGGGAGACGGAGCCGGAATCAAAAATGCCACCTTACATGTGATAGGCGATTTCGCTTTCGGCTTTTTAAAAGGGGAAAACGGTATTCATAGACTCGTAAGGATTTCCCCTTTTGACGCAAACAAAAGGAGACATACCTCCTTCGTTTCAGTTCACGTAAGCCCTGAAATAGACGACGAAATCGATATCAAAATCGAAGAAAAAGACATTCGCGTGGATGTATACCGTTCTTCGGGAGCTGGCGGGCAGCACGTCAACACAACCGATTCCGCGGTTCGAATCACTCACCTTCCTAGCGGAATCGTCGTCGCCTGCCAAAACGAAAGATCTCAGATCAAAAACAGGGATACCGCATTTAAGATGTTAAAGGCAAGACTCTACGAAATGGAACAGGAAAAAGCCAAGGAAGAATTGGAAAAAAAATCCGGCGAGAAAAAAGACATCGCTTGGGGTTCTCAGATTCGAAGCTACGTCTTCCATCCTTATAATCTTGTGAAAGATCATAGAACCGATCACGAAACCGGAAACGTCGCGGCAGTGATGGACGGAGATATAGAACCGTTCATTCTTGCGTATTTAAAAACGCTTTAAGAAGAAAGTAGAGGTATCGATGATAGAACGCGTATTTCCTCACACTACTGATCCCTATAAAAATAGAGTACCGCTAATTTAAGCATAAATCCCGCGTTTAAACGCAGAATTTTGGGCACTCTATTATGTAGAGATGAGTAACATCGTACAATACGAGTCTATAAAACATCTTACCTTCCTTCTTTTGTTTCAAGAATAGAAACACACTTTCAATTTCATCTTTCATTTTGTCATCGAAGCTTACGAGTATGTATTGATCTACCTAAGTCCATTACTTCTGTTCAAATATATTCCGCAACCTGCACCTAGATCAAATCGTATACTGGCTTGCAAACAAACTCGAACTTGAATTGATTTCGAATCTTACTGATCTCTATAAAATAGAGTACCATTAGTTTGAGTATAAATCCCTCGTTTAGACGCAGAATTTTGAACACTCTATTATGTAGAGATCAGTAAGAGTTTCCAAACCTTAAAAAGAATCAGTTACGATCATTCCATAAGTTCGTAATAAACGTATAAGCTCTCGCGTTTCAAATGGTGAGGGGTTTAGTCACCATAGATTTTAGGACTTTACACGCTACACTATCCACTACTGATCCCTATAAAATAGAGTACCGTTAATTTGGGCACAAATCCCATGTTTCAATGCAGAATTTTAGACACTCTATTATGTAGAGATGAGTAATCCCTAAAACACTGACATCTAATACACTGACTCCTAAAACGTTCCCACATCTGAGACCTTGAAACGAACTTTAGTATACACAAACGCTCCCTTTAAGAGTTCATCCGATCGAACAACTTTCCCACTGAGAGATATGTTTCGGCGTCGTATTTGATTCGCATTCTCGTCAAACTTCAATATACGTTTCACCAAACGACACTTAAGCGACAAGATTTACGCCCTTGAAACACTTTTTTATAAAAAACTACTATTCTTTTTCAGATCGTATATAATAAAGACGTTCATAAAAAGGAATGGAGATAAATTATGAAAACAAAGCGAAATGTCTTCCCCGAAAAAGTCAGAAAAGAATCAAAGAGACATACAAATTCAAGATTTCTTATATGTTGTAGTCTCTTCTTATTTCTTATTGCACGCTGTTTACCCGATAAACAAAATTCCTATGCCGATTTAATTAAGCTTTTGCTCCTTACTTCGAATAATAGGAGCGTAAGCGACGAAAGTCAAAGTTCAACAGGTTACGATCCAATAAGCTCCGGTCCTGCAAGTTCTACCTCACCAGCCGGCCCAGGCCCAGGAGATCTCGACCCATCAAACTCTGATTTGGCAAGTTCTGATTCAGCAAGTTCCGGTTCATCAAACTCTGATTCAGCAAGTTCTGATTCAGCAAGTTCCGGTTCAGCAAACTCTGATTCAGCAAGTTCTGGTTCAACAAACTCTGGTTCAACAAGTTCTGGTTCATCAAACTCTGATTCAATAAGTTCTGGTTCATCAAACTCTGATTCAATAAGTTCTGGTTCAATAAGTTCTGGTTCAATAAGTTCTGGTTCAATAAGTTCTGGTTCAATAAGTTCTGGTTCAATAAGTTCTGGTTCAATAAACTCTGATTCAATAAGTTCTGGTTCAACAAACTCTGATTCAGCAAGTTCTGATTCAACAAACTCTGGTTCAACAAGTTCTGGTTCATCAAACTCTGATTCAATAAGTTCTGGTTCAACAAACTCCCATTCATCACCTCCAGGCCGACCGGCAAACACTGGGATAGGAAGTTCTAGCATGATAATCACCTACGGCCCAGTAAGTTCTAGTCCAGCACCTCCAGGCCGACCAGCAAATACCGGGACAGGAAGTTCTAGCATGATAATCACCTATGGCCCAGTAAGTTCTAGTCCAGCACCTCCAGGCCAATCAGCAAACAACAGAGTACTCTCCAATCCACAAGACTCGGAAATTAAAATTCTAAGTCATAACGTTTCTTTAATATCAACTCAACTCCCAGGCTGGGGAGACTGGGGACAAAAAGAAAGAGCCGAACAAATCGCAAGCTCGGACTACATAAACAATCAAGACGTCATAGTATTTGAAGGTCTTTCCGACGCTAACGCGAGAAAGATTCTCTTAGACGGAGTTCGTTCACAATATCCGTATCAAACCGAAGCAGTAGGAAGAACCAGAAACGGTTGGAATACCACTTTAGGAGTTTACAGGCAATCTACGTCTGTAGACGGAGGAGTCGTAATCGTAAGCCAGTGGCCTATTGAAGAAAAGGTACAATACATCTTCAACAATCCCGGATGCGGTGTTGAATCGTCTTATCACAAAGGATTCATTTACGTACGAATCAACAAACATGGAAAAAAATTCCATATTATAGGAACCCAAGTTCAAACGGTAGGCCCAGCATGTTCGGATTTAGGAAGATCCGTAAGAACGAGTCAATTCAACAATATTAAAGATTTCATTAATACAAAAGAAATCCCGAAAAACGAGCTCGTTTTAATAGTGGGAGATTTGAACATAGCCAGAGGTAGTGATGAATATTATGAAATGCTTACTAATCTAAACGTAAACGAGCCTAAATATGCGGGAATTCCTTATACGCAAGACCCTCAAGTTAACGCCTTTGCCGCTTTGAGACATCGCGGCTCGCAACCTACATATACGAATTATGTGCTCGTTTCAAAATCTCACAGCCAACCTGAGGTTTGGCAAAATTTGGCTTACGATCCGATCTCTCCAAAAATCTGGAAAAGATCGAACGGACACATAAGTTACGAATTTTCCGACTCCTATCCGGTTTACGGTTTTGTATACGCGGATTCTACCACTCCCACAAAATCCGGGCACAGAAGAAAATACGATCAAGTTTCCTTAGTATCCGCAGCCACCGGAAAAAGGATTCAAGCCAATTCTCAAAAACCCAACGGATGGTTGAAAGCGGACACAACCACCGAAACAAAATTCACACAATTCAATTTAGTGCAACCATCGGATCCAAATTCAAACCCGTTCTGTATGGAAAGCGGGTACGTTCAAGTCGAACCCTCTGTTTATTTGAATTATTTTTGGAATTGGTGGTATTCCGGGGGGTTTTCAGGAGGAAACGGTAATTACGGCTACTATCCTAAATTTGATGACGGCTCCAATCGACTTCAAATCATAAACTTGGACGGGGGATGCCTACAAGACGGAAGCCGAATCACATTCAAAGATTATAATACTGTCTTGGCAAAACATCAATACCTCACGGTTTGGAGAGAGGGGACCTGGAACCAATACTTATTTCTTTGGAACAATGGTGTTACCATGGAAACAACATTTTATCTACGACTGAATTCCGCTCCGGTGAGAGATTGGCATTCGGATCTAATTTACCGTTAAAAATTCCAGAATCAATCAAGAGGCGTGCGTATTTGTACGCCTCTTTGTATATCTTTAAAGTGTGTTCCAAAACCTTGAAATACACTAGCTACAGTCATCAGTAAGTTTGTAACAAAAAACGCAAGAGTTCCCGCAAATTACATCTTCTTTGGAAAAGTTTTTATAGATTTTTCGACAACCTTTTTCGTTGTTCGAGTTCTCACATCCTACTCATCTATACATAATAGAGTGTCTAAAATTCTGCGTCTAAACGTGGATTTGTGCTCAAATCAACGGTACTCTATTTTATAGGGATCCGTAAAATTTTAAAACAAGCTCCAAGTAAAACGATTATTGAAATGAATCATTCCCTTTATAGGAGAAAAGTTTCATTGTAAGGATGAATACTCGCACACGTAAAAGATCAGTAAAACGAATTTGAGTTTCATGTTGAATCCGAAAATTTAGGCCGAGTAATTTTTAAATATGGAGATAGATACACGAAATCAAACAATCCCCATCATTGGGACTTTCAATAAAAAAAGAGCAGAGAAACGTAAACGCCCAACGAAACTCCTACAAACATAAAATTATCCTCAAACGGAATCGAAACTCTTTTCAACATAAAAAAGGATGAAAGTTCTTTACAAGATTTCATTTTCTTTTTTAAAACTACAGTATCATGTCAAAACATCCAACCTTAGAAAGAGTCTGGCCCGCAAAAGAAATTGTAGAAGACCTTTTAGAGCTAAGAAAACATTCCCCTCTAACACATGTTATGACGAACATCGTAGTCGCCAATTGGACTGCGAACGTACTACTCGCGGTCGGCGCATCTCCCGCAATGGTGATCGCCGAAGAGGAAGCGGGAGAATTCGCGAAGATTGCAAACGGATTACTGATCAATGTCGGCACGATAACTTCAAACGATGCAAAAGCCATGAAAATCGCCGCAACCGTCGCTCATCAGACGAACATTCCTTGGGTAGTTGATCCTGTCGCCGCAGGAGCGCTCGGATTTAGAACGGAAGTGACCAAAGAATTACTCGGCTTAAAACCAACTGTAATTAGAGGAAACGCCTCCGAAATCCTTACGTTAGCCGGAATAGCAGGTAAAGGAAAGGGAGTCGATTCGACGGTGAGTTCCAAGGATGCCCTACCCTACGCGCAAGAGCTTTCCGAAAAAACCGGCGCGGTTGTCGCCGTAAGCGGCGAAGTGGATTACGTAACGAACGGAAAAGAAACCGTCTCGATCCGCGGAGGAGACCCGATTATGACCAAGATAACCGGTGTCGGTTGCTCTTTGGGTGCGTTGATCGCTTCTTTTTTGGGGGTTCAAAAGGATCCGTTACGAGCATCCGCATCTGCTTCCGCGGTGTTTGCGATTGCAGGTTCTCGTTCGGCGAAAGAATCGAACGGTCCCGGAAGTTTTGCGGTAAACTTTTTAGACCAATTAAGCCGACTTTCGATCGAATAAATATAGATATTCCAAACCAACCTCTTGAAAAAACTTTCAATTCTATTTTGAGAGCAATGCATTATCTTTGTTCGGAAGTATTGATTCGAACCGCCTCTAAATTTTTTCCGTGATGAATTCTTATAAAATTTGAATCTTGACTATTCCTCTTTTTCCCCTAAAATAATACGGGCATAAAGTCTTAACAGATCCAAGTATGAATCCAAACGGATCGCTCGAGGAAAATATGAAGAACAAATGGGTAGTGGTTGCAAATCGATCTGAGGCGAAAATTTTTGAGTACAAAGGCTCTCGAAAAGGACTAGAACTTCTAGAAAGTATCGAAAACCCGAAAGGAAGAATGAAAAATCGAGAATTGATTCTCAATTCTTCCGGTCGTGGAAAATGCGCAAAAGCACAGAGAGTCGCTTTTGACACGGAGTCCGTTCAAGAACCGAAACGAAGAGTTGCGGAATCCTTTGCTAGCCAGATTTCGGACGTGATCACTCAAGGACGAAAATCCAATCGCTTCCTCAGTCTCGTTCTTATTTCAGAACCGAGGTTTCTCGGAATGCTCTTAGACAAGATGGATCGAAAATCTCAGTCGATGATTTTTCATAAGATGGGAAAAGATATTATTGCAACGAACAATCGAGAAATCCTCTCTCATCTTCGAGAAGTTCTCGTATAGAATCTATTCCTCCTTAAACCCCTTTCAAAACGCTTTCCATTTTTGAGAAAGCGTTTTGAAGGTAACCTAACTTCGTTCCTTAAAAAAAACGCTCAAGGCATTTTTGACATAGACAAAAGCGATTATCTCCGTGAAATTCACTCTTGCTCTAACCAATCAATGATTCAGCGACCATACGTATGTTTTTTAAGTTCGAAAAATTTTTCTAAATTTTTAGCAGAAAACCCTCTTTCTATAAAAATCTGCTTTGCAGATTTGATCTACAACGCGACCTAAACACCGACCCATAGGAAGGTGTTTACTGAGTTTAGGAAGCGTTGTGTCTGAGTTGTTTTAAGACTAAAAATATCTCCCGATGTATAATATCCAAAACCCGCTATATCAGTCCGATCAATCATCGCGAATGCTTTTCTCTAACGAGTTCATATTGGATGGCAAAAATGCGAAAGAATATTTATGGCTCCGATTGGAGCACCATATCAGAGCCCATCTTAAAATCTTAAGAAAATCAGTTAACCATTTAATAAGCTCGTAATAATACATAGCAGTCCCCGTTTTAGTGGATAGGTTTCAGAGTTCAGTGTAGCGTCCTAGAAAAAGTTGTCAATAAAAGGCGACAACAATCAAACGTTACAGCTGTTCCTACTCATCTATACATATAAAGTGTCTAAAATTCTGCGTCTAAACGTGGAATTTGTGCTCAAATCAACGATACTCTGTTTTATAGGGATCCGTAATTCCATCCACTCGTCCCTAAGACCAAATCTTGTGGGAGTTCCTACAGATTACGTCGTATTGGCGGTTTATACCGCTTTTATGCGGTTTTTCCTGTCGTTTAGAATTGTAGGAGTTCCTACTTTTGAGGCAAGCTCCGATCTTCGGAAAGAAATGGACAGAATTCTCATCTTTCGATTATTTTGATTTCTCTTTCAACAAACTGAATACTCGGAGATTCGGATGACCAATGCACAGGGGAAATACGTCCTTTCCATCGATAGCGGAGGAAGTGGAATTCGTGCGTTTTTATTGGATAGAAAAGGTAAAATCACCGAACGACAATATGAAAAAACTCCTCCGAACATCCCCGAAATAGGGGCCTTAGAGCACGATCCGGAAGTTCTATGGAAGTCTCTACTTTCTCTTTTGAAAAAAATACAAAAGAATAAACAAGTCGCGAAAGAAATAGCCGCATTAGGAATTTGTAATCAAAGAGGATCCTTTCTACTATGGGAAAAATCTTCCGGCAAACCCTTGACCCCTTTGATCAGTTGGGCGGATGTACGTTCGCACAAAACCGCAGAGGCGATGAATCGGAACCCAATCTGGAAAATCATTCGTTTTGTTTCCACACTCGTCGGAAGATTGACAAATCATCCGATGATGATCGCCACTTCCATGCTTAGGTTTACAACCGATCACGCAACTTGTAGACTAAAATGGGTCTTGGACGAAAATCCGGAGTTAAAACGCAGATGTAAAAAGGGCGAAATTCTTTTCGGCACCTTGGATACCTGGTTCATTCATAAACTTACAGGCGGGAAACAACATCTTACTGATTCGTCTAACGCAGTCGCAACTGGAATGTTCAATCCCTTCCAATTGATTTGGAATCAACCGATCCTTACGATTTTTGGAATTCCCGCAAATCTGTTTCCGGAAGTGAAAGACAGCAACGGAGACTTCGGCCATTCCTTGCCTGAGTTTTTAGGAGGACATTCGATACCGATTCGAGCATCGATCGGTGATCAGATGGCCGCTCTTTTCGGTCAATGTTGTTTTGAGCCGGGCGAAGTGAAAATCTCCCAAGGCTCCGGAGCTTTCGTAGATATCAACATCGGCCCCAAAGCAAAACTATCCCGACGCGGACTTTTTCCTATGATCGCTTGGAGAATCGACGGTAAAACTACGTATATGTTGGAAGGATACGTTGCGACTGCCGGCACTCTGATTGACTGGCTGGGGAAAGGAATCGGACTTTCCGACACCCCTAAGGTCCTCAATGAACTCGCGGCGCAAGCCGAAGATACGGAAGGAATCGTTTTTATTCCAACTCCCACAGGCGCTCGATTTCCCTACTTTAATCCTCGCGCTAAGGCTTCGGTTATCGGCCTTTCTCTTGCATCCCATAGAAGGCATGTTGCGAGAGCCGTCTTGGAAGGAATTGCTCTCAGCCTCTATGAAATCTTGGAAGGGATTCAACAAGACACAAAAGTCAAAATTAAGGATATCAAAGTGGACGGAGGAGTTTCTCAATCCGATATTTTACTCCAATGTCTTTCGGATTTTTCAAACGTGAGAGTGGATCGTGCTCCCGAGCCGGATATGACCGCGACAGGCGCAGCGTATCTTGCGGGTTTATCCATCGGCTTTTGGAAAAATTTAGGCGAACTCAAAAGTTTACAAAAAGGTTATAAATCTTTCGAACCGAAAATGGATTCGACCCAAAGAGCCCAAAAGATTCAGCGCTGGAAGAAGGCAGTTGCAGCAACTCTTTTCATCGAATGAGTTTCGAAACATAAGACAAAAAAGCACTTTATCTTTGCTTAAAATGCCGATCTCAATCATTCTAAGATATTTTTGAGATCAGTTATAGTACGAGTTTCTACAATTCTAAAGTTTTAGGACAAGTTCTAAACATTCCTAAAGATAAATAGGATAAATTTTGAACATCTTTTCCGAACTCGGATATAAAAACCGCTGATACGACATAGACAACTATCCTTATCTTTTATAACCTTAAGTGACAACCACGACCATTTTGCTTTCGTATTCGATCTCTTACATTTTTGAATTCTTTTTTCTTGCAGGAGTAATATGAATGAATTGAATTGTTTAATTAGAATTATGAAGAAAAATAAAATGATGAAACTATTTAAGTGGACTTTAGGTTTTTTAGGGGTGTTTGCACTGTTTCTTATCGTCACTTTTTATGCAGAAATTCCTAAATACGAATACAAAGTGGTTCCGCTACATCCCGACTTTGACAGTTATTATCACGAAAAGCTTCAAATCAGTCGGACTAAAAAAGCAAGACCGGATAATGAGGAAAAATTGGTACGGCATTCCCCGGGCAAAACCGAACTCGCCGTTCTGTACATCCACGGCTTTGGAGCGTCTCGCGCGGAAGGGGAAGAAGTTACGGATCAACTAGCAAAAGACCTCAAGGCGAATCTTTATTACGTCCGCCTTCCCGGACACGGAACCAATCTGGAAGACCATAGAGACACTACTTTTGCAGAAATTATACAAGATTCCGAAACGGCATTTTTAGAATTTGAAAAACTCGGTAAAAAAACAATTCTAATCGGAACAAGTATGGGCGGATTGATCTCCACGTATTTAGCGGCCAAATATCCGGAAAAAGTACACGCCTTGATTCTTGTTTCTCCTTTTTACGATTTTACAAGCCCTTTGGGCGGTATCTACCAATTTTCCTGGGGAAAAGATTTCGCTCACTTAGTGATGGGAAAAATTCGCAAATCAACGCAAGAACAAAAGCAAGATCCCGCCAGCGCATTCTGGTATAGAGATCAATATCTCGCAGCGGTTCAGAACTTATCCGATTTGAGAGAATACATCTTAGGAACGGATCCGTTTTCCAAAATTACTTCTCCCGTTCTTTTGTTTTATTATTACAAAAACGAACAGGAACAGGACAAATCCGCCTCCGTTTCGTCGATGTTAAACGCATTCGAAAAATTGAATCAGAACGGAAAAGCAAGTCCTTTTAACAAAGCCGTAAAAGTAGAAACAGGAAATCACGTCTTGTTTTCCAAATATATGAAAAGCGACAAAGACCTGATCCTAAAAGAAACGGAAAAATTTATCCAAAAAGTGTTTTTATTCAAAAAATAATTTTTCAACGTTCCCGTTCAAAGGACCGTAGGGATAGTCTTGCGTTGAAAGAACCAAGGAAAAGTTGCCAGCTCGGAAAAGCCGCGTATGTATCTTTGCTAAGAACTCGTTTTAAAAACGAGTGAGCGATCGAGTCGGAGTCAAGAAATTAAAATTAGAGAAAAAGAATATACAATTTCTTGACAGAGAAGCACTCTATTTTGACCCATAGGGAAAAATATTGAGTTCGAGCGCGACACTCTGCGCATTAAAAACGAAAAAATTCCCGCAGAGGCCCGCTTTTTAGAGATCAGGGATCAGTGAATAGAAGTCAGAGATTTTACAGAAGAAGAAAATCAGCCTTTGTTAAAGGCCAACCATCTACTCATCCTATCCACTGATTCCTGACGTCTGACCCCTAAAACCTATCCACTAGTACTTATCTCTTCCGTTTTTTAGCGGCCGCTTTTTTCCGAGCGACTTTCTTTTTAGCCTTAGTTTTGGGTTTTATCTTGGTCTTTTTAGCAGAAGATTTTTTCTTGGCAGCTTTCTTTTTAGGCGCACTCTTTTTCTTGGCCGGAGCTTTTTTCTGAGCGGCTTTTTTAGGCGCGCTTTTCTTCTTAGCAGCCGGAGCAGACGCACTCACCGTTTTTTGAGCAAGCAGAAAAGAACTTTCCGCTAAAGAAAACCAATCTTCCTCGAATTCGACCGGAATTTGGAGCCAATCTTTCATGGCTCTGTTATTATGAGAAGGATCGAAAAGTTTTGCCCCCGGATAACGGGAAATGATCTCTGCGATCTTTTCGGCTCCGAGTTTCAGAACGAGATCTCCTTCAAAGAAAGTGGCAAAAGGTTTCCCTTCTAGATTTAAAGAGTTTAAACCGAACCACTTTCCGGAAGTAACTTCTTTGTGTTTGGTTTGAAAGTTATCAGAAAAGGTTTCAAAAAGAAATAGTGACATGCGCCAAGAAGAATCCTTTTCCTTCAGTTTTCAAGAAATAAATCTTATCGTCGATCCGACCGGAGGACAACAACATCGCTTGGGTGATTCCTAAAAAAGCCTAAATCATAGGAACGACTGATCAGAATGATTTCCGTCAAATCCCAAGACCTAAAAGACGAATAAAGTCTAACAAGAAAACGGTGAGATTCTATGAGTAACTTCAAAATCAGCTCCCCAAAAAGCCTATTCCGTACCATCCTACTTTTCGAAATTCTACCGATGTCTTTGAATGGATCGCCTCGGTTCGATGAGCCTCTATAATCCTTAGATTCCTATTACGAAACCTTTCTCATTATAACTTAAAAAACCTATTCCTTGAAATTGAATGTTCTCCCAAGAGTTCTTCCGAAGGTTGGTTATAGGAGCACAAATCGGAATGAACATTTCAGAGAACCAAATTCGGAATTTAAACGAGTCTTTTGATATCATCAATTTGGATAGAATTAAATTCGCAGAAATATTCTTTGTCTATCTCAAAGAGAAAAACCCAAAATTCGAGAACATCTTCTCAAAGATTCAATTAGAAGAAGCCAAATCCTTTATGAATTCCGCACGGAATATCGCCCTTTCCGGCGCTCAAAATGTACAATTAGAAAAAGCGATTCAAGATTTCAAAATGGAATGTATTAAAATCTGCAACCGGACAGAGGAAATTCCCCTTCTGGAAAAAGCCTGGCTTTTTGCGTTGGAAGAATGGCTTGGCCCTTGGTATTCTCACAGAGTGGAAGAAAGTTGGCAAAAAATCTTCCAAATGCTTTACTCCGAGGAAACGACACTGCAATGGAGTCGATAGTTTTCAGATTATTTCCTCGTTTACAGTTCTATTCTCACTACTGATCCCTACATAATAGAGTGTCCAAAATTCTGCGTCTAAACACGGATTTGCGCTCAAATTAACGGTATTCTATTTTATAGGGATGAGTAATGCCTACGTAATAGATTTGTCTTGAATTTTTGTGACCGAACCGGCGTTTAGAAGCGAAACTTTCGACAATCTATTATTATAACGTGAGTTCGGCGGTTGAAAATGAGAAGAATTTTCTAAAAATAGAAGTCCCTACTTTTAAAATTTGCTCGTAAAATCGCGATTTGTTGTAGTTCCCACATTTTAAGAACAGATTTACAGAGTTCAAATTCCAACTTCCTACAAAAAAGATGAATCATGGATTTCTTATGTCGAACTCACGTATTATACGGTTCTCAGTAACGATTTCCAATACGAAGACTATCTCAAAAAACCTCGACTCTGTCTCAATAAAACTCTTAAATTAGAGTTATAGAATACTTTTGATTGTTTGAAAAATGTATGGTTTTCATTTACGCCGCCGAGCCTTTTTCTCGGCGGCAAAAAAATCACTTAATTTTAATCGTAGATTTATAGGTCTGCGAATCTTTTATCTTTTCCTCACCGATCGTCCCGGTGATTTCCACAGTCTCTTCGATCGTTATAGTCATTTTATCAATATCGTCCATATTGGCAAAAGAATACTTCGCATTGTTCGATGTGAAAGTAAGATCGATTTTCGGATATACGAAGCCGTTTACGGTATAAGAATCTGTGCGCATCCTTTGAGTACTGTTCATCGTATATTTCATCTCGGTCATTGGGACATTCGGATTCAAATTTCCATCCATTACTATTTCTGCTCTTCCATCTAAGGTTATTTCTCCCTCGATCTTGACAAGAAAAGTCTCACCGCCCTGCATCGTAGGCGCCATTTGTTGACAATTTTCGAACGTCATTTTTGTACCGGTATACTGCATACTGAATCCGTTAGCCGTTTGATTATCGGTATAATCGCCCGACAAAGTCATCTTTCCTGCCAAAGGGCAATCCTTAGACTGATTGATTGTAGCAAAAGGAGATGCGTTTCCTCTGGAATAAGCCCCTTGTTGTCCAGGGTTGTTGTTATTTCTCCTTAAAAGGCTCAAAGCGGAATATATCCCGGGAGTTCCCGGATCCGTAGGTTGAAGCGCCGCCAAGAGAAGCGCATTGTTGAGAGACTTGTCTTCGTTTTTGTTAGCACAGTTCGAAAAGAACAACGCTAAGAACAATACAACGGCTATTTTTTTTTGAAACATATTTGAATCCTCCAAATGGTTACAAATATGCCAACGAACCTCGTTTTTTTTTGTGCCACAAAAAAAGCTGCAGATGAAAATTAAATTCGGGATATGTCCAGTCCATCCGAATCGATTGGATGAACTGGACAAAGTCATTTAGATATTACAACTCGAAGTTGCGGCTAAATATTTTCTACCGTCGGGCAGATTGATTGTATCAACAGAATTGAAATTACAATCGAGTCTTCTATAAAACGAAGGTCTCATCGTATAGATTTCCGATTTCAATTCGTTCAATTCTTTGTTTAAAAACTCATACATTTCTTCATACGTAGCCGTATTTGGAAACGCAGTAGTAACGATCGGAGTGTTGCAAGTTGTGCCCGATCCGGTAGACGGAGTTGCAAAACAAGTAGAATTTACGCCTATTCTTGTATTTTGAAAATCAGATTGACTCCGCTGAGGATGTCTATAAGAAATTCGAGGACGGTACGCTAACGGCCCTTCACAAGAATAAATTGCAACAGGCCGAACAAAATTCAAATGTTTGTTAAAACGAATTTCTCCCATTCTACAATTCATAGCCTTAAAGTTATTTAAGCCGGTATTTTCCAACGTAGACATAAGATCGTTAATTCTTGAATTGAAATCGGACCAAGCAGCGCTCCAATCTGGACTAGAAACTGCATCTCCAAACATCAAACCTCGACAAGAAAAACGACTATTGAGTCCGAACGCGGCAATTGTGCATTTTGCCTTAGACCCGGTGGTCGTCCTTCTAAAAAAAGATCGAATGACTCTCGATCTATTGGTAGACAAATTCGCTAAATCCGGAGCGCTCGTGGACGGATCCGTAAGACTGTCTACGGTCCCAACTAAGTAGTCTAAATACGCTTGAAACGAAGTATTGAGCCGCATGTCGCGGGACATTTGAGCAATCAAGGAATCAAACTCCTGAATATTAGAATCACGTAATGTACTAATTAAGTCTCTCAAGATATCTTTTTTATAGGCATAAAGAAAATTGAAAAAGCTACCAGAGTATCTATAGAATTTAAAATTTCCATAACGCGCCTTTAGGATTTCTGAAATGTCCATCCTAGAAGAACCGTCATTTTTAATTCCGGAAACTAAACTTTTACGTGGAAGAATTTCTCTCGAATTACTACCGGCTAAAAATTCTGCAATCCCTTCTTCGAACCAACTAAGTCTTTCATTGTCATGGGCCGGAGTTTGAGACCATAAGCCTGGAATTATAAATCTACCCACAAGGTAATGAGAATATTCGTGGCGCAATAATTCTTCGAGAGTATATATACTTTCCGCAGGAGTGCGCTGGAACGTATAGAGTACCTTATCTCGCTCTATATAAATTCCACCGTTATCCGTAGGGAGATCAAATAAAAAAGGATGAAAAGTTTCGTAATCCTTTCTAGATCCATACACATACATGGAAATAGTGTCGGTCGTATCTCCGGACACGGGAGCGTGAATTCCTACCAGACGGAAAAACTGAGATTCCACTTGTTTAAGAGCGTGATATAGAGGTTGAATTTCATCGATCGATAAAGGCGTATGCACGATTTGCGCTTTATCGTCGAAATAATATGTGTTTGGAAAAACCATCGCTTCTACAACTTTTCTGGTATCGCTCAAACAAATTCGTCCGATTCGTAAATCCGCACAGTCTGAATTTCGAGTCAACGCTTTGATTGCTTGAAGATACGGTTGCGAAACGTATGGATATATTTCTAGAACCTCGGTCAAAGCTGAGGTAATCTCCGGTTTAAAATTAGGAAAATACTCGTACATTCTATCCAAACTGAATACCGCATTGTTAATGATCCAGACCTGAGAATCCGTGTTGAAACTTGTATCAATAGCCAATCTTCTCAGTTTATCAATCAATCTAGAATCGATTCTTGTTTGAAATTCATGGAAATTCGGATGAATATGGCGTTTAATCAATGTAAAAGCCCCATCCAAAGCCTCCATCTGAGAATAGCTATTTGTTAATCTTTGTGGATCTCTCAAGGTAGCTTCAAAGAAAGAGAGGAGACCCGAATAAGCCGCATGTCCAATTCTTGCATTACTCGCCGCTGTAAAGTAGAATTGTAAAACCTTTCCAGCATCGTCAGTCTCATCTAGAAAATGGGCGCTATTTGCAAAAGTCCGCATTGGAGCAACCAAAGCCTTGGAGATCTGATCTTCATCGAATGGAATGGAAGGGTGAGAGTTTTTTACATAGTATCCCGCCCAAAACATTCTGAATAGTTGTATAAAGCTCAAATCATTGTTACCTTTGTACAAAGGAGCAAGAACATTCAGTCGATTGACTACTTCAAGCATGTTCGCTTGCGAATAAATATCATCCGTGTACTGATCGTAATCCCAAACAAACTGATCCACACACTTTATGTCATGTGTTTCCAAAAATTTGACGAAGTCTTTCGGTTGTAAACGCGCAACATAACTTCCCGTGCAATCTTTAGTTACATTTTGTGCGGTTGTGTTTGAAGAAGGGTTGTTAGGCCCGAAAGTCATAACCGACGGAATGAGAATTCTTTTTTCCCCGTCTGTGATTCTATCAAAGTCATGTTCGTCTTCCACTTGAATGGATTTAAAACCTATCGGTTCGTCTAACGAACTGACGCTTTTTATTACCGATCTCGTCGCAGCTTCTTGTTGTTTGATCTGACCAAGCATTGCAACAAGCAAGCTAAAATCATTTTTAAAGCGATCACTTCGGCTACTACTACACCCTAACGAAAAGGTTGATATTACGCTTAACGCTAGAACTATTTTACATTTTATATTCTTTATCATTTTGTATTCCCTTTCCCTTTTTTATTTTTTCCGTAATTGAAATTTTTATCTTTTTATAAAAGAAAAAAATTTTTATAAAAGAAATTTAATTAATTCATTCCTTAAATATTAATTCCAATAAATACGTTATGCGAAATTTATCATTATCGTGAGCCTTAAGAAATGAGCCTGAAAATGACATTGGGTCATTTCTAAATCAAAACAAATTAGTCTCTTTTTTATTCGATCGAATTTATTTACAAAAACAACGTTATGCGACATTAAAGATGACCATATAATAAAGTACCTAATATTTGACATCGAATCAGTGTTTCGCGGTCAAATGACGGTACTCTATTTTATAGAGATCGGCAATGGGATAAAAATAATTTTATAGAGGTTATTCTAGAATTTTACTCAAAAATTATTTAAATATCGCATAACGTATATATTTTATCCCGTTAGGTTTGGATCCATAGAAAACGAAACAATAAGTTTATAGATCGTGGAAACTTAAAAGAAATTCGCTCGAAACGCGATACAAGTTCATAGTTGAATCACTTTTGAAAGATCTATTATCGAATTTTTAATACTATAAGTGTCTTCGAATAAAAATTTGATATAAAATTCAAATCTTACACCGTTACTTTGAATTTTACAGAAACTTTCCCTTATGCAAATTCATGTCCAAAAAATTATCCAAAGGAAGATAATTGAAACTGATCCCTAGAACGAGTCCGTCCCAAAACCTTCTTGTACTGATTGTCTAAAGAAATAGAAGCGACATTTGAACTCAAATTTAGGTCATTTAGGTATTCCCGGAAACGGCTTCATCCCTTATTACCAAAGATTAAAACAAACCGACTGAAAGGCGGTCGTCCCCGAGTAGAGGATAGAAAAGTAATGGCAGCAATATTTTACAGAGTTCGAACGGGAGTTCAGTGGAGATATATACCCTCGATATTCGGATCAAAATCAACGTTACATAGAAGATTTCAGGCATGGGTAGCGGCAGGAGTATTTGATAAAATTGAGAAGGAAGCCTTAAAACTTTATGAGCGTCCTGTTAAAATTAGAACGAAAAGAATGGCAGCAGACGGGAGCTTCGCGAAGGCTCCAAAAGGGGGGACCTTCACGGGTCGAAACCCGACGGATCGCGGCAAAAGAGGCATTACTGATCCCTATAAAATAGAGTACCGTTAATTTGGGCACAAATCCCATGTTTCAATGCAGAATTTTAGACACTCTGTTATGTAGAGATGAGTAAAAGGCATATTCTCGTCGATAGGCGTGGAGCACAATTGTAGCCTTTGTAATCGCTTCTGCTGAAACTCATGATTTTAAATTATTATTTCCTAATTTAGTAAAATTTAGAATATTGCGAGATTTTCAATTTTTGAAGCCGAAAATTATTTCTTTAGATACTACTCGAACGCAAGAATAGAATACTATGAAAAAATTATTTCGAATATTGGAATATTAATTTAAAAAGTCCGGATTTCCCGATTTGACTTGATTTTTGAGAACCGCTGTGCTTTTGCAAAACCGACCGTTTATTTTAGAGTATCGTTTTCAATCGTCCGAGTAGTAAAGCTTATTCAACTAACGCGATTAAAAGTAAGTTAAAAAAGGATAAAATTAAGTATCGAATTCCAAATAAGAAGAACGCTAAAAAACCAGAAAGATTACTCCCTTAAAACCTTTTAGATGGACTGTTGAACGCAACGCACTTTTGCTTGGTTTAATGCTTTTAGGGGAATAAAAACTTGTTGGGAATTCAAGCTCCAAAATTACACCGCATTATTTCAACTCGTATCCGCTCTTATTTTATTTAGGATGTCGCGGAGATAGGTTTTGGGACACGATCTAACGCGATTAAGAGTAAATTAAAATTAGGTATTGTGAATTTTACGTAAGTCTCTTAAAGAGAAAATCAAAATCGGATGACCACTCCACCCGAAATTTCTTTAATTTCCTTATCCCGGAAGGAAACGTTTACGTTGGGTACAACTTCCCAATTTTCAAAAGTATATCCTAAGAAAGCGTCCAAAATTAAAACGAAAACAAAAGCGGAAACGTACCCTTGCTTCTCATGCTGATAACGTCCTTTCTCCAGCACTTGACCGTCGTTCAGAACGACTTTCGAAGAATTCGAAATGATACTGTATGGAGCGGTAATATTTATCAGATTTCGGTCGTTCGACACGAAGGCAATCAGTTCAATCAGGTCGAGCGGCGTAGGCGCTGTATTTCTATTTGTTTCCAAAGCGGATTTTACGGGACTCAAATATACGTAACTTCTTTCGGCGAGATAAAGTTCCGTAAGTATCAAAAGAAAACCCAATCCTTTTAAAGCATAAGAATCGTTTCGAAGTAATCGGGACCATCCGGGAATTAGTCCCTCAGCGAAAATTTTAATCCCCGATTTTTTGGCTGAGGGAATTTTTTTGTCCGGACTTGTCTCTAAATCGGGAACCGTTTTGACCGCTTCGGACTTTTCAGTTTGACGCATTTCTTCCGGATTCAAACTGGACGGCTTTTTGATTACCTCGGGTTTTTTAATTTGATTCGGCGGATAATTAGAGATAAAAACTTTCTGGACTTCCGCAAGAGAAATTCTCTCCACTTTACCGCTTTTATGTGTGATTTCAAAACCATTGGAGACGGTTTTGACTTCCACATTCACGATTTTCCTCCCATTTTTAAGTAAGATCGATTTCGCGTCCAGATTCGTAAAAAAACAAATCGATACGAAAGATAAAACGTATAACAACATTCCATTGAGTTTAGGAAGTGACGCTTTTGCGGAAAGATCCGTAATTTTGCAAATTCTTTCAATGGAAAAATAAGGTTTAAGGTTAAATCGTAAAAATTTTTGATTCGATAACGGCATTCGATTTTTTTTGCTTCAGCGTGACACTTTTTTATAAGTTGGTTCGTTATTTAATTACAGATGAGCCAAAATTCCGAAAGTCAAATTTTTGATTTTGACGGTTTATATTCGAGAAATTATGAAAAAATCTATCGATTTCTTCTTAGCAAGGGCGCTTCCAAAGAAGAAGCCGAAGAAACTTGTCAGGAAACTTTTATCAAAGTCCTGAACAATTGGGAAAAGTTCGATCCTTCCAAGGGCAATGAAACTTCTTGGATGCTTACGATCGCCAAAAACCAATTCTTGGATTTGATTCGGAAAAAAGGCGCATCCGAAAAGAGAGAAGTGGAAAATTCCCATAAAATTTTAGAATCCATTTCGAAAAAGGAAATAGAATATGAAGAAGATAATCACCAGTTGGATCTTCTAAACGCAAGTGTGGAAAGTTTACCTCACTTGGAAAAGACTATAATCATGCTTCGTTTTTTAGGAAAATATACGATTAAAGAAACTGCCGAAAAGTTAGGGATATCCGTAAGAACGGTAAATCGGAAAACATACTCGTCGCTGACTGTTCTACGCAAAAAATTGCAAAATTCGAATTTCGACTTTGAGAGTATATAGGAGACAAAAGATGGAACCTAATCCCGAATCAAATCGAAGGTCAAATATGCAACGAGCCATTGCGAACGAAATGACACGATCGGAACTCAGTCAATTTTTATCCGATCCGAAATCCAAAAAAGAATTCTTCGAATTGATGAAATTGAAGATTCAAATCGGATATTTGAGCGCCAATCGAAAGAACTTTGACGCATTTCATTCTCAAGAAAAAAAAAGAGGCATTCTCTATTTTAGAAATTCGTTTTTGGCCGCCGCCTGTGTTCTATTACTTTCGGCTTTGGCGTTTTATTTTAGATTTTTCACTTCGGATAAAAACGAATTCGAAATTATGAAATCCGTGACGACAGGCCAATGCAACGTTACTATGGACAAAGAAAAAATCGTTTTGAGATCGGGTAAAGATTCCTATTGCGATTATACGATCTCGGGAGATTTGGGATTGACTTTGAGAATTTTACCCGACTCCATATTTTCCGCATCTAAAAAAGGAGACGAAATCAATCTGGATTTAAAGTCGGGAACGGCTTTGTTTACTACGATCAAAAAAAAAACATCCCTGAAAGTTCGCTCAAAAGTCGAAGCCATATCTTCCGAACTCTTAGGAACGACACTCGTTCTCATAGCGGACCCACATTATAAAAAATACCAGATTATAGTATTAGAGGGTGCAATACGAGTCGAGACATCCGATTCTACAAAACCGAAAATGGACGTTCTAACCGGATATTCCGTCCTTAAAAACGAAACTTCGCAATTCGCCGTTCCGCAAGAAATCGAAGTTGTCAAAACGAGCCCGGACGAATTTACAAAATACCAAACCCTTTCCAAAGATTCCCAAAAAGCCTTAAACGAAAATTTTACCCATCATAACGAATCAACGAGTCCCTTCATTACATCCGATGCTTCGAACAATTCCCACACATCGGTCACGATCTATCGAATCACTCTCAAAAATAAAAAAGTTTATTCCGGAACGATCGAAGAGACCGATCGCTTTTACCTTCTTGTGGACAAAGAAGGAAATAAGATAGAAATTGAAAAAGAAGATATAATAGAATTGGAAATAGTACAGCCGTAACACGGAATATCGCATCCGATCCATGTTTTCCCAAATGAGAGATTTGGGAATCGACTCTTAGACAAGATGACGCCCTTCTGGACTTGAAAACCGTAGGTTAGGCGCAAAGTTTGCATTTACCACAAAACAAGAAAACCAACAGAAGGAACTAAAGTGAAAAAAATGCAGCTTAAACAAAATGAAGCTCATCCCGACAAAGTAGAGAGTCTTCGATAACGCTCCGCTATCTCAGACTGCCTTACTTCTTAGCGCGTTCGCCATCACAAAGAAACGATCGGATCGCGTATTTAACGAGCAAACCAAAGGAAATGGTGAAAGAACAACAAATAAAACATAATGAGGTTCAGATCAAAAAATTCATCAATAAACTCAAATCGGAATGGAACGAGATCCATTGTTGTTACGAGGCAGGAGTAACCGGCTACTCGCTTTACACATATTTGAGTTCTTTAAGGGTGAATTGCACACTGGTAACACCCGGAAAGATCCATAACCAACCACACATTGGACCCGAAGATAAATCTGTCGGAATTCCGACAAAATCCCCCGTCAAACTTAGTTCCCACAACGCGACGAAGCATTGTGTTGAGTTTCCTTCAACGCGACCTAAACGCCGACCCATAGGGAGGTGTTTACTGAGTTTAGGAAGCGTTGTGTCTGAGTTTCCCTTATTTTTGGGTGGGATGGAAAGGTTTGGGAGATTTTTCTCTATCAGAAAATCATACTTTTTGCAAGTAAAAAACCTTATTCTTGTCGGAACACTTGAAAAATGAGCGTTTTTGATCCTTATTATCCTAAAAGTCTTCTTAATTTGTGGGCTTCCTACGGGCGCCGTTCGATGAGATTATTAATCCTTATAAAATAGAATACCGTTAATTTGAACACAAATCCGCGTTTAGACGCAGAATTTTGGACACTCTATTATGTAGAGATTAAGAAGAGCAAGCTCTTAGTATTCAGGCCAATCAATCGTATCGTCTTTAAAGAGAGGACTGAATCCAAAAAAGACCAATTCATTCTCTTCAAATTGAAAAACCGAATTGAGTTTATCGGAGAAAGCGGTAACACCGTGTATTTCGCCGTGATGGTCATGATCTTCGTGATCGTGTTCTCCGTCGTCTTCTTCAAAATCGTCGATCCCGTTTTCACTCAAAAGATCACGAATCGTTTCAATGGATTCTCCAATAATCGGTTTTCCAAAAAGTCGAATCGAAGGATTTGAAATCGTAATCGAATACAATCGATCCCCTTCCTCCTTATCGAACTCATATTCGGCTTCTTCCGAAAAATATTCATATCCGGTGGAGAGAAAACCTTCATAGTCGTATTCGTAAATCTCGTCGGGTTCTCCAAGTTTCGATTTGACTTCGTCCTTGGACATTCCGAAATAAAGACCGTTCAATCCTTTTCCGATTTCTATGTTCACCTTTTCCCCCGAGTTTGAATGTATGATTGGATTTTTTAAACATCAGCCAAAATCACAGGCTCTTTGAAACGGCCGTGACTGACAACCTCTTAAAATTGGTGTGTCTCATTATCTGCGTCGTTTTACAATCCTCGTTGATTTTTTTTATTCTGCCCTTTTGTTTTAACGGACAAAAAGCTTTCGTTTTCAAAGAGCGCGCGCCCAACAACAGAATGTCCATTGGAATTTGGACCTCAATTTCACTTCGGTACTTTCGTGATTTCAGACAGATACGTTACGCATTTGCAAAGTAATTCAAAAACAATGATCTCGGTCAGAACAATTATAAAACCATGTCCGATTATTTTTTCATAACTTCGTTCGGACTCTTCATTCGTTTCCTTTCTTTAAGTGTGGATTTATAACGAAGATGAGCTTTATTTCGTTGTTCATTCTACTACTCGGACGCTTGAAAATGATACTCGAAAATAAGCGGTCGGTTTTGCAAAAGTACAGCGGTTCTCAAAAATTAAGTCAAATCGGGAAATCCCGACTTTTTAAAGGAAGATTCTAATTTTCGAAATAAGTTTGTCATAGTATTCTATTCGTGCGTTCGAGTAGTAATTTCTCTTTGTCAAAATAATACTTTAAAATTTTAGAATATTTGAAATCGATTCTTACCTTTCAAGAAATATTTGCGGGATCCAATTTCCTATTTCAACATCCGATACGTCACGAATTTCTCATCCATACCTTTCACGATGATCCGCAATTTCAGGGTATCAAAGAGAAGGAGGTGGCTTTTTTCGGTTGCAGTTCAAAGGACAACATCGCAATCGTCAGAATGGTCAAAACTCTATATTTTTTCATCGCGGTTCTTAACGTAAAAATTGAAAAAATCCGATTCCTCATAAAACAGGAACGAATTTAAACTCTTTGATTGATAAATTTATCTTTCCCAAATCAATCAATCGAATTAATCAGGTCGTATGTGGCAATCCCTAACTCCGAACGCAAAATTCAGCGTTATCATCTGTATCATTCTATCATTCCTAGGATTTTTCAGCATAGGAACGATGGGATTAGGACTCTATTATCTGGTTTTTCCCATCTCGAAATCCTTATTTCCGCATCCGGATTCGTTATCCGGAGATTGGGTTTGGCCGACTACGATCCTCGTGGGTATATTATGGCCGCTCGGTTTTATTTTCGGGGCAATCCTATTTCATATCCTTGGGGAAAAAGGATGGCCCAATATAATATTATATTTTTTGTATATTCCTATTCTCTGGCTTTGGGCCGCGATTCTCTGGCTCTACTTTCTCAATCACAAAATGTGATCTAAAATCCGGCGGTTCGTTTTAGAAAAAGGACCAATTTCTTATGTGGACAAGAATCAAATCTTGGATTCGAAAAATCAAATCCCGGATCGCACTTTTGCTGATCGTTCTGAAACTTTTCGTATACGGTTGCGAGGAAAAGAATACGGAGGACCCGGCCGCGGCCTATCTCTATTGGTCAGGGATCGAACGATGCCGAATGATTTGGAACTCATTCACGGTAAATATTGGGAATCCGCGCACTGGAGCCACGAACACATTTTGTTTTTAGAACTGAAAGCCCCTCTTCCTTGGAGAGAGGAATTCAAACGGCTGAATCATCTGATCGAAGTCAAACCGGATGGGGGCCTACCCTCCGAAAACGCGCCCAAGTGGTTTAGACCTCCCAAATATTATAAAGTTCTAATTTCCAATACGGAACACGGCCAGGGTTCCGTTTATTATGAAAACCAAAAAACCGGTCATATATTTCTCTACGACGTTCAACTTTAAAAACAAGAATCTTGATTTTCCCGCGCCAGCGATCGGAACGACGCGGAACGCGGCCGCTTGCGGCCGAAGCGAAGCGTAAGTCGCGGAAGAGCGCGGTCCTTCCGATTCATCGGAAGGAGGCGCTCGAATCTTTTATCCAATCGATTCGGGAAGTAGAAGTTTTCAATAACTCAGATATTGAAGCGCGCCGATCGCGAGTAAATTTCCAGGAACAAGCAAAAACCAACCGAACACGACCATAAAGAGACAAATCAAAACAACTATCGTAACTCCGATGCTATGAGGAGCCGCATGATTACGGGAGATTTCTCCCTCGTCACTGCTCATAAAAGTGGCGATTCCGATACGCAAATAATAATAAAGGGCAAGCGCGGAATTTGTCACACCTCCTATCAGTAGGATGCGATTCATCAGATGTTCCGACTCGGCAATCTTTTGAAAGAGAAACAACTTCGCCCAAAATCCCCCAAACGGCGGAACTCCCGCCAAAGACATAAAGAAAATGTTGATCGCGATCGCCGTAAAAGGTTTTACTCCCGACAAGGACTGAACGGAAAAAAAAGTTACTTGTCTCGTTCCATCTTCCAAATACGCCAAAATAGCGAACGCCCCCAAACTCATAAAAGAATATATCATGAGATAGAATAACACTTCTTCTTTGATTCCGGCGGAAATCCCGGCGACAATGTAACCCGCGTGCGCGATCGAAGAATACGCGAGCATTCGTTTTAAATTTTCCTGTTTTAATGCGAGCAGGTTTCCGTAGACCATCGACAACAACGCGAGAATTCCGGGCAACCACGCCCAAGTGCTGTCTTCGAGAGACAGAGGAAGTTTTGTATAAAGTACGAGAAGGAGTCCGATCGACGCAGCTTTGGCCGCGGTGGACATATAACCCGTTACCGGAGTTAAAGCGCCTTCGTATGCGTCCGGAGTCCATGCGTGATACGGAAAGAGCGCAATCTTAAACGCAACTCCCGTGATAAACAAAACGAGTCCGATCTTTGCAAAGTTTCCCTGATACCCCGCGATCACCAACGGCTTTAACGCCGCTGTGATATTCGTCGAACCGCTTCCTCCGAATAGGAACGCAATTCCCATCAGCATAAAACCCGAAGAAAAACTTCCCAAAAGAAAATACTTCAAGGTCGCTTCCAAGGAAAATAGATCGCTTCTAGCCATTCCGATCAAAATGTATAAGCAAATGCTCATAAGTTCGAGAGCGACGAAAACGAGAATAAAATCCTGTCCCGCGGTCATCAGCATCATTCCGCAGGTCGCAAACAACAACAAAGGATAGAACTCAGGAAATTCCACTTTATGATTCTTTAATATTCTAGGGGCTACTGCCGCGGTTCCAATGGCCATCGAAAGATAAATTAGATTTAACCAAAAAGACAATACGGAATTTTCGATCTGACCGCCGAAATAAGTTCCTCCGTTTCCGGGATATTGAAACTTGGCGACGTAAAACACGCTCGCGAACGCGACAAGGAGAACCAGTCCGGACACATACCGTACGATTAGAAATTCTTTCGTTTTAAAAAGTACGGAAAGGCAAATCAAAAACACTCCTCCGCCCGCTAAAATCAACGCGGGAAGAATAGAAAATAAATCGAAACCGTCCGGGATAGAATTCATTTCAGAGCCTCATCATCTCCCTCGGGAGAGGTTTCTTTTTCTTTTCGGATCAATGCCGAGCAACGCGGATGATTGTCGCTCTGCACAGAATTATTGATCGGATATTTGCGGGTCGACGCGGGTAACGCGTATTTACTCGGAAATTCCTTCAGGCGTTCTTCGTAACAGCCCGGCTCTTCACCGAGCGATCGGTACGATACGTATTTTCTTGCATTATCCACGGTTTTTCCGTTCAGATCCGTTTCCTTAAACGAACTCGCGGTACGATCTTGGATCACCTTCGCAGAGACGGAATTTAATGCGACTTTGACGGAAGGTTCCAATACTTTCAAAAACGGTTTCGGATAGATTCCGATCCAAAAAATCATTACGACGGTTGGAATCAAAATGATCCATTCTTTCAGGCTGAGATCGTGATGATCGATCAGATTTTTTGTGGGTTCTCCGAAAAGCATTCGTTTTGCGAACAACAATAGATAACCCGCGGCGAACACGACTCCGGTTGCGGCTAACGCTCCGTAGACGACGTTGGCTTTGATACTTCCGAGGATGATCAGAAATTCCCCGATAAAACTGTTGGTTCCGGGAACTCCCAAGGAAGAAAAAATCGCGATCGCAAAAAAAACAGAAAATACCGGCAGCAATTTGGACAATCCTCCGGCTTTCGCAATATCGTTATTTCCGATCCTTTCATGCAACATTCCAAGCATAAAGAAGAGCATCCCCGCGGTGAACCCGTGGTTGAGCATCTGCAACATTCCACCGGCCATCCCTTCCTCGGTAAAACTCAAGATTCCGAGCATACAAAAACTCATGTGAGAAAGAGAAGAGAACGCTACGACTCGTTTCGAGTTTTCCTGAGCCATCGCGATCACGGCTCCGTAGATGATTCCGGCGATACAAAGCCCCCCGAGTAGTTCTCTGTATTCCAACATTTCTTCGGGGAACAGCGGAATCGCAAGTCGAACAAATCCGTATAATCCGATTTTCAATAAAATCCCGGAAAGATCCACCGAACCGACCGTAGGCGCCTGAGAGTGAACGTCGGGCATCCAGGTATGAAGAGGAAACAAAGGCACCTTGATCGCAAACGCGAGCACGAACGCAAAGAACATAAACAAGCGGATGTTCTTTGGAATTTCGGGAAGAAGTCCGGTCGAAAGGTCTTCGATCACGATCGTTCCCGTTTTAAAATACAATATTAGAATTCCCGCAAGCATCAACACCGATCCTGTAAACGAAAAAATCAAATACTTGATCGCCGCCTTGACCCGCTGATCCTCCCCCCAAATTCCGACCATCAATACCATGGGAGAAACCATCGCTTCCCAGAAGATGTAAAACAACACGAGGTTTCCGGACAGGAATACGCCGTGAACGCTCATCTCCACGATCATTAGATAAACATAAAATTCGCGAATACGATTCGTGATGCTCGACCAGGTGGCGAGAGTCGAAAGAAAGAAAAGCAAAGAGGACATTCCGCAGAGCAGAAGACTGAATCCGTCGAGTCCGATATGATAGTCCACTCTCAGATTTCCGGAAACCACGATTCCCCAGATACGATCCACGAATTGAAGCGCGGAGTTGGAAGGATCGTATTTAAAATACAATCCTACTATGATTAAAAACGGAACGAGAGTAAACGATCCGGAAATCAATCTCAGCCAACCCACCCGATTGGACAAAAATAAAAACGGAACTCCGATCAGAGGCAGAAATAAAAAGATACTCAGTATATACGGCGGGAAATCCAAGTTACAGCCCCCTCATTAGAAAAAAGGAAAGAATGACTACCGTTCCGAGCACGATCAAAATCGCGTAATCGACTACAATTCCCGTTTGAACCCGTCTTAAAACCAGTGAGATCGCAACCGCAAACCTTCCCGTACCTCTCAGTATCAAATCCAAGAAATTTCTTTCCACATGGTCAGCTAAAAATTTTCCGAGCAGTAAAATCGGATCCGCGATAAAGTTTTTGTAAAACTCGTCGATGTAGTATTTCTGCGAAAAGATTCTTTTCACGCCCGTGTGCGATTCTTCTGCTTCGGGTAGCCTTTTTCCGGTTAAAAAAATCGTTCTCGCGATAAAGATTCCGGAGATCGCGACAGCAACCGACACCGCGACCAAGATCAACTCGATCGAAGCGGAAGTTTCGTGACCGTCTACGGAGGAGCCATTGGTAATCGCCCTCGAGATTTCTGTTACGGGGACGATAACGGGATCGAAGTATCGAGTGAGTATGTCGACGCCTCCGAAAAGAAAATGAGGCACTTCCAAAAATCCGGCAACCGCTGCGCCTATCGATAAAATCACAAGAGGAATCGTCATCACGAGCGGAGATTCGCGCAAGTGCGACTCCTTGTGGGAAGACACTCGAGATTCTCCATAGAACGCGAGATACGTCATGCGAAACATGTAGAACGCGGTTAAAAGCGCGGTTACGATTCCGAGTCCGTAAAAAAGAGCTCCGTAAGCATAACTCTTTTCTAATATTAGATCTTTGGAAAAGAATCCGCTAAAAGGGGGAATTCCTGAAATCGCGAACGACCCGACGAGGAACGTCAACCAAGTGATCTTCATCTGGTTTTTGAGTCCGCCCATATTGCGGAGATCCTGTTCGTGATGAAGCGCATAAATCACGGATCCGGACCCCAAAAAGAGAAGCGCCTTAAAAAACGCGTGCGTCATCAAGTGAAAGAGCCCCGCGACGTAAGCGCCCGCTCCCATCGCGACGAACATATATCCCAACTGAGATACGGTGGAATACGCCAAGACTTTCTTGATATCATTTTGAAAAAGTCCGATCGTCGCCGCAAAGAACGCTGTCACGGATCCTATAACCACGATCCAATGTCCTACCTGCGAAGCCAAAGTAAAGATCGGATTGAGTCTTGCGATCAAAAAGATTCCCGCGGTCACCATCGTCGCCGCGTGGATCAACGCGGAGACTGGAGTCGGTCCCGCCATCGCGTCCGGAAGCCAAACGTGTAACGGAAGCTGCGCCGACTTTCCGATCGCTCCGATAAAAAAACAAACCGCCGCTAACGGCAGTATATAACGAAAAGAATGTATTTCCCGAATCGATTCCGTGATTTGCGTAAAAGAAACGCTTCCCGTATACCAGAACACGAGTGCAATTCCGAGAAGCATTCCCAAATCTCCGATTCGGTTTACGATAAATGCTTTCATACCCGCGTTGGCGGCCGTTTCTTTGTGATAATCAAAGCCGATCAACAGATACGAACAAAGCCCCACTCCCTCCCATCCTAAGAAAAGAAGAATTAAGTTTTCTGCAAGTACCAGATTGAGCATCGCGAAAATAAACAGATTTAAATACGCAAAGTAACGCGCAAACCCAGGATCGTCCTTCATATAACCGATGCTGTAAAGATGGATGAGCGCCCCGATTCCGGTGATGATCAAAACCATATAGAGGGAAAGTTGATCGACTTGATACGCTATAGATACGTTTAGATCCCCCGTTTCAATCCAAGGCAGCACCGTTACGATTTCCGGAATCGTACGCTCCATCGGATGAAACTGAACAAAAGACAACAAGGCCAACGCGAAGGACAAGAACACGACTCCCGTCGAAACGATTCCGGTAAATCCTTTCAGCCATTTGCCGAAAATACCGGAGATCAAAAATCCAATCAACGGAAGAGCGACTAACGCAGGAATAAGATTTGCAATTTCCATGTTTTCTATTCCTACCATTTCATCAGATTCATTTCGTCAACGTAGCTCGTCTTTTTGATCCTATGAATCGCGATTACGATCGCAAGTCCGATCGCCGCTTCGGCGGCCGCGATCGCCATCACGAAAAACACCACCACTTCTCCGTCGACTTGATGGAGCGCCTTCGAAAACGTCACAAAGACTAGATTCACCGAATTCAGGATCAACTCCACCGACATAAAGATCAAAACCGCGCTTCTGCGTACCATCACTCCCGCGACTCCGATCGTAAAGATGATCATCGCAAGAATCAAAAAGTAGTGCATCGGAATTCCGGAGATCCAGAGGCTCATAACTTTCCTCCTTCCGTTTCTTTTCCCAAATTCTTTTTTCCGAGCACGACTGCGCCTAAAACGGCGGCGAGCAGCAATACGGAGATCAGTTCAAAAGGGAGAAGATATCGTAAAAACATAGCGCTTCCGACCACCGCGGTGTTTCCCTCGGCTTTCACCAGTGAAGGAGGCCTGATCGATAATCCTTTACTTTTATACTCCTCAGATTCCTTATACTCCAGCCGCCGAGGATGGATCGCAAAAGAATAATCCACAGATCTTCCGTCCTGAGTTTTCGTATATCCGATTCTCGGAGAACTTTCCGACGGAATTCCGTCCTGAACCGCCGTCACGAGTAGGATTCCGAGGAACATTACTAATCCCAAATATAACAATTTCTTAATTGGTTTTTCAAAGATGAAAAACTGGGGGGCGTCGTCTCGGAGAGACAAAAGCATCAATACGAACACGACCAAAACCATGATCGCCCCCGCATACACGAGAAGCTGCATCGTGGCGATAAAAACCGCGTTCATCACGGCGTAGATCGCGGCGAGCGAGAAAAAACTCAATACGAGCAGAACCGCGGCGGTGATCGCGTTCGGATGAAAGATCACTCCGAGAGAACTGAGTATCATCACCGAAGCGAACAAAAAAAACAGAAGTAGCTGAGGTTGTTCTGTAAATGGCATATTTCTTATATTCTTAAAATTGTATATAGAGGCTTGCGATCAGAATATTCAAAACCGCCCAAGGAATGAGTTTTTTCCATCCGAGGGACATAAGCTGATCGTAACGAAAACGGGGAAGAGTCCATCTCACCCACATAAACAAGAAGGCGAAAAACAACACCTTGCCCAAAAAGAAAAAAAGTCCGAATAACGGCTGTAATACGTGTCCTTCTAAAATTCCGAACGGAACCTGATAACCTCCGAAAAATAGAAGTGTCACCACACAACTCATCGTAATCATGTTCATGTATTCCGCGATAAAAAATAATGCGAACTTAAACGCACCGTATTCCGTGTGAAACCCGACAACGAGTTCCGACTCCGCTTCGGCCAAGTCGAAAGGAAGACGGTTCGTTTCGGCGAACATAGCGACCACAAACAGACAAAACGCGATGAATCCCGGAAGTTTAAAGATGTTCCAAAGTCCGGCTTGTGACGCGCTGATATCCGAAAGTTTCAAAGAGCCGGTAAGAATGACGATGGAAACCACGCTCATAGAAAGAGGAAGTTCGTAGCTAATCATCTGCGCCGTGGAGCGGATCGCGCCTAACAACGAATATTTGTTGTTACTCGCCCAACCCGCGATGATAATCCCGTAAACCGCAAGGGAAGAAATCGCAAACAAAAATAAAATTCCGGTATCCGGGTTAGCAATCTGCAAATCCAAAAAAGTAAGACCGGTCTTATCTTGAAGCCATTGTGGAAGAGGAATCTGACCGCCCAAGGGAACCACGGACCAGGCCATGATCGCGCAGGTCATGGAAATTGCGGGAGCGATCAAATACATGACCTTGTTCACTTGAGTCGGAAACACTTCCTCTTTGGTTAAAAACTTAATTCCGTCCGCAAGAGGTTGTAAAAGACCCCAAATCCCGGCGCGATTCGGACCCTTCCGATCCTGGATAAAACCTGCCACCTTTCTTTCCGCGAGCGTATAATACGCGCAGGCGGTGATCAAAATAAAAAAGAAAAGTCCGCTTTTCAAAAGCCAAAATAGAATTTCGTTCCAGTTCATGGAGTTCTTTGTCCTCCCGCCGCTTCGCCGACTCTATCTTCCTTTCTTCTTCTCGGATGATCGGGAACGGGCGTCGGTTTTTCTTTCAATCTTGCGTCAAACTCGGCGCGAAACTTTTGGATCGCGGGGCGCACCGCTCCCACACAAGCGTCGGAAAGAGGACAGATCGTAGTTCCGCCTTCCATATTTCTGGAAAGAGAAAGAATCAATTCGATGTCCTTGGTCGTTCCTTCTCCTTCTCGGATTTTATAAAGAATGTCCCGAACCCAGTGAGTTCCTTCGCGGCAAGGAGTACATTGACCGCAGGATTCGTGGGCGTAGAATCTCGCAAAACGATACGTGGTTTCCACGATGTCCGCGCCTTCCGCGAGAACGATGACCGCTCCCGAACCGAGCATGGTCTTGTGAGCCGCCATCGATTCGAAATCCATATTCGCGGTTTTGCATTCTTCCGCCGTCAAAATCGGAACCGAAGATCCGCCCGGAATGATCGCCTTGAGAGGTTTGTCGTCCACGATTCCTCCGCAAAGATCATTCACAAGTTCTAATAAAGGAGTTCCTAATTCGATTTCGTAAACGCCCGGACGTTTTACGTGACCCGACACGCTGAAAAGCCTCGTACCCGGAGATTTTTCGGTTCCGATCTTGGAATACCAATCCGCTCCCTTGTCTAGGATATGAGGAATCGCTGAAAAAGTTTCCACGTTATTGACCACGGTCGGAGAACGATACAGTCCCGAAACGGCGGGAAAAGGAGGTTTGAGTCTCGGATGGCCCCTCCTACCTTCGAGAGAATTGATGAGCGCGGTTTCTTCTCCGCAGATATAGGCGCCCGCGCCTTCGTATAAAATCAGATCGAAGTCGAATCCGCTTCCGAGAATGTTTTGTCCGAGATAACCCTTCGCATAGGCTTCGTCGATCGCCTTCTGCATGGTTTTGGCGCCTTTTTGAAATTCTCCCCGAATGTAAAAGAATCCTTTGTTCGAACCGATGGCTTTCGCTCCGATGATCATCCCTTCTATGATCTGGTGCGGAAGGTTCTCGATCAGTTTACGATCTTTGAATGTTCCCGGTTCGCCTTCGTCTGCGTTGCAGATGATATATTTCGGTTTCGGAATGTCTTTCGGAATGAAAGACCACTTGAGTCCGGTCGGAAATCCCGCGCCCCCCCTTCCTCGGAGTCCGGATTTTTTCACCTCGGCGATGATGTCGTCCGGTTTCATCGAAAGCGCTTTTTTTAAACCGTCGTATCCGTGAACCGATTCGTAAAACTCGAGTTTGGCGGACTGAGGGTTGTCTATGTATTTCGTAAGAAGTTTCATTTCCGCCATAAGGGTTTCCTTTTGTCAGTTCAGGTTATCGAGAATCCGGTCCACTTTTTCGGGAGTCAGTTGCTCGTAAAAATCATCGCCTATCTGGACCATCGGAGCGTAACCGCAGGCGCCCAGACATTCCACTTCTTCCAAAGTGAACTTACCGTCCGGAGTCGTCTGTCCCGTATGAATTCCCAAACGTTTGCAAATATGTTTTTCGATTTCGTCGCTTCCTCGCAGATAACAGCTCGAAGTTCCGCAAATTTGAATATGATACTTACCCACCGGTTTTTTGTTGTAGAGAGTATAGAACGTCGCGACACCGTAAACTTGCGCGAGAGAAATCGGGTCTCCCAGACGGTCCGCGATATAATTCATTCCGTCCTGATCCACAAAGCCGTTTTCTCTCTGTAAAATATACAAACAAGGGAGAACAAGAGAGCGTTTGTCCGGAAACACTTCCAACATCTTTTGGAATCTTTTTTCGGATTCTTCGCTAAACTTGTAGCTCATCAGCAGTCCAACTCCCCCGCGATCACGTTCAAAGAACTCATCGTCGCAACCGAATCGGCGAGAAGCCCTCCCCGAACCAATTCCGCAAACGATTGATAATACCAGAAACAAGGGCGTCTAACGTGAACTCTCCAGGGAGATTTTTCCCCTTCGGATACGATGTAAAATCCGAGTTCTCCGTTGGCGGCTTCCGTCGCCATGTAGTGTTCTCCCGGAGGAACTTTGACTCCGTGCATGATGATTTTGAAGTGATAGATCAACTCTTCCATGTTGTTGTAGACTTTGTTCTTTTCGGGAAGATACGCATGCGGAAGATCCGCGTGCCAGGGTCCGGTCGGGATTCCGTCTATCAGCTGTTCGATGATCCGGATCGACTGACGCATCTCTTCCATTCTCACAAGACTGCGGTGCAGAACGCTTCCGTCCTCTCCGACCGGAACGTCGAAGTCGACTTTATCATACAATAGATAGGGCTCGTCCTTACGAACGTCCCAATCCACTCCCGCGGCTCTGAGATTCGGCCCGGTAAACCCGTAGGCGATCGCGTTTTCGGCGGAAATTCCTCCGATTCCTTCGGTGCGTCCCAGAAAAATTTTATTCTTTAAAAGAAGACTATTGAATTCCTCGATCGCGGGCTTCAGTCCCTTACAAACGAGTTTGATTTCCTTCGCGAAGTCGGGATAGATATCTCTTTCGAGTCCGCCGATTCTACAAAACGTAGTAGTTAATCTCGCACCGGTGAGTTTTTCAATAATTTGATAGATATTTTCGCGATGATGAAAAAGGTGCAACATTCCGGAAAAGGCCCCGAGATCCACTCCGAGAATACCCGTGCAGATGATATGATCCATGATCCGGGAAAGTTCGGAGATGATCATTCTCACATACGTTACGCGATCCGGCACGTCCACTTGCATCATCTTTTCCACCGCGAGAATCCAACCGATGTTGTTTAGCGGAGTGGAAACGTAGTTCATCCGATCCGTGCAGACCAGGAACTGATTGTATGTATAACGTTCTCCTAATTTTTCAAAACAACGATGCACATATCCGATCACGGACTCGGCTTCCACGATTCTTTCCCCGTCAATCTGGATCACGTTTTGCAAAATTCCGTGCGTCGCCGGATGGGAAGGTCCGAGGTTTACAAGAAGATGCCCTTCGGGAAGATTTTTATATTTCTGTTGGAAATGTTCCGCTGTCTTTTCGTACATCATATTACTTCTTCCCTCCTTCCTTGGTAATATCCTCGTTCACGTGGATATGAAGAAGGTCCTCGATCAGATAATCCTGACCGAATCCTTCCAACGGAAAATCCTTCCGCAAGGGATGTCCTTGAAAATTGTCGGGCATCAAAATCCGATCCAGGTTCGGATGACCCATAAAGGATATTCCGAAAAGATCATATACTTCCCTTTCCGGCCAGTTGGCTCCCTTATAAACGTTAGTCACGCTGGGAACAGATTCCCCGTCTTCGACCCGAACCTTGATCCGAATTTTGCTCGCGGCCTTATTTCCGGAACGAAGCAGATAATTGACTTCGAATCGGGGTTCTTTTTTTCCGAGCCAATCCACCGCGGTTAAGTCGTTTAGAAAATTATAATTCAGTGTCGGATGATTTTTAAGAGCGTTCAATACGGGAACAATGCCTTCGGCCTTTAGATAAAAAACCGGAACGTTGGAGACGATCGGTTCTTGTACGTCCAAAAAATGCGGAAATTTTTCTTTGAGGAAACGCTCTATTTCTTCTTTCATCGTACGACCAGGGGTTTATTTCTTTCGTTCAATTCCTGGATTTTTTGCATCACTTCCTGACGTCTCGCTTCCAGTCCCTGGGTTTTTAGTTTCGTCTGCAATTTAACGAGTGCGTCTAAAATCGCTTCCGGTCTGGGAGGACAACCGGGGACATATATATCCACCGGAAGAATTCGGTCCACCCCCTGCAAAACTCCGTAGGTGTTGAACATTCCCCCGGAGGAAGCGCAAGCCCCGACGCTAATGACGAACTTGGGTTCCGCCATTTGATCGTAAATCTGTCGAAGAACGGGAGCCATCTTGTATGTGATCGTCCCCAATACGAGAATCATGTCCGCCTGACGCGGAGAAAACGAAGGACGTTCCGCCCCGAAACGAGCGATGTCGTAATCGGAACAGGCAGTACTCATATATTCGATTCCGCAACAAGCGGTAGCGAAGGGAAAAGGCCAAAGGGAGTTGCCCCTTCCCCATTGAATCACGGATTCGATGTTTCCGAGCTGGAGCATGTCTCCCAGGACCTGACCCGGAGCTTTACTCAAATCACTCAATCCCATTCCAGCGCTCCTTTCTTCCAGATATAGTATAAACCCACAACCAAGGTCAGGACAAACACAAACATCTCGAAGACGAGAAAAAAACCGAGCCCAGCGTTTTTGAATCCGATCAGATTGACCGCGTAAGGAAACAAAAAGACCGCCTCAATGTCGAAGAGAATGAAAAGAACCGCGACCAGATAAAACTTGATATTAAACAATCCTCTCGCGTCTCCGTAATACTGCACTCCGCACTCAAATGCGTCTTGCGGCTTCGATTTTTTTTTCGGACCGATGAGTATGGCAAGGGTAAGAATCAGAGCGGAGAATCCGACTCCGAATAAAAATTGAATCAATAACGGGCCAAGGTGTTCGGGAGCGCTATTCATTGAAATCGTATAAGCTGGCATTTTGTTTACCACATGCTACTATTAGAACCGGATTCATAGCATCAATTACACTCTCGTTTGTATATAACCTGTCAACCTGAAATTCAAACGGATTGTTTTTTGGATCGAATGTTTCCGCACCATTCCCCAGAACGGAAGCACTTCCGCTTGATCTAAGATTCGACCCTAAGAAGAAAAAATTCTCCATAAAAAATACAAGAACCTCCAAGACAAAACCAAATCGAAACGAGCAAGAGCCACCCCAAAGAAAATCAAGTATTCTCAAGCGAAAACGATTGCAGGAGTTTTAAAAAGCACAACGTTTTTAGTTTTGCGGTTTGTATCTTTTCGTAATAGAAATCGAAGTCGGGATATATCTCTTCCGAGTCCGCCCTTTATGATAGATTGGAAATATCCTAAATTGGGATTTCGATCCGAGGCCAAAAATCTCAAACCTCATTGATAAAAAACGAATAGACAAATGATATATCTGGCAACTGGTAGTAATGAAACGAAGAAGGGAAAACGATTTGTCCATTACTTACGATTCATTTTATTTTTCCCGGAAGAGAAATCTCATTCCCTCTTTCAAAAGTCTTTTTTACGTACTGCTCCTTTTTGTATTCCTTCAATGTTCGTCTTCGAAAAATTCCATCTTGGGAACGGTATTCGTTCGCAAAGGTTTCACACCGGAAAAAAAAATACGGCACGTAATTTTTCCGGTTCGGATCCGATCCAGCTGGTTGATAAAAAATGAGAACGCGGAGCAAAGGAAATTTTTAGAGTCCAGAAGTTATGAAAAATTAGAAATGGCTATCCTCAAATACGGAGGGAAGATCCAAGAAAAATACAACGCGGAAAAACAGTTTCGATCCGCGTTTGCGACGGACAATTCCTTCAGCGAGGAGAAAGGAATACAAATCGCCAAACAGCTCCAAGGCGACGTAGTCGTATTTGCGGAAGTGACGGATTACGGAACCGCTTCCGGAAATTCGATTCTAGAAGTCACGGTGAAAGCAATCGATGTCGATAGCGGAGAAATCGTCTGGAAAGCGATCTATTCCGGAAAGGCGCGCGGCCTTCAGGATAATATCGATTTGTCCATTTTAGAATCAGAAATTTTTGAACATCTTACGGAAAAATTAAAAAACAAAACGGAGTAAAAGGAGAAAAGCATGGCTAAGGTAGTATTGTCCAGTTTTGCAGAATTAGAGGCCTATACCGGAAAAGAAATCGGGGTTTCCGATTATCACACAGTAACTCAGGAACAGGTCAACAAATTCGCAGACGCAACCTTGGACCATCAGTGGATTCACACGGACCCAAATCGAGCGGCAAAAGAATCCCCTTTCGGAGGGACGATCGCACACGGTTATCTTACCTTATCCATGGCCCCATATCTCTTATCCCAAATATTAGAATTAAAGAATATTAAGATGGGAATTAATTATGGGATGGAAAAACTTCGGTTTTTAGAACCGGTAAAAGTAGGAAGCAAATTGAGGATTAGAGCGGAGTTGGTAGAGCTGAAAGACCTAAGAGGCACAGCGAGAATGACTCTGAAAATGACTTTTGAAACCGAAGGGTCCGCAAAAGCGGCCGCGGTAGGGGAAGTGATTTATCTATATCAATTCGCCTGATAGAAAAATATTCTAAAATTAGGTAAAATATGAGTCCTAGACTGATCATCTATATGATCTCGAGAATTCGAGACGAATTTCACAAACATCTAAACCTAGAATTGAAAGAAAAGGGATTAAGTCCGTTAACAACCACTCATGCGGATATCCTGTTCGCACTCGTAAAAAAGAAAAAAGCGCAAATGCAGGAAATCGCCAAGATGATCAATCGAGACAAATCCACATTAACCGCTCTTGTCGATAAGCTGGAAGTGTTGGGATTTGTATCGAGAACGAAAGATTCGGAAGATCAGAGAATCGTCCATTTGGAACTTACTCCTAAGGCGTCTTCCATTCGACCCGTGCTGCTCGGAATTTCCAGGTCTATCGTGAACAATTTATATCGGGGCTTTACCGAAGGTGAAAAAAAAGAATTGGCTCGTCTGTTAATGAAGTTGTATCAAAATCAAAATCGCGAATCCGCCACAGCGATAGAACTCCTTCAGTAAATCGTCCCATGCTTTTTATTCAAATCGCCTCCTGGACTTCCAGTTTGATTTTATTCGCCCTTTCCGGAATTCATTTTTATTGGGTGGTGAAAGGAAAAATTGGAACCAATAATCGGGTTATTCCGGAAATACAAGGCAAACCGGCATTTCAACCCGGAAGGTTTGCCACCGCAATAGTAGGAATCCTTTTATTATTAGCGGCCTTATTTCCGATCGGTCTACAGGTTTCATTCGGAATTTTCCGATACGTTTTTCAATACGGAACGTACTTTTTATCCGCGACGTTTTTACTCAGAGCAATCGGAGATTTTCGACTTCTCGGCTTTTTCAAAAAGATTCGAGATACGAAATTTGCAAAAAACGACACCGCTTATTATTCTCCTCTTTGTCTTCTACTTTCCGTCCTTTTGTTCGTTTCCACACTCTAAATCAAATAGAGAGGCCTTAAAGCGATCTTCAATTTATTCTCGCTTGGGATATAGAAAATTCTACTCGAATATAGTCATAACCAACCCCACAAATTAAAAAGGATTTTGGGATAATGAGGATCAAAAACTGATATTTTTCAAGTGTTCCGACAAGAATGATACTTTTTACTTGCAAAAAGTATCATTTTCTGATAGAGAAAAATTTCCCGAACCTTCCACCCAAAAATAAGGGACACTCAGGCACAACGCTTCCTTAAGGGGCGCGTTGTGGGAACTAAGTTTCACAGAGGATTTTGTCGTAATTCCGACAGATTTTTATCTTCGGAGCCAAATACTTGTGGGGTTATGGAATATAACTTTTTACAAATGGAGCCGATCTTCTTTCAAAAGCAAATCCATCATAAATCCTTAGATTCCATCCACTCCGAATGCGTGATTTGGTAAAGAACGTGTTCGGATAAACTATGTTCATTGGGAAGTTCCGGGTGCTGGAACAAGCCAATTTCCCTAAGTCCAATTCTTTTCATAACCGACCTAGAACGTGCATTTTTAACGGAAGTGAAAGAAACCACCTTTGAAAGTTTGAATTGTTCGAATCCATATCGTAGGCAAAAAGATGCGGCCTCGGTCGC
>NZ_CP040840.1:3310000-3315000 GCF_006874765.1 Leptospira weilii
TTTTCAAGTGCGCTACGACTAGCACTCAGGCATTGCGTATCCAAATCAAAGCCAACCCATTCGGCATCGAGATTAGGAAGTTTATCAAGAACACTTTCGAAAAATATTCCGTTTCCAATCGCGGGGTCCAGTATACGTTTCAAACCTTCTTGGGAAGCGATACGTTCAGCCCCCAAAATCCAATCTACCAGGAAACCGGCAACCCTTTCGGGTGTAAAAAACTGTCCTAGGAATTTATTTTTATTTTTTCGACTTACCTCTTGAGACATTTATACAGTACAATTCCAATCATTCATTAGTAGCTTCAAACAAAATCAATTTTTTTATGCTTCTATATCCAACAGCCCGATATCAGTCAAAGACAAAAGTTTCAGAATAGGAGAAGCTAACAACTAGTAAATTATTTAACTATATTGCTCATTGTTAGACCACTCTCAGTATACTATCAATTAGAGATTCAGAATCGCAGAGTATTTTTTAAGCGGACATTAAAACAAGAGCCGTATACAGCTTTCTTAAGTAAAACGAGTTTAGAACAAACTCCAACTTAAAATCAAACTCATCGAATACCTATCGTAACCCATTATTACTGTTAGGACTTTTAATTTATTAAAATCTAAAGAACAAAATCATTTCTTATAGAATTATTCTCTCGTTCGTTTATTCCAAAATTTTTACGCTTGTTTCGATTCGTATACAGTTATTAGATAGAAGAATCTTTTTGTTGATCGGTTTTACTCATCCCTACATAATAGAATACCCTTAATTTGAGTACAAATCCCGTTTTTAGGCGCAGAATTTTGGACACTCTATTATGTAGGGATCGGTAGTATGTACTCATTTGTTAGAAAAATTTATTTGAGACTTGTCCGAAATAGAAAACAAATGCCGAATTCAAAGATCAAACCCAATATTTTTCGACTCTTTAACCGATTTGTCTCCATCGTTCCGGAAGAAACGACTCGACCAACTCCGGGGGCTCTTTTACTGATCCCTATAAAATAGAGTTCCATTAATTTGAGTACAAATCCCGCTTTTAGGCGCAGAATTTTGGACACTCTATTATGTAGGGATGAGTAGGAAAATTTTTTTGGATAAAAGCCTGTTATACTTTATAACCAGATAGCTAAAATTTATATGCCGAATCGAAAGTAGAATGTGAAGACCGCCCGGAAGCTTAAATAATATTATAAAAATCGAATAGAGCTGATAACGGTAGCAAGTTCGCTAACAAGATAATTTGGAGGCATCTCGTCGCTGTTATACGTAAGAAGAGTCATTCTCTTTTGATTGGCGATCATATAGACCATCCAGAAACGTTCCTCCTTCACGAATTCGCAAGCCATAATCTTGTTGCCCTCTTCGTTTTCGAAAGACGCAATCTTATCTTCTTCGAAATCGATTTTGTGCGTTTCGAGATATCTTTTCAATTCTTCTCCGAGATCATAGCTTCCGGATTTATTCTCAAAAGCATAGACTTGAAGAGCGCCACTTCCGTTTTCCTCGAAAAATGCGGGAATCCCTTCGATGACCATGTGGATCCAATGTGCGGGAATCACCATGGAATACCATCCATTCGGCGAAGTATAGAGTTTGTATTCCGGAGTTTGAGACACGTTGTACTCACCAGATTCTTTTCTTCGATTTTTCGGGCAAGCAGCTTCTATTTCTTGACATTTCAGATTTTCCATTATTTTTAATTCTGTGATCGCAATTCTCAAGAATCGTAGAAGTCCGGTCTACTTAGCGACTACGTTCTTTATTCTTCTTTTTTTCGCGTTGTTTGCTTCCACGCTCGCCTTCATCTTCACCGGAATCCTGATCTTAATTCTCATCATCCATCCTCTTCTTTTAAACTGGATTGGAAAATTATACGGACAAGAGGACATTGCGGACGAAGTTCATTTTGCGAAAACGAAGGACGGATGGAATTTGGCTCTCCACAGACATATTCCTCCTCAACCAAATCAGCAATTGGCGCCCGTGTTGGTCGTTCACGGAATCGCAACAAACAAGTTCGTGGTCGACTTAGACAGAAGACATTCCCTCCCTTATTATCTTAAACTCAGAGGTTACGACGTATTTGCGGTTTCTCTTCGAGGTTGCGGACGATCCTATCACGAAAGCCCAACTCGTTACGAAGACTTCACGTTCGATGATATCGTAAAATACGACATTCCTGCGATGTTCGAAAAGGTGAAAAAAATTACCGGCTCCGAGCGCGTTTCCTATGTGGGACATTCGATGGGCGCGATGATTTTATATTCTCATTTTTGTATGTCCGAGCATAAAAAGGATACGAAGGACATCGCCGCCTTCGTATCCTTAGGCGGTCCTGGAAATCTGAACCATATCGGTATCACATTGATCGGACTTCTTTCCCGATTTCCCCGTGCGAGAAAGATGTTGGATCTGAAATTCGGAGCCTCCATCCTAGCTCCTTTAGCGGGAGAACTTTATACTCCGATCGACGAAATTCTTTACAACCCTAAGGTGACTTCATCCAAAACGGTGAAGAAAATTATGAAGAACGCAATCGAGAATATTTCGGACGGAGTCACGGAACAATTTATGCACTGGATCGAAACAAAGCAAATGCACTCTCTCAACGGATTTTACGATTACATCCAACTCCAGAAAAATATTTCCGTTCCCGCTTTGTTTATCGCAGGCGAAAAAGACGTCATCGCGACTCCGGAAGCAGTCCGTTCCGTTTACGAAAACGCAAGTTCCAAAAAAAAAGAATTTAGAGTAATCTCCAAAGCAAATGGTTCTTCCGAAGACTACGGTCACGCCTGTCTGGTAATGGGAGATCGCGCGGAAGACGACGTCTTTCAATACGTAGAATCCTTCTTGAAAAAACACGGACTCCGTTCTCAACCCGGAATTATGACCAAAATCAAAGAAGGAATTCTTTCCGCGTTTCGGAGATGAATTCCGCTATACTTTTTATGAATCCGATTTCGAATTACGTGCCCCGGAACACCTTATCAATCGCGCCTTTGAACCGATTTATTTCTCTCAAAAAGGAGAAAAGCTCCTGTGTTCAAATCCGCCTGGTTTACAATGACACAAACCTCAAATCTCTTTTCGTTTGACGGAAATCCTTTTCTCTCTCAGATTTGATGCATGAGCCCCTTTTCCGGCCGGATTTATAAATTTTTCCTCTCCGCGATTCTGTTATTATTTTTTTCCAATTGTTTCGATTATGAAGAAACATTGACGATCAATCACGATTTCTCGGGAACATTAGAGGTTTCTTATATAGTTCCGACCCGCAGGAATTCCGACGAATCCCTGATCAAATTTCTTCCCACGCAAAAAGACGAAATTTTAGGAAGACTCAATAAAGGTTTTTTTTCTAGAAACATTTCCCTCAAGGATTATACCTATCAAAAGATCGTAATTCCGGAAACCGATCCGAGTTTATTCCGAGAAAAAGCGAAGGTTTACTATAAAGTGGAATTTCAGGAACTTTCTCAAATCGAAAACGCCATGCTCGGAAAGGTTCAGGTTCGTAAAAAAGGAAATACGATCTACGTAAAAAGGGAAATTCCCGCGATCAGCCGCGCGCCCGAGACTCTGAAGAAAGACGGTGAAAAAAAAATTTATTCCGAAACGCTTCGTTTATTGCGTACAAGTTCTATTTTGTTTAAAGTGAACTTCCCAATCGCGTCCGTATGCAGATCCAATCGTGGGGATGTGAATTTAGGTAAACTCAGTTATCGTTTGCCTTTAGCAGAAACGATCGAAAAAACCGGAAACAATTCCTGGGATTATAGAATCACAGTTATTTATTAAACTTTAAATCAAGAAAAAATGATTCTCCTCATCAATAAGGAATTAAGAGTTTTTCCCAAAACGTAGGAACAATTACAGCGATCCGCGGAGATTCTGATAAGATCGAATAGTTTTGGGACACGCTCTAAATTCCAAAACGATCTTCCCTATACTACCGTTCGTGACATTTATTCCCGATTGGCTTTCAAACTGTTTTTCGCCGTTTAATTCACATAGGAGTTCTCAGATAAACTCGATTTCGCTCTCTGCGGGTCCGCGCGAAAAGGCCTCGGGAGATTTTTCTCTATCAGAAAATCATACTTTTTGCAAGTAAAAAGCCTCATTCTTGTCGGAGCACTTGAAAAATATCAGTTTTTGATCTTTCTGATTCTAAAAACCTTTTCAATTTGTGGGTAACGTTATGCTTCCTATGGATCGCGTTGATTTCACAACAAGTTGTGAGACACTCACGACGCGTTGGCTGTTCGTTGGCTGAAACACTCTCTATGGATGGCGTTAACTCAGCGAATGCCTCTCTATGGATCGGCATTACTACTCGGACGTATGAAAATGATATTCGAAAACAAGCGGTCGCTTTCGCATTTTGTTATACGGAGCTCACGTTAGGCAAACAAAGTCGGTCGTTTCCTTTTACAAAAGATCCAACTTCCTACATTTTTCCGAGAAAAGAAGAAACCCTTTGCGATCCTTTTCCGTAATTTTGTAGTGAAGTTCCTTCGTAAGATACTCCCGCACCAAAACCGGAGAAAGTCTGGACTCGTGAGAGATAATCTCTTCCATATGAGAAATTCCATATTCCAAAGATTGAATAAACACGGAATCGTCCACTTTCAAAGCTTTTTTACTCGCCCAAAGTGCAAAGATAAAACCGAGACCTGTGATTTCATTCCACCATTGAGCTAAGTCTTTTACCTCGTAAAATTTTGGGTCCCATTTTGCCAAAAGCGCATTGTCCCCGAAAAGCATGTGAGAACCGATTCCTTTCGTAATCTTTTCCCGAATGAGGTTTGAATCGGTCGGTTCCACATCCGGAACGAAACTGCATTTTTCGTGAACCAAAACGCGAACCAGCGCCGCACTCGTTTTGGAACCGCTGTCCGTAAGAATCAACTCAGGGGGAAATTTTTCCTTTTTATTTTGAAAGAAAAGGATGGATCTCACCTTTTCCCGAGCGCAAACTCCCGCCCCATAATACGTGT